>DASWJZ010000172.1:0-12633 GCA_036396875.1 Propylenella sp.
AGGGCTCGCTCGGCATCCTGCCGCGGCGCATGCTGGTGGCAACGCGGCAGCACGAAAGCGCACGCCGCCTGCTGGCCGAGGCGGGGCTCGCCGGCGAGCTGTCGTGAGCGCCGAGACGGCGATGCCCGGCGGCGCACCGACGCTCGACGCCTTCCTCGGCGGACGGGTCGCCCTGATCCAGCCGCCGAGCGGCCATCGCGCCGGCCTCGACGCGGCGCTCCTCCAGGCGCTGGTCCCCGCCGCTTCTTCCGGGCATGCCATCGATCTCGGCGCCGGCGTCGGCACGGCGGGATTCGCCGCCGCCGCCCGCGCGCCGGCGCTTTCGGTGGTCGGGATCGAACGCGATCCGGACCTCGTCGCCCTCGGCGATGCGGCGCTGCAGCGGCCCGAGAATGCGGCTTTCGCGGCGCGGGCCCGGCTGCTTTGCGGCGATGCCGCCGACGGTCCGGCGTTGAGAGAGGCGATCGGCCTCGGCGTCCGGGGCGTTGACTGGGTGCTGATGAACCCGCCATTCAACGCTGCGGAGCGGATGCGGCCCTCGCCGCATGCCGCCCGGCGGGCCGCGCATCTGGCGGCGGACGGCCTGATCGCGGCGTGGTGCGCGACCGCCGCGCTGCTTCTGAAGCACGGCGGCCGCCTCGGCCTCATTCATCGCGCGGCCGCCCTGCCGGAAGTGCTCGCGGCGCTTTCCGGCCGGTTCGGCGACATCCGCCTCCTCCCGGTGCGCGCCGCCGCCGGCGATGCCGCGATCCGCATCGTCATCCGTGCGCGGCGCGGCCGGCGAACCCCGCTCGCGCTTCTGCCGGGCCTGACGCTGCACCAGCCGGACGGAAGCTGGACGCGCGAGGCGGAGGCGATTCTGCGGGGCGAGGCGGAACTCGCGATGTAACTCGCACCGACGGGGCTGGCGATTCGCCGTGCGGCGGGCCATCTTGCTTCGATGACCGATATACCAAACCGGAACGCGGGTCTGGCCGAACGGCTGCGGAACGGGCTGCAGCGCATCTTGCCCGGCTATGGCGCGCCGCTGGTGCCGGTGGTGCGGCTGGCGGGCACGATCGGACGCATCTCGCGCTTCCAATCCGGCCTGACGCTCGCCGGCGTGTCGCCGCTTCTGAAGAAGGCGTTCGCCGTCAAATCGGCGCCTGCCGTCGTGCTCCTGATCAATTCGCCCGGCGGCTCGCCGGTGCAGTCGCACCTCATCTACAAGCGCATCCGGGCGCTGGCGGAGGAGAAGGAAAAGACGGTCATCGTGTTCGCCGAAGATGTCTGCGCGTCGGGCGGCTACATGATCGCCTGCGCCGGCGATGAGATCGTCGTCGACCCGGCCTCGATCGTCGGCTCGATCGGGGTCGTCACCGCCGGCTTCGGCTTCGTCGAGGCGATGCGGAAGATCGGGGTCGAGCGGCGCGTCTACACGTCGGGGAAAGCCAAGGTCATCCTCGATCCGTTCCAGCCGGAGAAGCCGGAGGACGTGGAGCGCCTGCGCGCCATCCAGGAGGAGGTGCACGACCACTTCATCGAGATCGTGCGCACGCGGCGCGGCGACGTCCTCGCGAAGGACAAGGAGGAGGACATTTTTTCGGGGATGTTCTGGTCGGGGACGACGGCCGTCTCGCTCGGCCTCGCCGACCGGACCGGCGAGCTGAGGACGGTGCTCAGGGAGAAATACGGCGAGAAGGTGCGGCTGAAGCTCTTCTCGGCCGAGCGGAGCCTGTTTGCGCGCAAGGGCATCGGCATCGCGGCGGCGGCGGGATCCGCCTTCGCGGAGAGCGTATTGGCGGAAGCCGACGAGCGTGCACTCTGGGAGCGATATCGGTTATAACGCCGCCATGCCGCAGCTCGTCATCATCGGCGCCGTCCTTATAGGCGGCTGGTACGCCTGGAAGGCGCTGAAGCGTGAAATGGCGCGCGTCGAGCGCGAACTGGATGCCGTGCGCTCGCGTCCGACCGATACGCTCGAGCGGGACCCCGAGACGGGGCGCTATCGGCTGAAGGACAAAGAATGAGGGAGACGCTGCATTGACGGCAGTCGCCAAACGGGCCGGGCCGGAGCATACGTCATCCGGCCTGTGGAGCGCCGACCAGTTCCTCGATTTCTACATGACGCGGCCGGACGAGGAGCGCTGGCAGCTGGTGGATGGGCTTGCCATGATGATGGTTCCAGCGACGCGACCGCATCAGAAGATTTCAAAGAACCTGCTGCTTTTACTGGACGCGGCGTTGGCTCGCTTCCGGCCCGAGCTGGAGGTACTCTACGAGATGGGCGTGCGCATTCCGGACATCGCGGACTTCAACCCGGAGCCGGACCTGCTCGTTATCGCGGCTGACGCCACCTTCGAGCGCTACGCCGACGAATTCTTTCTCATCGCCGAAGTGATCTCCCCTTCGAACACGGCGGAGATGATCGAGCGAAAGGTCGAGCTTTATCAACGCCACCCCGACAACCTCTACTGTCTGACAGTCGATCAGGACACGGTGAACGTCGCGATGTACGCACGCGAAACCGGCTGGGCGAGGACCGACTTCCGCTCGCTCGAGGAGGTGCTCAAGCTTCCCGCGTTCGGCTTCGAGGCCCGCCTTTCCGACATATACAAGGGCACCCCGCTCGCCCGCTGACGTCTGTCACGCCGGAGCCGGCGCTCCGAAATCAGACCGGCTTGGTGAGCAGGACCCAGTTCGCGCCGGGGTTTTTCCAACCCTCCTTCACCATCGGCCGGGCGGCCACCTCGCGGTAGCCGCAGCGTTCGTAGAGGCGGCGGGCGCCAAAATTGGAGTCCGACACGATGAGGCTGAGCCCGTCGCACCCGGTCTCCGCCGCCAATTCATCCGCCATCCCGAGAAGGCGCGTGCCGTGCCCCTTGCCTCTTTCGGCGGGATAGGCGGCGAGCACGTTCACGTACCAGGTTCGCGGCGCGAGGTTCTCCAGCTCCTGCAGCGGCACGAACATCGGCGGCATCGCATCGTAATCGATCGGCGTGGGTTCGTCCGGCAGCGGATAGCCGACGAGGCCCGCAACGACTCGCCCCGCATCCTCCAGCACGATTGCGTTGCGGTAGGAGAAGCTGCCCTCGTCGCGCTGCGCGCGCTGGCGGCCGACCTCCCACACATCTTCGCCGGGCTCCGCCATCTTCGACCATAGGTAAGATGCAAGCCCTTCGCTCGCCATCTCCACCAGATCGGCGAGCGCCGGCGCGTCGGCGGGGGCGGCGGCGCGGAAAGGGGACCTAAGCTTCATCGGCGGCTACTCGAACATTGAGTCAGGATTGCTTGCCGCTGTCCGCGTAAGAAATCAGCTCGAGCAGCGATCCGTCCGGATCGCGGAAATAGACGCTTCGGCCTCGCCCGCGCGTTGCACGTCGGGTCACGGGTCCGAGCTCGACCGCCACACCATGCGACGCGAGATACGCCATCGCATCCTCGACCGGGCCGGGCCACTCGAAGCAGATATCGCTGCCGCCGGGCTGCACCGGCCGTTTCGCCACCGGCGAGGGATCGACCCCCGGCCCGTGACAGTTGAGCTGCATGTCGCCGAAGCGGTAGGCCCAGCCTTCTCCCTGGGTGACGACCTCGGCTCCGAGTACGTCGCGGTAGAACATGTTCGAGGCGCCCCAGTTGGTGACGCGGATCACGCAATGGTCGAACTTGATTTTTGTCATGGCGGCCCGCTCACCTCAGCCTCACATATTTGAATGGACCGGCCCTCGCCGCCCGCAGGCGGCATCCGGCGATGTCATGGGTTCCGATCCCTGATATCACAGCGACGCGCTGGTTGTGCCTCCCTTCGGCCCGGCGCGGGCGCGGTGGAGCGAGATGGGATCGGGCGACTATTCGGCGGCTTCGCCAAGCCGTGCCTCTAAAGGGATGGCGGCAATGATCGCATCCTCGGCATCGGCCACGAACTCAGGGTCGCCGCGCAATTCATCGATGGTGCGCGGCGGAGGAAACGGACCTGCGCTATGCTCGCTCCACTCCGCAGCGGCGAACATCAGCACGTCGGCCGCATGCCGCATCGCCTCATCGATCGTGTCGCCTGCGGTGATCACACCGGCGACGTCGGGAAAGGAGACGCCGAAACAGCTGTCCGCATCCTTATGGATCAAGGCGATATAGTGGGGCATCATCTCATTCAGTCGAATTCCCAGCCCGCCTGTCTATAGATCGCGCGGACCGTGCCCACGAGGCAAGTCCCGCTTCGGATGAACGACAATGACGGTCCTCCGCGAAGCTGGGTGAGTGAACCGATGATGCGAGCCACGCACCGACTTCAGCTCAAACCCGTCACGACGTGGGCGAGCCATAATATCGCGGCTATCGCGAAGCATCCGCCTCACATATTGAGATAGACCGGCCCCTCGCCGCCCTGCGGCGGGACCCAGGTGATGTTCTCGTTCGGGTCCTTGATGTCGCAGGTCTTGCAGTGGACGCAGTTCTGCGCGTTGATGACGAAGCGCACCTCCTCCCCTTCCAGCACCCACTCGTACACCCCCGCCGGGCAGTAGCGCGCCGACGGCCCGGCATAGACGTCATGCTCGCTCGCCTTCTGCACGACCGGGTCGGCGACGCGGAGATGCAGCGGCTGGTCCTCCGCATGGTTGGTGTTGGAGAGGAAGACGGAGGAGAGCCGGTCGAAGGTGAGCACGCCGTCCGGCTTCGGATAGTCGATCGGCCGGAATTTTGCGGCCGGCTGCAGGGTGGCCGAATCCGGCTTGCCGTGGCGGAGCGTGCCGAAGAGCGAGAAGCCGAGCGTCTCGTTCGTCCACATGTCGAGGCCGCCGAGCGCCACGCCGGCGACCGTCCCGAAGCGCGACCAGAGCGGCTTGACGTTTCTCACTCGTTTCAGGTCACGGCCGATCTCCGAAGCGCGGAGCGCCTGGTCGAAGCCCTCCAGCGTATCGTGGGCGCGGCCCCCCGCGATCGCCGCGGCGACGTGCTCCGCCGCGAGCATGCCGGAGAGCATCGCGTTGTGGCTGCCCTTGATGCGCGGGACATTGACGAGGCCCGCGGCGCAGCCGATCAAGAGACCGCCGGGGAAGGCGAGGCGCGGCAGGCTCTGCCAGCCGCCTTCGGTTATGGCGCGGGCGCCGTAGCCGATGCGGCGGCCGCCCTCGAACGTGCCGCGGATCGCCGCGTGCGTCTTGAAGCGCTGGAACTCCTCGAACGGCGAGAGGTACGGGTTTCGGTAGTTCAGGTGGACGACGAAGCCGACCGAAACGAGGTTGTCGTCGAAATGGTAGAGGAAGGAGCCGCCGCCGGTCCGTATGTCGAGCGGCCAGCCGAAGGAATGCTGCACCAGGCCCGGGCGATGCTTTTGCGGTTCGACCTCCCAAAGCTCCTTCAGGCCGATGCCGAATTTCGGCGGCTCGCAGCCCTCGTCGAGGTTGAAGCGGCGGATCAGCGCCTTGGCGAGCGAGCCGCGCGCGCCCTCCGCGATCAGCACGTATTTGCCGGTGAGCGCCATCCCGCGCTGGTAGGCGGGGCCCGCCTCGCCGCTTCGCGTGACGCCCACGTCGCCGGTCGCGACGCCGCTCACGCGGCCGTCGCCGTCGGTCAGCATCTCGGCGGCGGCGAAGCCCGGATAGATCTCGACGCCGAGCGCCTCCGCCTTGGTCGCGAGCCAGCGGCAGACCGCGCCGAGCGAGACGATGAAGTTGCCGTGGTTGGACATCAGCGGCGGCATGATGAAATTCGGCAGCCGCACCGATCCGGACGGGCCGAGCCAGAGAAACCTGTCGTCGGCGACCGGCGTCTTGACGGGCGTCTCCTCGCTCCGCCATTCCGGCAGCAGCCGGTCGAGGCCGATCGGGTCGATCACCGCGCCGGACAGGATATGGGCGCCGACCTCGGCGCCCTTTTCCAGGAGGACGACGGAGAGCGCCGGGTCGAGCTGCTTCAGCCGGATGGCGGCGGCAAGGCCGGCGGGACCCGCGCCCACCACGACCACGTCATAGTCCATGCTCTCGCGCTCGGGCAGCGCGCCGATCTCCGACATTCCCGGGCCCTTGCCGCTCGTGCTGCGCGTCGAGATAGCCGCGCCGCCGGGGGCTGTCCACCGGGCATCCCGGTTCCCTTGACCGGCATGGTCCGGCGTGGCAGGCACGCCGGACTCCTTTCCACGCCGAGGGTTGTTGCGTGAGCGGTCCCGAAAACGCCACTGGCGGCGGCCACATGGACCCGCGCCGCTCCTTCCAGGGGCTCATCCTGGCGCTGCAGCGCTACTGGGCGGATTACGGCTGCGCGATCCTGCAGCCCTACGACATGGAGGTGGGGGCCGGGACCTTCCATCCGGCGACGACGCTCAGATCGCTCGGGCCGCGCCCCTGGAACGCCGCCTACGTGCAGCCGTCGCGGCGGCCGACGGACGGCCGCTACGGCGAGAATCCGAACCGCCTGCAGCACTACTACCAGTTCCAGGTGATCCTGAAGCCTTCGCCGCCCGACCTGCAGGACCTCTATTTGAAGTCGCTCGTTGCGATCGGCATCGACCCCATGCTGCACGACATCCGCTTCGTCGAGGACGACTGGGAAAGCCCGACGCTCGGGGCCTGGGGGCTCGGCTGGGAGTGCTGGTGTGACGGCATGGAGGTATCGCAGTTCACCTATTTCCAGCAGGTGGCGGGCTTCGACTGCGCGCCGGTGTCTGGCGAACTGACCTACGGGCTTGAGCGCCTGGCGATGTATGTACAGGGCGTCGACAATGTCTACGATCTCAACTTCAACGGGCGTGAGGGAAAGGACAAGGTCACCTACGGCGACGTATTCCTCCAGGCCGAGCAGGAGTATTCCCGGTTCAACTTTGAGCTGGCGGACACCGAGATGCTCAAACGGCATTTCGATGACGCCGAGAAGGAATGCCTGGCGCTCCTGCGGGCCGGAGAATCAAATGACGGGGGGGTGCACAAAGCGGTTCTTCCAGCCTACGACCAGTGCATCACGGCGAGCCATGTCTTCAATCTCCTCGACGCCCGCGGCGTGATCTCTGTCACCGAGCGTCAAAGCTATATCCTCCGCGTGCGAAATCTGGCAAAATCATGCGGGGCAGCCTGGCGTAACACGGTTGGCGGGGGACTGGTATGATGGCGAGCGACAACCCTGACAGGCACGACATGGCGCGTGACGCCGCCATGGACGGGCCCGGCGTCGATCATTCCAAGCTGCCGCGCACCGCCATGTTGTTCAGCGCCTCGGCCTGGACCTTCAACGTCCGCCTCGGCCGCAGCGGCCGCGAGGAGGGCGAGGGCGTCATCATCATGGGCGAGGTGAGCTACCGCTCGTCGGGCGGCGAGCGCTGCGTCCACCCGGCCCGCATCATGATCGTGAAGTCGGACGCCCGCAAACGCCTCGACATCGTCCTGCAGCCGCAGGAGACGGTCATCACAATCCCGCTCGAGCCGTTCGCCATGCAGCGCCTGCAGGACCGGCTGAAGGACCTGGTCTCGCGCCACGGCATGACGCTGCGCGTGGCCTTCACCGCGAGCGAGACGAGCGAACGGCAGGGGCTGGAGGCGGTGGACATCGCGTTTTCCTCCGGCACCAGGCCGCCGAGTCAGGCGCCGCGCCCATCCTGACGACTTGACGGCGGACGGCCCGCCGGCATCGTAGCGGCGCTGCGAATCGAGGGGCTGATCCGATGACCTTCTGGATTGTTCTGGCGCTTCTGGCCGCGATCGCGGTCTACGCGATCACCGTCTACAACCGCCTGGTCAGCAGCCGGCAGATGACGGAGGAGGCGTGGAGCGGCATCGACGTGCAGCTGAAGCGCCGCTCCGATCTCATCCCCAATCTCGTCGATACGGTGAAAGGGTATGCCGCGCATGAGCGCGGCGTGCTGGAGGACGTCACCGAGCTGCGCAACGCGGCGCGCGCCCTGCCGCCCGGCGACGTCGAAGGCCGGGCGAAGGCGGAAGGAGCGCTGTCGCTTGCGCTCGGGCGGCTGCTCGCGGTGGCCGAGAACTACCCGGACCTCAAGGCCAGCGCCAACTTCCTCGAGCTGCAGCAGGAACTCGGCAATCTGGAAAGTGAGATCCAGATGGCGCGCCGCTATTATAACGGCGCGGTGCGCAACCTGAACACGCTGGTGGAATCGTTCCCAAGCAACATCGTCGCCGGTCAGTTCGCCTTCACCAAGCGGGAGTATTTCGAGATCGAGGAGCCGGCGGATCGGGCGCTGCCGAAAATCTCGTTCCAGACGTAAAGGCTTTCGACGATGCGCCTCCCCGCGCACTCGGGCACCGCTGGCCGCCCAACCTCCCCCTTGCGGGGAGGGCTATCGCAGATGGCGATCACCAACCTCCCTCATGCTGAGGTGCTCGCCGAAGGCGAGCCTCGAAGCACGCACAACGGTGTTCCCAGTGCCCCCTGGAGCGTCCTTCGAGGCCGTCCCGGCTTCGCCGGGCCGGCGCCTCAGGATGAGGGTGGTGCAAATTCGCTAACCCTTCCCGAAAGGGGGAGGTTGGCCGGCGTCACACGTCTCTTCGTAGCACTCGGTCTCGTCGCTGCGCTGCTGGCTGCGCCACCGGATGAGGCCGCGGCGGAGGAGACGATCGAGCGATTCGTCTCCGACGTGGCGGTCGAACGCGACGGAACGCTGCGCATCGCCGAGACGATCCGCGTGCGCGCCGAGGGGCGCGCCATCCGCCGTGGCATTTATCGCGATTTTCCGCTCACTTTCGAGGATGCCGGCGGCGCGGTCCGCGAGGTCGGCTTCCGGCTCCTCGGCGTGACGCGGGACGGCGAGCCGGAGCCGCATTTCACCGAGCGGCATGGGGAATCGATCCGCATCTACGCGGGAGAGGAAAGCGTTTTCCTCGAACCCGGCCCGTACACCTACGTCCTCACCTACGAGACGGACCGGCAGATCCGCTGGTTCGAGGGCCGGCCGGAACTCTACTGGAACGTCACCGGCAACGCATGGGCCTTTCCGATTCTGACCGCGACGGCGCGGGTGACGCTGCCGGGAAACGCCGCGCCGGTCCGCTGGACCGCCTATACCGGGCCCTTCGGCGCACGCGGCGCAGACTGGCGCGGGGCGGTCGGCGGCGACGGTCTGCTGGCGGTGGAGACGACGCGGCCGCTCGCGCCGGGCGAGGGGTTGTCGATCGTGGCAGAGATCCCGGCCGACGCGGTCGACGAGCCGAGCGGGACTCGGCGGGCCCGCTATTTTCTCCGCGACTATCGCGGCTGGATCATCGGCGGTCTCGGCCTCCTCGCCGTCCTCGGCTATTACGCGGCCGCCTGGAACGCGGTCGGCCGCGATCCGAAGGGCGGCACCATCATCCCGCTTTTCCATCCGCCGGAGGGCGTGTCGCCGGCGCTTGCCAATTACATCCACAATTGGGGCTACGGCGCCAATGCCTGGCGCGCCTTCACCGCCGCCGCACTGTCGCTCGCGGTGCGCGGGCTTCTTCTCTTCGACGAGGAGAAGAAGGGCGAGCTGACGCTGGAGCGGACATCCGAACAGCCGAAGGGGGGATACGGTTCATTGCCGCCCGGCGAGCGCGCGGTGCTGCAATGGGTGGAAGAGGAGGGCGGCCGCGCCGCGATCAACAAGGCGAACGGCAAGGCGGTTGCCGCGGCGGGGACAAAGTTCAAGCGGAGCGTCGAGGCGGAGAACAGGGGCAAATTCTTCCGCCGCAACACGCTCTGGTTCATCGGCGGACTGGCGCTCACCATCGTCGTCTTCGTGCTCCTCTTCGCATTGGGCGGCGTGCGGGAATCGGATCTCGTCGTGTTGGTGCCGGTCTTCATCGCCGGCGTGTTCCTCGGGGTTTTCGTCGTGCCGCTCATGAACGCGCTGCTCAGGGGCCGCTCCTCCGGCATCCCCGTGCGGGCGGCGCTGACGCTGGTGATGGTCGCGGCGTTTCTCGTCTTTGCCGGCGGGCAGTTCCTCGCCGGTCTGGCGAGCAGCGGCTACGGTCTCCTGCCGGCCATCCTCGACGTGGTGCGCAGCCATCCGCTGCCGATCGCGCTCGTTCTCGTCTTCCCGGCGCTGAACGGGCTCTTCCTCTATCTCCTGCGCGCGCCGACGGCGCTCGGAAGGCCGGTGATGGACAAGCTCGAAGGTCTTCGCCTCTACATTGAGACGGCGGAATCGGGCCGCCTGAACATCGCCGGGGCGCCCGACCTGACGACCGAGCGGTTCGAGAAGCTGTTGCCGTATGCGGTGGCGCTCGACGTGGAAAAGCCGTGGGCGGAGGCTTTTGCGGCGGCGCTCGCCCGCGCCCATCCGGGGGAGGCGGACCCGACGGCCGGCTACCATTCGCGCTGGCGCCGGGGCGGAAGCTGGTCGGGCGCCGGCTTCGGCCGCAGCGTCGCAGCGAGCGTGGCGGGCGCCACTGCGGCGATGGCGGCTTCGCTGCCGCGGTCGTCCTCCGGCTCGTCCGGCTTTTCGGGCGGGGGAGGCTCCGGCGGCGGCGGAGGAGGAGGCGGGGGCGGCGGCTGGTAGAGCGATGCGAAGTTCCCCTTGCGTGACAATCCGCGTCCGGCTGGCTAAGGCACGCCACCTGAGGTGTGCCAATGCCCGACCTGCTGCTTGAGCTTTTTTCCGAGGAGATTCCGGCCCGCATGCAGCGGCAGGCGGCGGCCGATCTCCGCCGCATGGTGACGGACGGGCTCGTCGCCGCGGGACTGACCTATGAGGGCGCCAAGGCCTTCGCCACGCCGCGGCGGCTGGCGCTCACCATGCAGGGCGTCACCGCCCGCTCGCCTGACATGCGCGAGGAGAAGCGCGGCCCGCGGGTCGGCGCGCCGGCGAAGGCGATCGACGGCTTTCTGCGCTCCGCCGGCCTTAGCTCGATCGACCAGGCGAGGATCGAGCGCGACCCGAAGAAGGGCGATTTCTACGTCGCCGCGGTCGACAAGCCCGGCCGGCCGGCGGAGGAGATTGTCGCCGAAATCGTGCCGGAGGTCATCCGCGCCTTTCCCTGGCCGAAATCGATGCGCTGGGGCGCGCGCTCGGCCGAGCCCGGCACGCCCGTCTCGCCGCCGGAGGCGGAAGGCACGGCGAGCCTCCGCTGGGTGCGGCCGCTCCGGTCGATCCTCTGCACCTTCGGCCCGGAAACGGAGGAGCCGACCGTGCCCGACTTCGAGGTCGCCGGGCTCAAGGCCGGCAACGTCACCTACGGGCACCGCTTCATGGCGGGAGACGCGCCGATCCGCGTCCGCCGCTTCAACGACTACGTGCCGGCGCTCGAGGCGGCGCGCGTCGTCCTCGACGCCGACCGGCGGAAGGCGATCGTCGAGACGGAGGCTAAGAACCTCGCCTTCGCGCAGGGACTGGAGGCGGTCGACGATCCCGGGCTGATCGAAGAGGTCGCCGGTCTCGTCGAATGGCCGGTCGTGCTGATGGGGCGCTTCGACGAAGCCTTTCTCGACATTCCCGACGAGGTGATCGGCCTCACCATCCGGCAGAACCAGAAGTGCTTCGTGCTGCGGAGGCCCCCCTCCCCCCTTGCGGGGGAGGGCGGGGGTGGGGGGAAAGAAAGCGCTGCCGCGCGTTGGGCTTCCCCCCTCTCCGTCTCTCCCCAGCAAGGGGGGAGAGGGGCGCTCACGAACCGCTTCCTGCTCGTCGCCAATATCGAGGCGAAGGACGGGGGGAAGGAGATCGTCGCCGGCAACGAGCGGGTGATCGCGGCGCGACTCGCCGACGCGCGCTTCTTCTGGGAGCAGGATTTGAGGGTCCCGCTCGAGATGCATGCGGAGAAGCTTGAACGAATCACGTTTCACGAAAAGCTCGGGACGCAGGCGGAGCGGGTGGAGCGGGTCGCGCGGCTCGCCCGCGAGCTGGCGCCGCTCGTCGGCGCAAATCCGGACGACGCGGAGCGCGCGGCGCGGCTCGCGAAGGCCGACCTGACGACGGCGATGGTGGGCGAATTCCCCGAACTGCAGGGGGTGATGGGACGGTATTATTTTCTCGCGGAGAACGGGCTCCCGTCCCTCGACCCTTGGAGGCCGCCTGCGGCGGCACCTCAGGGTGAGGGGCTTGGGTTCGGCGCCTCAACACCCCCTCATCCCGAGGTGCGAGCGGAGCGAGCCTCGAAGGACGAAGGGGACAGGACGCGGCTCTACGCCGTCGCCGACGCCATCCGCGACCACTACAGGCCGCAGGGGCCGAACGACGAAGTGCCGCGCGAGCCGGTGTCGGTCGCGGTGGCGCTCGCCGACAAGCTCGTAACTCTGACAGGGTTCTGGGCTTTATTTGAACCCCCTTCCGGTTCACGAGATCCGTTCGCACTCAGACGAGCGGCGCTCGGGGTAATCCGGACCACAATCGAGAACTCTCGCCGGATCAGGTTCCACGACATTCTCGTCACCGAGTTGAAACGGTGGTTCGAAGCGCTAACTCCGCGTGTCCACGATATCACACAAGAAGAGATCGAATCTCTGTCCCAAAGCGCGGCCGTGAACCTCCTCGCCTTCTTCGCCGATCGCCTGAAAGTGCATCTGCGCGAGACCGGTGCGCGGCACGATCTGATCGACGCCGTGTTCGCGCTTCCGGGCCAAGACGATCTACTGATGATCGTGCGTCGGGTCGAAGCCTTGGGAAGATTTCTCGATTCCGATGACGGCGCGAATCTTTTGACCGGCTACCGCCGCGCCGCCAACATTCTGCGCATCGAGGAGAAGAAGGACGGC
>DASWJZ010000173.1:0-2504 GCA_036396875.1 Propylenella sp.
AGTTGAACGACTGGAACACGAAGCCGACCTTGCGGTTGCGGACGGCGGCGCGCTCGTCGCCGCCGAGCCGGCCCACGTCGCGGCCCTCGAACCAGTAGCCGCCTGAGCTCGGCCGGTCGAGAAGCCCGAGCAGGTGCATCAAGGTCGACTTGCCGGAGCCCGACGGCCCCATGACCGCGACGAACTCGCCGCGGGCGATGTCGAGCGTCACCCCGGCCAGCGCCTGCACGATCGCGCCGCCGGCGCGGTAATCGCGGGCGAGGCCGCGCGCACGGATCAGCGGCTCGGCCACCTCACAACCTGACCGAAAATGACACCGTTGGAATCAACACGTTTCGGGTCTCACACATCGTCATGGCCGTGCTTGACACGGCCATCCACGCTCTTCCGCCGGTAAACGTCCAGCCGGTCGCGCGTGGACGCGCGGGGTAAGCCCACGGCTGTCCGGTTCGGTTTTTGTGGACGGAGTGCATGGCGTTGATTCTACTCGGTCCTGGACTTCAGCAGAGGTTCCGGGACACGAAGCGAGGATCGACGCCATGCGCCATCACAATAGCGTTTTTCATTCGGTTCTGAAGCATGTTCCTTGGCATGAGTTCGATCGGCTGGTCGAGACGCAGGGAGCGGATGCGCGGGTGCGACGGCTGACGACCAAGAGCCAGTTCGTGGCGCTGCTCTACGGTCAGCTTGCGGGGGCGGTGAGCCTGCGCGAGATCGTGTGCGGGCTGGAGAGCCATGCGGCGCGGCTCTACCACCTGGGCGCCGGTCCGGTTCGGCGCTCCACCTTGTCGGATGCCAACGCCCAGCGCCCGGTCGCCGTGTTCGCCGAGTTGCTGGCGACAATGATGTCTCAAGCCCATCGCGGCCTGCGTCGCAAGCTCGCCGAGACGACCTACCTCATCGATGCCACGGGCGTGCGGCTGAACGGCTACAGCGCCGGCTGGGCGCGCTTCTCGGCGGGGGTGTGCGGCGCCAAGCTGCATGTGATCTACGACGCCGATGCCGATCGGCCGATCTATGCCGCGGTCAGCGCGGCCAAGGTCAACGACATCACCGCGGCCCAGCAGATGCCGATCGAGCCGGGCGCCACCTATGTGTTCGATCTCGGCTACTACGATTACGGCTGGTGGGCGAAGCTCGACGGTGCCCAATGTCGGATCGTCACCCGGTTCAAGTCCAACACACCGCTCGAGTTGGTCGAAGAGCTGCCGGTGGCGGAGGGCGGCGACATCCTCTCCGACCGCATCGGCTTCCTCCCCGCCCGGCAGGCCAAGAGCCGCCGCAATCCGATGCAGAACGCGGTGCGCGAGGTGCGGGTCGCGACCGAGACCGGCAAGGTGCTGCGTATCCTGTCGAACGATCTCGATGCCAGTGCCGAGGAGATCGCTGATCTCTACAAGCGTCGCTGGGCCATCGAGCTGTTCTTCCGCTGGGTCAAGCAGACCCTCAAGATCACCCGCTTCGTCGGCACCTCCGAGAACGCCGTGCGCATCCAGATCGCCGTCGCCCTCATCGCCTTCCTCCTGCTCCGCCTCGCCCAGGCCGCGCAGACAGTGGTCCAAAGCCCGATCGCCTTCGCCAGGCTCGTGCGCGCCAATCTCATGCACCGCCGGCGCATCGACCGCCTCCTCGAGCTTGACCCCCCACCTATCCTCGACCCAGCTCAATTGGCGCTCCAATGGAACTGAAACCGGAACCGGACAGCCGTGTGCTTGACACGGCCATCCACGTCCTTCCGACGAGGAAATTCCGGACGGAAGCACGTGGATGCGCGGGTCGGGCCCGCGCATGACGGTTAGTTTTGCAATGATTTGATGCATTTCATTTCGAATCGGAGTTTCAGGCGCCCACGTCGACCGCGGCGAGCTGCTTGGCCAGCGCCACGCAGGCGAGCGCGTCCTTGCCGTAGCCGTCGGCGCCCATGTCGTCGGCGAACTCCTGGGTGACCGGGGCGCCGCCGACCATGATCTTGACCTCGTCGCGCAGGTCCGCGTCGATGAACGCCTCGATGGTCTTGGCCATGTTGGGCATGGTTGTGGTCAAGAGCGCCGACATGCCGAGCAGGCGCGCCTTGTGCTCCTCGACCGCGTCGATGAACTGGTCGGGCGAGATGTCGACGCCGAGGTCGATGACCACGAAGCCGGAGCCGCGCAGCATCATGATGCACAGGTTCTTGCCGATGTCGTGCAGGTCGCCTTTGACCGTGCCCATGACCACGGTGCCCAGCGGCTCGACGCCCGAGGCCGAAAGGATCGGCTCGATATGCGTCATGCCCGCCTTCATCGCCCGGGCGCAGGACAGCACTTCGGGCACGAAGATGAAATTCTCGCGGAACTTGATGCCGACGATGCCCATGCCGCCGATCAGGCCGTCATCCATGATCTCCAACGCATCGATGCCCTCGTCGAGCGCGCGGCGGGTCAATTCGTCGGCGCCGTGATGGTCGCCCTCGATGACGCAGACGGCGATCTCCTGCATCAGCGGACGCATGCGCGCGAACAGCG
>DASWJZ010000174.1:0-6912 GCA_036396875.1 Propylenella sp.
TGATCTGCTTCATGAAGCGATAGCGCCGCGGACGCCAAACACCGCGTGAATCGCGTCGAGCAGCGCATCCCCGAGCAGCGGTTTTTCGACGATGGGCGTATCTTCTTCCGCCGCTCGGCGGCGCAGGGCCGCCGTTGGATGGCTGGTAATGAGGATGGCCGGCGTGGATACATTGTTCTTGCGCAGGGCGGCAAGAAGATCGAGGCCGTCCATGCCCGGCAATTTCAGATCGATCACAAGGCAGCCCGAGCGGGACGCCGCGGGATCGGCGAGCAATTCCGAGCCGCTCCGGTATGTCTCGACGCAGAAGCCTTCCAGCTCAAGCGAGAACTTGAGCGATCCAAGCACCGCCGGATCATCGTCGACCACGACGATCACCGGATTTTCCGTATCGGGCATTGCGCTTCCCTTTGGGCGAAACAAGGCCTCGCCCGCATGCTCCCAAAATCTCTTGGGAGCACTCAGAGGCGGATTGCCTTGATCTGGCTCAAACGTCAGTGCGGCCGCGGAAATTCAGCGGGGAAACCCTTCGGCCAGCAGCGCGGTGCGCACCAGGTCGGAGAAACTGGAAGCCTGCATCTTGGTCATCACGTTGGCCCGGTAGACCTCGACCGTGCGCGGACTGATGCCGAGATCGTAAGCAATTGTCTTGTTAGGGTAGCCCGATACCAGGCCCTCCAGCACCTGCCGCTCGCGGGCCGAGAGCAGGCCCAGCCGCTCCATGGCGGCTTTGCGCTCGGTCTGCGAGGGCGCGCCTTTCGTGCAACGCTGCAGCGCCGAGCGTATGGCCGCGAGCAGAAGCTCGTCGTCGAACGGTTTTTCTATGAAATCGGCGGCCCCGAGCTTCATCGCCTCCACCGCAAGAGCCACGTCGCCATGCCCGGTAATCACGATCACTGGGATCCGCTGGTCCGTCTCATGCAGGCGGCGGAGGAGATCGATGCCGGTCATTTCGGCCATGCGAACGTCGGTGACGACGCAGGCGGGCTCTTGCAGTGGAAACCCCTCCAGGAATGGCAGCGGGGACTCGTAAGTACGGACCTTCAATCCTGAAGTGTCGAGCAGGAAAGCGAGCGATTCCCGCACAGCGTCATCGTCATCGATGACATGCACGACCGCCTCATCTGTCATCGCCAGGGCTCCCACTTTCGAAGGCGCGCACCGTGAAGCGGAAGACGGCGCCGCCGCCCGGGTTCTCCTCCACCCAAAGCTGGCCGCCATGCGCTTCGAGTATCGTGCGCGATATCGACAGTCCCACTCCCATACCCGTTCGCTTGGTGGTGATGAAGGGCTGGAACAACTGTGCGGCGATCTGCGGGGCGATGCCCGGCCCGGTATCGGCAACGCTCACCTCCACGATGTTGCCGTCGACCGGCCGCGTCGTGACGACGAGATCCCGGCGCGGGGATCCGGCTTCCGTCATCGCCTCGATGGCATTGCGGATCAGGTTGAGCAGCACCTGCTGGATCTGAACCTTGTCGGCAAACACAAAGTCGGCTTGCGGGGAGAGGTTGAAGCGCACGCGCACGCCATGCTGTTTGGCGCCGACCAGCGCAAGCGCACTGGCTTCCTCGACCAGCTTCGTCAGGTTCTCCACCTGCATTTCGGTTTCGCCGCGCGCAACGAAGTCACGCAGCCGGCGGATGATTTCGCCGGCGCGGAGCGCCTGCTCGGCCGCCTTGTCGAGCGCCTCGCCAAGGCGCTGGGTATCGGGGTCCGCGCCCGTGGCGAGCAGGCGCCTGGAGCCCTTCAGGTAGTTGGCGATGGCGGACAGCGGCTGGTTCAGCTCATGCGCGAGGGCGGACGCCATCTCGCCCATCGCCGTCAGCCGGGAGATGTGCACGAGTTCGGACTGCAGCTCCTGCAGGCGGGCTTCCGTCTGCTGCCGCTCCGACAGGTCGCGGATGAATCCCGTGAAGTAGCGGCGGTCGCCGGAGCGCATCTCGCCCACCGCAAGCTCCATCGGAAAGGTCGAGCCGTCTCTGCGCTCGCCGACGACGACCCGGCCGATTCCGATGATCCGCCGCTCACCGGTCGTGAGATATCGCTCGAGGTACCCGTCATGCGCCTCCCGATAGGGCGACGGCATGAGTATCTTGACGTTCTCTCCGAGAGCTTCGCCGGCCGAACGGCCAAACAGCCGTTCCGCCGCGCTGCTGAAGGACTGCATCAGGCCCTGCTCGTCGATAACCACCATGGCGTCGGGTACGGTGTCGAGGATCGACCGCAGGTGCGCCTCGCGCGCATTGGCGTCCGCGGTTGCCGTGACGGCGTCGCGGCGCATGCGCTGAAACCATTCGCCGAACGCCGAGATTCCTGCCCCGATTGCGAGGAACCCCGCGAGGTTCGCCATCTGATCCGAGGTCAGTTCAGGGACGAAGCGGGAGCCAAGCGCAGCGCCGACAACGGTCGCCATGAGACCCGGGCCGAGCCCGCCGATCGCCGCGGCGATCAGCACCGCCGCCGTAAAGAACAGATAAGGCGCATGTTCGTCCAGAGCGGGCGCGAGCAGCAGACGCAGGACGAAGGCGGCGAGAACGGCGGCAAGGCCAAACAAGTAGCGACTTGGCCTGGAGCGCGCGATCGCCGCCGCAATCTTCGCCGGAACGGCCGCCGGCGGATTTTCGGCGACGGCTCCGTCAGCCGCCGCGACGGGTGTCTTCTTGCTCATCGCCCGCGGCCGTCCGGGGCGCGGTCGGCGAGAGCTCGCAGCCGCGCCGGCTCGCGAATGACAATCCTCTCGCGCCCGCCGCTCACCAGTCCCTGGTCTTCCCAACGGCTGAGGACGCGGCTCACCGTATAAAGGGTCGTTCCCGTCATCTCCGCGACGTCCTGCCGTGTGATGGGGAATTCGATATCCGCTGCCTGCGGCGCCGCTCCGCCCCGCGCCTTGATAATCCTGAGAAGCAGGTGGGCCACGCGTCGCTCCACCTCCTCGGTCGACGATTCCCGGATCCGCGTATGGGCCTCCTGCAGCCGCTGTCCGACCGTCTGCAGCGCGTTGACGGCGAGCAACGGCGCCCGTTCCACCATCCCGGCCCACGCCGATGACGGCCAGGCCAGCGTGATGCTCTCTTCCATCGCAACGGCCGTTCCGGGATAGTCCAGGCGACCGAGCGCCACAGCGATTCCATAGACCTCGCCCGGCTCGACGATCCGCACGATGATCTGTCGTCCGTCCGGCGTCGTCTGCACCACCTTCAGGTGCCCGTGCAGCAGGACGAAGAATTCATCCGCCTTCTGCCCCTGCTCGAAGACGGCGGCCTTCCTGGCGATACGCCGCGTCCTGGCACTTGCCAGGATGGCGCGCAGATCGTCCTCCACAAGATTGTGGAAGATCGGAACATCTCTGAGCACCGACGGGTCGACTGAGGCCATGGTCTATTCTTCCGCGGGTTTCGTCCTTCGCACCTCCGTACAAATACGGAGGCGCAAAATCATCTTTGTTTGCGCTGTCTCAAAGAATTCCCTCGGCCGCATGCCTATATACGGTACGTTCGACAGGCTTGAAGGCCGAAAGGATACAATGATGAAGCTGCTCAGCGACAGAAACGATCGGGTGCTGCTCGGCGCTGCAGGCGTTCTGCTGAGCGCCGGGCTGGTTGTCGGCGCGGGAACCGCCGCGATCGGCTTCGATGCCGATCTGATGGCGAGCACCGCCCATGCCGCCGTAACCGAAGGCTTGCCCCGTGCCCATACCATCGCCGCCGAGGCGCCGGCTTCTATCGTTCGCGCGCCCACTGACCTGCCGGCGGCCGTCGGCGGGCGCGGACCGGAAAGGGTGCGGGTCGAGCTGGAGACGATCGAGAGAATGGGCGAGCTCGGCGACGGCACGACCTACCGCTACTGGACCTTCAACGGCCAGGTGCCGGGGCCGTTTGTGCGGGTGCGCGTCGGCGACACGGTCGAGGTCACGATGAAGAACCATGAAGACAGCTGGATGCCGCACAACGTGGACTTCCATGCGGTCACCGGTCCCGGCGGCGGCGGCGTCGCCACCGTGGCGGATCCGGGCGACACCAAGGGCTTCACTTTCAAGGCGCTTAATCCGGGTCTCTACGTCTACCACTGCGCCGTGCCGATCGCCGCCCAGCACATCGCGAACGGCATGTACGGGCTGATCCTTGTGGAGCCGGAGGACGGGCTGCCCGAGGTCGATCACGAGTTCTACGTGATGCAGGGCGAAATCTACACCGAGGAGGCGTTCGGCACGAAGGGCGAGCTCGCCGAAAGCCACCAGAAGCTGATGGACGAGCAGCCGGAATATTATGTCTTCAACGGCGCCGCCAACGCGCTGGCCGGGGACAACGCGCTGCAAGCCAAAGTGGGCGAAACCGTCAGGATCTATTTCGGCGTCGGAGGCCCGAACAAGACTTCAAGCTTCCACGTCATCGGCGAGATCTTCGACAATGCCTACAATCTCGCCTCGTTGACCACCCCGCCGCTGACCAACGTTCAGACGATTACGGTGCCGCCGGGCGGCGCCGCGGCGGTCGACTTCAAGGTGGAGGTGCCGGGGACCTACATGCTGGTCGACCACGCGCTGTCGCGGGCGGCGCGCGGCCTGATCGGCCAGCTTGTCGTCGAGGGCGAGGAACAGCCGGATATCTTCAGGCCCCACGAGGCCGCCGCCGAGATGAGCGCGACGGCGCACTGATCTGGGATCAACCTTTTACGGGCCCGCTTCGGCGGGCTCTTTTCTTTGTCTGTTTGAAGCGCGTTCGTCCTCGCCGGCCGGCAGCGGGTTCGTCAGGCGGCCATCCCCGCCTCGGCGGCCGGAACGCCGAATCCGGCGTCGTCCAGATCGATCCAGGCCTTGAGCGGCAAATGATCCGAGGCGACCCGCGCCAGCGGTGTCACATGCACTTCGATGCCGGCAATCAGACTGTGCGGCTTGCCCATGATCCGATCGAGCGCAAACAGCGGAAAACGCGACGGGAAGCTCGGCAGACCCGCATGCAACGGTCCGAAGGCCGGTTCGAAATGCAGAAGCGACGACCTCGCGCCGAGCCGCCACTCATTGAGATCGCCCAAGAGCAGGGTCGGCCTGTCGCTGCGCGCGGCGACGGCCGCCAGAATGGCCTCCGCCTGCTGGGCGCGCGAGCGGCGCAGCAATCCGAGATGCGCCGCAACGATGCAGAGCGGGCCGCTGTCCAGGTCCACATCGACCACCAGCGCGCCGCGCGGTTCGACGCCGGGCAGCGTGATCTGATGCACGTCGCCGGGGGTCCCGTCCCGGATCAAAAGCACGTTGCCATGCCATCCTCGCCCCTTCGACGTGCCAAGCACCGGCACGGGAACAAGGCCGCTCTCGCGCTCCAGACGCAGCAGGTCGAGAAGTCCGGCGCCGAACCGCTGGTCGGCCTCCTGCAGCGCGATGATGTCGGCGCCGATCTCGCCGATGACGGCGGCCACGCGGGCAGGGTCGCAGCGTTTATCCGTTCCGACGCATTTGTGGACGTTGTAGGAGGCGACGAGCGTGCCGGTTCGCACCCCGGCCCGCGCGGGCGCGCCGGCTCTGCGGGCCTGCCGCAGGGTCGCAAGCACGCTCGCGGGACGGCGGTGCCTGTTGTTTCGTGGCTTCGTTTTCAGCATCGGCCTTTCGCCTCATACCCGGATTTGCCGGCGCGAGCCAGACCAACGAAATCGGGAACTCCCGCAAATGCGGATACGGAAGCCGGCTTTCGATCCGGTCGATCCGCGCGGTACGCCCGTCGATGTAGGCTTTTCGGCCGGCAGCGACAAGCTATGGGGCGCCGAGTGGAGCACGACGGCCGTGAGCCGGATGTCATCTTGAGCCTTCGCTCGACGGCATCGAGGATCATCCTATGCGGACGTGGCCGGCTGAGCTCCCTCGTCGCTATTGCTTCGTCGCCGTGACGGCGTTGACGCACCGAGCATCCTCCTCACGCACCATGTAGAGCGTCCGGGCGACGCCTTTGACGATATTGGCGGCGCGTATGGTCCAGACCATCGCGGGTTCGCCCGTCGGTGTAAAAGTGAAGGTGGTATTCGTAAATGAAAATGGACCGGCGGCGGTTTCCGTATGCGTCCCCATTGCGTTGCCACTGTTGTTCAACCTGAGCGAACCTCCACTCACAAGGAGCGCCTCGAAGCTCGCGTCCCCGGCTGAGACGCCGCCGGCCGCGGTCGGAAAGGTGATGCTACCCACTCCGATATTTAATTCGCCGCTCTGTGCCGGATTAATGGACCTGACCGCAGGCGCAGTCGTATCGTCAGCCCTTCGATAATTATCACTTTTGGTGGTGAGCCTGGCCTCGCATTGGGTAAAAACCATCAGCGAATATTTGCCTGAGACCTTCTGAGCTGCCTGCGCCGCCTGCGCCATCGCCAGCAATGCCAAGCAGCCCATACAGACACTCATCATCGGCATCTTCATATTGATTTCCCTTTCTTGAGCAACGGCCCGCTCGATGGCCGATTTTATCAGGCCACATAGGCGGCGAGAGGAGCCATTGGCAATACCGGAGCTTCGCGGCCACGATTATTCCATAGGTCGCCTGCCCGCTGCCGCTGCACGCGCTGCGGATCATGCCAGACCGAGGCGAGGCCGGAGTTTCATCGACGGGACGGCTGCGGGGGGGTGACATGAAACGAGCCGCCTTGGCAGGGGGGGCTGGATTTGCCAAGGCAGCTCTCGTGCCCGATGACTCACGGGACTTCACAGCCAACGCTCAACCTGAGGAGCGTTCCGCCGAAAGGAAGCGGCTCCGGGCAGCGGCGCGACGGTGCTTCAGTTTATCGGCAGGAAAATAGCTCCTACCTAAACATCATAAGCATCGATAGCTTTAGCTGTAGTTCTGGCGGATGGGGTGGGATTCGAACCCACGAGACGGTTTCCCGCCTGCCGGTTTTCAAGACCGGTGCCTTCAACCGCTCGGCCACCCATCC
>DASWJZ010000175.1:0-11731 GCA_036396875.1 Propylenella sp.
TAAGACGCTCCGCATGTCACCAGCGATGGCGACCGGCGTAACCAAGCGCCTTTGGGAAATGAGCGATGTGGTTGATATGCTTGAGGCTTGGGAAGCTCGCGAAAGTCGCGCAGCGAAGCGATAGTTACCTTTTTACCTCGACCACCACCTCACCCGATACGGGATCGGTGACGCCGAGCCCGCCTCCGAGGTCCTCAAGCGTATCACGGAAAAGATCAAGGACACTGCTCATCTGAGGGCGGGCAGTTACGATTTCATCGAAGTTGTTCCATTCGCCCACAAAGCAGTATTGTCGGTCGCCCGTCTTGACGAGCGCGCCCTTGCGGAATCCCTTCATCGCCAAGCGCTCGCCGCCACCGTTCTTTTCCAGAAACTCTTCCTCGCGGCCAGGCTTCACCCGAAAACGGACGATATGATAAGCGGTCATCCTCGCCTCCCGCTGGGAACAGCGTAGCCTACTACTTTTCTCGCCTGCCACAATCAAACTGGCCCACTTCCCTTTGCAATGCCGGATGGCGAGGCGAAACGGGACTGAATAGGATGCTCCCGACGTCTGTCGGGCACAGTCATGGCTGGAGTCGCGGGGGGGGGCGGGCATGCGCGTCGAGAGTCTTACGCTGAGGAGCATCGAGGCGCGTCCCGTCGTCCTCAAGCTCGCGCGGCCGATCGTGGCGCGGATCGCCACCATCGTCGACTGGCCTCTCATCCTGATCGACCTTCACACCGAAGAGGGGATCGTCGGGAGGAGCTACCTCGAACCCTATATCGCGAAATCCATGCGCTACCTCGTCCCGGCGCTCCGCGATCTCGGCGCGCATCTCAAGGGGCGTCGGATCGCGCCGGGCGACCTCTACGATTCCGCCCGGAAATCGCTGCACTTCGTCGGCTATGGGGGCATGTCGATGATCGCGGTGGCGGGGCTCGACATGGCGGCGTGGGACGCGCTGGCGAAGGCCGCCGGCCTGCCGCTCTGCGTGCTTCTCGGCGGTTCGACCGGGGCCGTCCCGGCCTACAACAGCAACGGCCTGTGGCTGAAGGATCCCGAGGCGGTCGCGGCCGAGGCCGTCGAACTCTGCGGGGAAGGCGGGTTCAAGGCCCTCAAGCTGCGGCTGGGCCGGGAAGCGCCGGCCGCCGACCTCGCGACCATCGAGGCCGTCCGCGACGCCGTCGGGGGCGACACGGAACTCATGGCCGACTTCAACCAGGGGCTCGATCTCGGCGAGGCGCTGCAGCGATGCCACGCCCTCGACGGGCTGGGGCTCTCCTGGATCGAGGAGCCGCTCGTCTACGACGACCTCGACGGCTTCGCGCGGCTGACGGCGGAACTGCGGACGCCCATCCAGATCGGCGAGAATTTCTACGGCCCGCGCGATCTCCATCGGGCGCTGGAGATGAGGGCCTGCGACCTCGTCATGCCCGACCTGATGCGGATCGGCGGGGTGACCGGCTGGCTGCGCGCCGCGCCGATAGCAGCGGCGGCCGGCATACCGGTCTCCAGCCATCTCTATCCCGAAGTCGCCGCGCACCTGCTGCGGGTGACGGAAACCGCGCATTGGCTCGAATGGCAGAACTGGGCCGACCCGGTCCTGCAACAGCCGTTCGAGATCAAAGACGGCAAGCTCCATATCCCGGAGCGGCCGGGCATCGGCCTCGAGTGGGACGAGGACGCCGTCTCGGCCTATATGGTCGACAGCGTCTAGCTGCGCCGCAGGGGAGCGCCAAGGTGAGCGGAACCGTCGATCCGGCCGAGGTCGCAAAATTCGAGCGGATGGCCGCCGAGTGGTGGGACCCGGATGGGCCATTCCGGCCGCTCCACAAGCTCAACCCGGCCCGCATCGCCTATATCCGCGACAGCGCCTGCAAGACATTCGGGCGCGACCCGCGCGCGCCGAAACCGCTTGCCGGCCTTCGCCTGCTCGATATCGGCTGCGGCGGCGGGCTTCTCTCCGAGCCGATGGCGCGGCTCGGAGCTTATGTCGTCGGCGCCGACCCCGCACCCGCCAATATCGAAGCCGCGCGGCTGCACGCCGAACAGAGCGGGCTCGCCATCGACTACCGCGACACGACCGCGGAGGCGCTCGCCGCCGCGGGAGAAGCGTTCGACATGGTGCTCGCCATGGAGGTGGTCGAGCATGTGACGGACGTGGCGTCCTTCATCGGCGCATGCGCCGCGCTGCTGCGCCCCGGCGGGGTTCTCATCGTCGCCACGATCAATCGCACGCCGAAGGCCTTCGCAATCGCCATCGTCGGCGCCGAATACCTGCTCCGCTGGCTGCCGCGCGGCACGCATGACTATGCGAAGCTGGTCAGGCCGGCGGAGCTGGAAGCGGCGTTCGCCGCCGCGGACCTCGCCCCCGCGGACCGCGCCGGCCTGCGCTACAGCCCGCTTTCCGACCGCTGGTCGCGAACCGCGGACCTCGACGTCAATTACATGATGGCCGCCGTGAAGCCCGGGAAGCGCCGCGGGTAGACGCGGGTAGCTCCCGCATTGTGCGGCGAGCGGATGCCGCTTATTGATGGTTCTCGTCTTCCTCGCGAGCCCGGCCAGGGCAGCTGCGCCGGAGTTCATGCCGAGGTGTCGCCTCCCGCTGCCAAAATTCCGATCTCCCGCTGGGCTGCCTTTCAGAACCCGGCCTTCATGCGCTACTGGCTGTCGCGTCTGGCGGCGACCTTCGCCGTGCAGATCCAGACGGTGGCGGTCGGCTGGCAGGTCTACGACCTGACGCGCGACCCGCTCGACCTCGGCTTCGTCGGCCTGTCGCAGTTTCTTCCGGCGCTGCTCCTCGTCCTGGTGACGGGTGCGGTTGCCGACCGCTACCGGCGGCGCACCATCATCGCGATCTGCCTCGTCGCGGAAGCGCTCTGCGCGG
Organism: Propylenella sp.; assembly: GCA_036396875.1. GTDB lineage: Bacteria > Pseudomonadota > Alphaproteobacteria > Rhizobiales > Afifellaceae > DASWJZ01. Next base: position 2,871 of record DASWJZ010000175.1, read on the forward strand.
CGGCGCTTCTTGCGTTCACGGCGGCGGAGATGAAGGCGGTGGGGCTGATCTTCGTCCTGCTCGCCTTTTTCGGCACGGCTCGGGCCTTCTACAATCCGGCGCAGCAGTCGCTGCTTCCCAATCTCGTGCCGCCGGAGATGCTGGCCAACGCCATTGCGATCAACTCCGCCGGCTGGCAGATCGCGGTGATCTGCGGACCGGTGGTGGGCGGGCTCCTCTACGACGTCGCCCCGGAGCTTGCCTACGGCGCGGCGCTCGGGCTGCTGCTCATCGGCGCGTTCCTGATTCTGCTTGTTCCGCGCCGCGGCAAACGGGTTACGCCGGAGACGGCCAACTGGGAGACGATCGTCGCCGGATTCCGCTATATCTGGCACGAGAAGATCGTTCTCGGCGCCATCTCGCTCGACTTGTTCGCGGTGCTGCTCGGGGGCGCCACCGCGCTCCTCCCCGTCTATGCGCGCGACATCCTCCACGTGGACGCGAGCGGGCTCGGCCTCCTGCGGGCGGCTCAGGCGATCGGCGCGATCATGGTGGCTATCTACCTCGCGACCCGCCGCATCCGCGACCATGCGGGCCTGATGATGCTGTTCTTCGTCGGCGTGTTCGGGCTGTTCACCATCGTCTTCGGGCTCTCGACAATCCTGTGGCTCTCGGTTCTCGCGCTGATCGTCATGGGCGGGGCGGACATGGTGAGCGTCTACATCCGCGAGACGCTGATTCAGCTGTGGACGCCCGACCGCGTCCGCGGCCGCGTCAACGCCGTGAACATGGTCTTCGTCGGCGCCTCGAACGAGCTCGGCGAATTCCGCGCCGGCGTTGCCGCGGCGCTGATCGGCACGGTGCCGGCGGTTGTCTTCGGGGGCGTCGGGACGATCGCCGTCGCGGCGCTCTGGTTCCGCCTGTTCCCCGAGCTTCGCCGCGCCCGGCATCTCGACGGACGGGCGTAGGTCGCTGGCGTATTGTCATCCTCGGACGCGCGAAGCGCGATCCGAGGACCAAAGAATCGTTAAGCGCACCTCGCTCTGGGTTCTCGGGTCGTCGCCTGCGCTCCGCCCGAGAATGACCAAGCAGGGTGACTACAGAAGTTCGAACCGATCCACATCGAACAGGCCGCGATCGGTGATCTTCAGGTGCGGGATCACCGGCAGCGGCAGGAAGGCTACCTGCAAAAAAGGCTCCGGCAGCGCGCAGCCGATCGAAGCGGCCGCCTTTCTGAGACCGGCGAGCTTCTTCCGCACCGCCTCGAACGGCTCAAGACTCATCAGGCCGGCGAGCGGCAGCGCCAGCTCGGCGAGTATCGCCCCGGCCGCGGCGACGGCGAGGCCGCCCTGCATCGCAATGATGCGGTTCACCGCCGCCGCCATGTCGGCGTCGTCGGCGCCGATCACGGTAATGTTGTGGCTGTCGTGGCCGACCGAGGAGGCGATGGCGCCGCGTTCAAGCCCGAAGCCGTGCACAAAGCCACGGCCGATATTCTCGTTCGTGCCGTGCCGCGCAATTACGGCGACCTTGATCAGGTCCCGCACCGGATCGGCCCGCAGCTCGCCGTCCCGCGCCGCCATATCGAAGCCGAGGCGATCCGTGATGATCCGCCCCGCCGTCACGCCGATCACGGGCACCGGGTTGGCCCTCGTCCCGATCCGGAAGTCGGCGGCGGAAACGGGCGTCCGCTTGACGCTTTCAAGCCCGACCGGATCAAGCGGTGCACGGTCTTCGAAGAGCCGGTCCTCAACCGGCCGCCCGCCGGCGATGACACCGTGGACCCGGCACTCTTCAAGACTTTCGAGCAGCACCAGGTCAGCGCGCCAACCGGGCGCGACAAGGCCGCGGTCGCGCAGGCCGAAGGCATTGGCGCCCGACCAGCTTGCCGCGCGGTAGGCGGCATGAAGCGGCCGCCCGAGCGCGATCAACCGGCGGACCATGAATTCAAGATGGCCCTCCTCCCCGATATCGAGCGGATTTCGATCGTCGGTGCAGAGCGCCATGAAGGAGGCGGTGTTCTCGTCCAGCACCTCGGCGAGAGCGGCAAGATCCTTTGACACCGAGCCATCGCGGATCAGGATTGTCATCCCCTTCGAAAGCTTCTCGCGCGCCTCCGCCGCGCTCGTCGCCTCGTGATCGGTGCGGATGCGGGTAGCGAGATAGGCGTTAAGATCGCGGCCGGAAAGGAGCGGCGCATGGCCGTCGATGTGGCCGTCCTGGAAGGCGGCGAGCTTTTCGAGCACGCCGGAATCGGCCGCGAGCACGCCCGGATAATTCATCATCTCGGCGAGCCCGATCACCTTCGGATGATCGCGGAGCGTCAGGAGATCGGCGGCGGAAAGGGCCGCGCCGGATGTCTCGAAAGCGGTCGCCGGGACGCAGGACGACAGGTTCACCCTGAGATCCATGACCATCCGCTCCGCCGCCGCCAGAAAATAGCGGATTCCGTCGAGGCCGAGCACGTTGGCGATTTCATGCGGATCGCAGATCGCCGTGGTGACACCGCGGGGGAGAACGCAGCGATCGAACTCGAGCGGCGTGACGAGCGAGGATTCGACGTGCAGGTGGGTGTCGACGAAACCGGGCGCGCAGAAGAGCCCGCGACCGTCGATGCGCTTCATGCCTTCGTAGCGCGCATGCGTGCCGACGATGCGGTCCCGTACGATCGCGATGTCGGTGCGGGCGACGGCGCCGGTCATCACGTCGAGAACCTGGATGTCGCCGATCACCAGGTCGGCCGGCACCCGTCCCGCCGCGGCTTCGATGGCGCGGGCGAGCTGCTGCTGATCCATCCCCTCAGATATCAAGGAACCGCCAGGACGGGAAACCGGAGACCGGCGATTGGGCGGAGAATACGCCGCCCGACTGCGGCGCGCTCTCCAGAACCTCGACGGAGCGGCCCTGGCGAAGACTGGTCAGGAACAGCGTGCGAAATCCCGGGCCGCCGAACGCCGGCATGGTCGGCGCGGGCACTGGAGCCGCATGTACCTCGAACAGGGCACCGTCGGGCGCGAAGCGGTTGAGACGCCCGGCGGAGACGCCGGCGCTCCAGTAGAACCCTTCCGCGTCGCAGCTTCCGCCGTCGGGCCGGCCGGTCGCCTCGTCGAGCACGGCGAACCGCTCGCGCCCGGAAATCGCGCCCTCCCAGCGGTCGAATCGCCAGCGGTCAATCCACGGTCCGCGCGAATCGGCGTGAAACATGATCTCGCCGTCCGCCGTCCAGGCGAGACCGTTGGAGACGACAAGCCCTTCGACCTTGCGCTCCACGCGCCCGGAGGAGTTCACCCGGTAGAGCGCGCCAATCGGCTGCTTCTCGGGCCTGTCGTCCATGCTTCCGACCCAGAACGCCCCGTCCGGCCCGACGCGCCCGTCGTTCAGACGGGTCTCCGGCCGGTCCGCCTCGATGCGGCAAATTTCCGTTCGCATCTCGGTCGCTGGGTCGAAAAGGATGACGCTGTCGCGCAGCGCCACGACGAGGCGGCCGCCCGCGGTCAGGCCGAGCGAACCCACCTCGCTCTCGAAGGTCCACGAACGGAGGTCGCCGGTCGCAATCCGCATCGAGTAGATGCGGCGGGCCAGAATGTCGCAGAAATAGAGGCAACCCTCCCGCTCGTCATAGACCGGGCTCTCGGCGATCTCGCATTTCAGGTCGGCGAGGCAGGTGAATTCAAGCGTCATGCGGCTTCGGGCGCGCGCTCCTGGTCGCGCCAAGCTAACAGCAACGCCCCGCGCGGCAAGCGGCGACTTCGCAGGGAAAAAGCTGCCCTCAAAATTCCGCAAACGCGCCGCAAAGCGCCGGTCCAGTAGCGCAACTCGGCACCACTGTCGGCGCAGCAGTTTGCCGGCTGGCATCCGATGCTGCAACGCGGTATAGCCGAGACTCCCGACCCCGGCTGCCCGAACCACCGAGCCGCCGCGGACCTCCCGCCATGCAAGGTCCTGGCCGGCACGAAAGTCCCAGAGCAAGGCAATCGCGGTTGAAGCATGATCAAGCGTTTCCTCGTCGCTCTCGTTCTCGTGGTCGTCGTCTGCGGCGGGCTGGTCGGCTTCAACCTCTTCCGCTCGAAGATGATCAGCGACTTCTTCGCCAACCAGCAGATGCCGGCGGCGACGATATCGGCGGTGGAGGTGAAGCCGGTCACCTGGACGCCGGAGATCGACGCGATCGGCACGCTCTTCGCATCGCAGGGCGTCGACGTGGCGACCCCGATCGAGGGCGTCGTGAAGAGCATCGAGTTCAAGGCGAACGATTCGGTGGAGGAAGGCGAGCTTCTGGTGCAGATCGACGACGCGGTGGAGCGCGCCGACATCCTCTCCGCCGAGGCGGCGGTAGAGCGCGACCGCGCCGCGATGGCGCGCGCCGAGCAGCTGACCGATCGCGGCGTCAGCTCCGACGCGGCGCTGGAACAGGCGGAGTCCGCGCTCGCCGTCTCGCGATCGAATCTCGCCCGGCTGCGGGCGACGATCGACCTGAAGGCGGTGGAGGCCCCCTTCTCCGGAATCATCGGCATCCCGAAGATCGAGGTCGGCCAGTACGTGCAACCGGGTATGGTGGTGGCGACGCTCCAGCAGCTCGGCACCATGCGGGTCGATTTCACCGTGCCGGAGCAGGAGATGGCCAACCTCCGGATGGGGCAGGCCGTGTCGTTCGGGATCGGCGAAGACGACTTCCCCTACGACGGACGCATCATCGGGATCGAGCCGAAGGTCGATCCGCAGACGCGCCTCATCTCCGTCCGCGCCGAGGCGGCGAACCCCGACTCCGAGCTGCGGCCGGGGCAGTTCGCACGCATCCGCCTGCAGCTGCCGCCGGTCGACGACGTGATCGTCGTCCCACAAACAGCGGTGGTGACGAGCCTCTACGGCGACTACGTCTATGCCGTGGAGCCGAGCGAGGTCGAAGCGGACGCCAGCCCGGATTCCGCAGCGGAAGCGCCAGAGACCCCACCGTCGGCAGCATCGAGCGGGGACGGTCCGCAGCTCGTGGCGAAGCAAATCTTCGTCGAGATCGGCCGGCGGCAGGGGAATGTCGTGGAGGTCCGCAAGGGACTTGAGCCCGGGCAGACCATCGTCACTTCCGGGCAGAACAAGCTCGCCAACAACATGCCGGTCAAGATCGACAACGACATCGATCCGGCGGCGGTGGCGCTCGGCGAGGGAGACGGCCGCTCGTGAATTTCTCCGAGCTCTTCATCCGCAGGCCGGTTCTTACGATCGTCACCGCGATCCTCATCCTGCTCCTCGGCCTGCAGGGCTTCGTCAGCATGACGGTGCGGGAATACCCGGAGGTCGACGAGTCCGTCATCACCGTATCGACGGTCTATCCCGGCGCCGGCGCCAGCCTGATGCAGGGCTTCATCACCACGCCGATCGCCAAGGCGGTGCTGAACGCCGACAACGTCGACTACGTGACCTCCTCGAGCAAGCTCGGCACGAGCACGGTATCGGTGAACATGCTGCTCGGCGCCGATCCCGATCAGGCGCTGATCGACGTGCTGGCGAAGGTGCAGCAGGTGCGCGGGCAGCTGCCGACCGACGCCGAGGATCCGGTGGTGCAGAAGGGCACCGGCCAGAATTTCGCGCTGATGTACCTGGCGGTGCGCTCCACCACGATGAACCCGCAGCAGGTCACCGAGTTCCTGACGCAGGTCGTGCAGCCGCGCTTCACCACGATCGAGGGAGTCGGCGAGGCGCAGATTCTCGGCGGGCGGGAATTTGCCATGCGCATCTGGCTCGACCCGATCAGGCTCGCCTCGCGCGGGGTGACGGCGAGCGACGTCCTCACCGCCATCCGCGACTCGAACTTCCTGTCGGCGCCGGGCAAGACGGAGAACGAGTTCGTCGCCTACGCAATCCAGACGGCGACGACGCTGCAGACGCCCGAGACGTTCGGCGCCCTTTCCGTCCGCGCCGAGGGCGACGAAATGGTGCGCTTGCGCGACGTGGCGACGGTCGAATACGGCGCCAAGAGCGACGACGTCCGCGTCAGCTTCAACGGCCAGGAGGGGACGTTCCTCGGCGTTTTCGCCTCGCCCGGCGCCAATGCGCTCGACACCTCCTCCGCGGTCCGCGCCGAGCTGCCGCAGATCCAGAGCGAGCTGCCGCCCGGCATGACGCTGGAGCTGGTCTACGACGCGAGCGACAACATCCGCTCCTCCATCGAGGAAGTGTTCAAGACGATCACCGAGGCGGTCATCATCGTGGTGCTCGTCATCCTCGTCTTCCTCGGCTCTTTCCGCTCCGTGCTGGTGCCGATCTTCACCATCCCGCTGTCGCTCATCGGCGTCTGCTTCATCCTCTATCTGATGGGTTATTCCATCAATCTGCTGACGCTGCTTGCGATGGTCCTCGCCATCGGCCTCGTCGTCGACGACGCCATCGTGGTGGTAGAGAACATCCACCGGCATCTGGAGCGCGGCGAGCCGCCGTTGAACGCGGCGATCAGCGGCATGAAGGAAATCTTCGCGCCGGTCGTCGCCATGACGATCACGCTTGCCGCCGTCTATGCGCCGATCGGCTTCACGCAGGGCCTGACCGGCGCGCTGTTCCGCGAATTCGCGGTGACGCTGGCCGGCGCCGTGGTGATATCGGGCTTCATCGCGGTGACGCTTTCGCCCATGCTCGCCGCACGGGTGCTGCGGGCGCACGGCGGCAGTCGCTTCCAGCGCATCGTCGATCGCAGCTTCGAGCGGGTGAGCGCCTGGTACGGCAGGCGCGTCTCGGCCACGCTCAATTATCGCTCGGTGACGCTGATGATCGTCGCCGCGCTGTCCGCAACGATGGTCTATCTCTTCCTCAACACGTCGAGCGAACTGGCGCCGGAGGAAGACATCGGCTTCATGTTCTCCATCGTGAACGCGCCGGACTACGCGACGTCCAACTATACGGAGCTGTTCGTCAACGGCGTCACCGCGGCGACCGAGGAGGTTCCCGAGATCGACGTCCGCTTCTCGGTGGTCGGCTTCGGCGGCACGAACACGGCCTTCGCCGGGTTCGGACTGGTTCCCTGGGGCGAGCGTGAGCGGAGCCAGGCCGACATCCAGCAGGACGTGCAGAACCGCCTGAACGGCGTCGCGGGGGTGCAGGCCTTCGTCTTCGCGCCGCCGACGCTTCCGGGCACCGGCGGGGGCCTGCCGGTGCAGTACATCATTCGCTCAACCGGCGAGTCCGCCCAGGTCTTCGAGGTCGCCGAGGAAATCAAGAAGCGCGCCCAGGCGACCGGACGCTTCATCGTCGTGCAGAATTCGCTCGCCTTCTCGCAGCCGCAAGCGCTGGTGACGATCGACCGCGACCGCGCCGCCGCGCTCGGCGTCACCGTGGCGGAAATCGGCACGACGCTCACCGCGCTGGTCGGCGGCGGCGCCGTGTCCAAGTTCGACCGCGAAAGCCGCAGCTACGACGTCATCACGCAGGTGCCGCGCGCGGAGCGTTTCAATCCCGAAAACCTCGGCGACTATTATGTGCGTAGCAGCAGCGGCGGCATGGTCCCTCTGGAAGCCGTGTTGCACGTGCGGTCGCGCGCCGCCCCCGTCGCGATCGAGCAGTTCAACCAGCTGAATTCGGCGACCATTTCCGCAGTGCCGTTGCCCGGCGTGGCGACCGGCGACGCGCTCGCGGAAATCCGCAGGATCGCGGCGGAGGTCATGCCGGCGGGGTTCTACGAGGATTTCGCCGGGCAATCGCGGCTGGAGATCAATGAGGGGAACACGACGCTCGTCGCCTTCGCGCTCGCCGTCATCATCATCTACCTGGTGCTGGCGGCGCAGTTCGAGAGTTTTCGCGATCCGCTGATCATCATGCTGACGGTGCCGCTGTCGATCTTCGGCGCGCTCGTCCCCCTCAATCTTGGGGTCGCCACCCTCAACATCTACACGCAGGTGGGGCTGATCACCCTCATCGGCCTGATCACCAAGCACGGCATCCTGATGGTGGAGTTCGCCAACCAGCAGCGCGGGCACGGGCTGCCGAAGCGCGAGGCGATCGTGGAGGCGGCGCGCGTCAGGCTTCGCCCGATCCTGATGACGACGGCAGCCATGGTGATGGGCGTGGCACCGCTTCTGATCGCCACCGGCGCGGGCGCCAAGGCACGCTTTTCCATCGGCCTCGTCATCGCCGCGGGCATGTCGATCGGCACGCTCTTCACGCTGTTCGTGCTGCCGATGTTCTATACCTTCATCGCCCGCGCCGACGCGCCGGCGGCAGCACGGCGCGAGATCGTGCTGGAGCGGGAAGCTCAGGCGCCGGCGGAATAGGCGGCGAACGCCGCCTCCCGGCTACCCTCCGCCCGCCGCCTCGCGTTGCCGCCGCGACGCCGGCGCAAGAAGCAGCCGCTGCACCGTCTCCAGGTGCAGACGCATCCCGGCGGCGGCGCCGGCGAGATCGCGATCGGCAATCGCCGCCACGATTGCCTCGTGCTCGGCGAAGCTGTGATGATCGACGGGCGGTCGCGGCCCCTCGTCGCGCAGCCGCCCCCACACCACCGCCCGGCGCACCGAGTTGACCGTGTCGAAGACGGCGAGGAGGAGCGCGTTGTGCGCCGCCTCCGCGATCGCCCGGTGCAGCCGGTTGTCGAAGTTCTCGTATTGCCGCCAGGTCTCCGCCGCGCGGGCGCTCGTCGCGCAGAGCGTCATCTCCTCGATGTCCTCGGCCGTGGCGTGCAGCGCCGCCTCGCACGCCAGTTCCGGCTCGATCGCAAGCCGCGCGCGCATGACTTCCGCCGGGTTCGTCTGCTGTGCGATGGCGGCGACGGAGGTGGTCTCGGCGACCGGGCGGGCGCCGATGAAGGTGCCCTTCCCGACGTGCCGCCACAATTCTCCGCGGCGCTCCAGAATGGCCAGCGCCTTGCGGAGCTCGCCGCGCGAAACGCCGAGGATGTCGGA
>DASWJZ010000176.1:0-5071 GCA_036396875.1 Propylenella sp.
GCGGCCGAAATAGCCGATTTTTCCGATGCTAGATAGGGTTTGCCGAGGCGGTTTTCACCGTCCGGCACGATATGCGGCCGGTTAGGGCTTCAGCATGCGCCAGATAAGCCCGTCGCGGCGGACAAAAGTGTGATGGACGACAGCGGCGACATGCAGTGCGATCAACAGGAAGAGGATCACGACCAGGGGGCCGTGCAAATCGGCGGCTTCCTCGATCCCGGCGAATATCGCCGCCGCGCCGCTAAGCGGCAGCAGGATGAGAACAACGTAGAGCGCCGCATGCACGGCGTGCGCAGCACGCTTCTGCAGGGGATGCATATCGGCGGGAAGCGGCGGAGACCTCCATCGGAGCCGAGCCATCACCCGCGCCACCATGAGCAAAAGGGTCGCGGCGCCGGAACCGAGATGCAGGAGGGCGACGGGGTCGTCGGGAATTCCGGAGGCCTCGCGATCCTCGACGCGATCCCAATATTCCTCCATCGCGTCGTGCGAAAGCAGCTGGACGACGATCAGCACCGCGATCGACCAGTGCAGCAGGATCTGGATCGGCGAGTAGCGCGCGGCGTCCGCGTGGTGAATTGAGTCAGGCATCTTCCGATGATAGCCTCCGCTTCTCGCATCCGTCGCCAAAATCAGCGTAATTGGCCGCCCGTGACAAGAGCTTCACCGACCAGCAAGATGCTTGCCCTTGCATCTCTTGCGCTCATCTTCGCATTCGCGCCGGCGAATCCCGCCGACGCGCTCGACCGCCGCGTTCGCATCGTCAATGCGTCGAGCGAGAGCATCGTCGGTTTCTACGGCGTCAGCGTCGACACGCGGGAGTGGCGGGAAAGCCTGCTCGGGGATGACGTCCTGCCTGCCGGCGCGTCCACGGTGCTCGATTTCGACGACGGCAGCGGGTATTGCCGCTACCGCTTCCGCGCCGTCTTCGGCGACGGCGTCGAGCTCCTGCAGCGCAGCGTCAATGTCTGCGAGATCGGCACCTATCGCTATACGGATTGAGGCGGGCGGAGGTTCGGCTTCACTGCGGCAGCAGGGGGCCGGTCGCCCGACGGGGGCGAAGCCCCAGGCCGGCATTCTGCACCATCATCAGTTCGCCGATGTTTTCAGCCGTGATGTAGCCGATCAGCCGTCCGCTCCCGTCCACCACCCCGACTGCCGGCGCTCTCCGCTCCTGCAGCAGCTTCAGAGCGTCTTCGAGCCGCGCCGAGCCTGCCACGGTCGGGATATCGTGCGCCATCACCTCCACGACGGCGGCGCCGGGGCCGCTTTTCGACAGCGCCTGGACCATCGCCTCGCGCGTCAAAATTCCCCGGAGTGCGCCCACCCCGTCGACGATTGGGAACTCGTGCTGAGTCGTCCGCAGGAGCAGCGCCGCGGCGTCGGCGATCGTAGCTTGCGGGCCGAGCGTCTCGAAATGCGTGATCATGCCGTCGCGCGCGCCGAGGCTGCGCGAGACGTCCTGCAGGCCGACCATCTGCGCCTCCGCCGTGGCGGCGAGATAGACGAAGATGGCGATGAAGATGAGCAGCGGGTTGCCGCCGAGCAGCCCGAGAAAACCGAAACCGAAGGCAAGCGCCTGACCGATCCGGGCGGCGATCATGGTGGCCTGCACGCGCGGCATCCAGAAGGCCAGCACGGCCCGGAGGACACGCCCTCCGTCCATGGGAAAAGCGGGGATCAGGTTGAACAGCACCAGAAAGATGTTGATCGACGCGAGCCGCACCATGAAACCGAGCGCAGGATTGTCGAGCTGCTGCAGCGCCGTCATGTCGAATCTCGCGTTCATGATGAAGATGAGAACCGCCGCGATCACGACATTGACCGCCGGTCCGGCGAGCGCCACGACGATCTCTTCGCCGGGCTTCTCCGGCATGCGCTCCAGCCGCGCCAGTCCCCCGATCGGAAGGAGCGTGATGTCGGGCGTCCTGATGCCATAGCGCCTTGCCGCCAGCGCATGGCCGAACTCGTGCGCCACCACGCATGCGAAGATGGCAAGGATGAAGACGATGCCTTGGATCGCCGCCGGTGCGCCGCCCTGCATGTAATGGGCGATGCCGATCCATGCGAGCAGCAGAAAGAAGGTGACATGGATGCGGATCTCGCTGCCGAATAGGCGGCCTATCGGGAAAGACCAAGCCATCGAGTCGAGCCCTCCCTGGCTCCGGACGTGAACGCGACGCGGCAGTCAGCGGTTCACTATATACTTAGACCATGGCGGGAACCCGCCGACATGACGGATATCAACCGCCATTGCGACGGCGGTATGGTCAGCTCGTGCGGCGGTCGTCGAACCGCGCAAGATGCCGCAACCTGGCTGCCGCGTCCGCCGCAAGCGCGGCCGTCAGTTCGCCGGCGGACATCGTCTGTGCGAGGGGTCCGGCCTGCCCGGTCCAGAGCGGGCTGAACTCGCCCGAGCCCTTGCTTTCGGCGGCGATGCGAAGCGGCGCGACGAATCCTGCGGCGAGCGGAAAGGACGGCGCGTCGGGGTTGAGGGGACCGACCTCGCGAACGAAGCGGTTCGCAATTCCGCGAGCGGGCCGGCCGGTGAAGACGTTGGTCAGGACGCTGTCCTCGTCGCGCGCCGCGGCGAGCGCCTGCCGGTGCAGATCCGAAATGCGCGCCTCCGGCGTCCTGAGATAAGCGGTACCGATCTGCACGCCGGCCGCGCCCAATGCGAAGGCCGCGGCGATCCCGCGACCGTCGGCGATACCCCCGGCGGCGATCACCGGAACGTCGACGGCATCGACGACTTGCGGGACGAGGGCGAAGGTGCCGATCTGCGCGGCGACATCGTCGGTCAGAAACATGCCGCGATGACCGCCCGCCTCGACGCCCTGCGCGATCACCGCATCGACGCCCTTGTCGGCGAGAAAACGCGCCTCCGCGACCGTGGTGGCGGAGGAGAGGATGCGCGCCTTCGTCTTGCGAACCCGCTCCAGCAGCGCGTCGTCGGGCAGGCCGAAATGGAAGCTGACGACTTTCGGCTGCACCTCCTCGACAACCTCGCAGAACGCCGCATCGAACGGTGCGCGCGCGGCCGCGTCGCCGCTCGGCGGCTCGACGCCGAACTCCGCATAGTAGCCGCCGAGCCGCTCGCGCCAGCGGGCTTCCCGGCCGGTGTCGCGCCGCGGCGGCCGATGGCAGAAGAAGTTCATCGCGAAGCCGCAGTTTGTGGCGGCGCGGATGCGCGCCGCCTCGTCGCGCGCCGTCTCTGGCGTCAGCATGGCGCAGGGCAGCGAGCCGAGGCCGCCGGCGGACGAGACCGCGGCGGCCAGCTCGCCGGCCTGCGCGCCTGCCATCGGCGCCTGCACGATCGGCAGGTCGATTTCCAGGAGATCGAGTAAAGCGTGGGTGGGCCAGGGGCTGTCGGGCATTGGGCGTTTCCGTGTCGAAATCTCTTCGCGCGCGGCCGGGTGCCGGCTTCACGCAAGCCGCAGGGACCGAAGGAAGGCGGCATACTCGCGGTCGTGCGCCCCCTCGTGATTGGCCATGCCCGGCTTTGTCAGCACGCCGCGCCGCGGCGGGATATAGCTTGAGATGCGCCGTTTCGGAACCTCGCGCCAGCCGAGATTGAAGGCGGCGTAGCGGGGAAAGAACTGCATCTCCGAATAGGGCAGGCGGTCGTGCACCCACCAGGCCAAGGCCTCCCAGTGCCCGGTCCGCTCATAATAGGGGATGAAGGCGTGCACGACGATTGTCGCCATTGCGCCGCAAAACCCCTCCGCGTCCCGCCGGTCCCAGATGTGGTTGGCGTGCTCGGCGTCGGGCCTCGCGCAGTTGTGCCCGCGCTCGTTGCAGATGCGCGCCACTTCGCGGTTGCGGTAGGCGGAGCGGATCGAGATGCGGCCGAGCGCCTTGCGCAGCGGCTCCAGAAGATTTTCACAGAGGGCCTTGCCGGTCTCGACCGCAAGGTCGGGATCGTCGGGGATGTTCGCAATACCGTAGAGATTCGCGACCTCCGAATAGAGAAAATCGCGCATGAAGAAGTTTTCCGACAGGCGGACGCGGCCCAGCTCCTCCAGCGCCTTGACGCTTGCGGGCGCTCGGCGTCGGCGCATCAGATCGAAACGTCGGGCGGCAGTTGCGAGCGGAAGTGCGGCTGTCCCCCGCCCTTCAAAGATGCGCTAATCGAAGAGGAGCGTGAACGAATAGGCGATAGCGCCGGCGCCGACGAAGGTGTTCGAACTGCTGATCGCCAGCCTGCCGCCGGCGGGAACGTTTACGGCTTTGTTCTTCGCGCAGTCTCCAGTCCCGGCCACCTGACAGGTCAGCACGGTATTGGCTCCGTCGATCCTCACCCTCACCCTCAAAGAGCCGCTGGCGGGGATACTCTCCGTCATGACGTGCACTTTCAGGTTCCGCAACACGCCCGCGGGCATGCGGATCTGGGCAGCCTCTTCTCCTCGGCCTCCGGCGAAGTCGGCACTGTAATGACCGCCGACGCCCGGGGCGGTGAACCTCGTCGAGTTTGCTGTCGTGCTCTGGCCGCCCGAGAGAAGCTGAGTCCCGTCATTAAGGGCTCCCGCCGGAGGGGAGGCAACGAGCCACGCACCAAGGCCGATGGCGAAGGCGGTGCGTGCCGCGTTGCGTGAGACGCTTTGAAACCAAGGGGATAACATTCGTCTTCCTCCTGCTGAATTCATTGCTTCCATTCGTCGAGGACGACATTTTGCGAGGATCGTATAGTGCCGAATGGCGTCGGTCCACACGCGGCGGCGCTGCCGGTGGCCACATGATTACCCGGCGAACGCACCGGACGGGTCTGCCGGCCGCGACGCCGGCCTCACGGAAAGCCGGAGCGCCGTCCGAGACAACGCGAAGAGCGTGCTCATTGCGCATCGAAACCTTACGCCCGGCACCTGTTAACAACTCCCGCCGCGGATTGACGTCCAGACGTCAACCGAATACAAAAAGCGAACATCGGGAGGATGCAGTGGATCGGGTCTCACCGGGTCATGTGCGCGACGCCATCGTGGATTTCCTCTCGAATTCAGCCGATTCCGTTTCATTGAAAGAAATCGAAGCGGTGGTCGTGCGCAAGCTCGGCGAAGTCCCGAGGTCGTCGATC
>DASWJZ010000177.1:0-5867 GCA_036396875.1 Propylenella sp.
CGTCCCGGCATGCCAAAAGGCTTGCGCAGCGGGCTCGAGGACCGACCGTGACGACCGACGAAGTAAAGAAGCTGGAAGGCTATTTCCGCCGCGTCTTCGCCAACAACGCCATCTCGGTGCGGGCGCGGCCGCGCAAAAACGATTCGGCGGAGGTCTTCATCGGCGAGGAATTCGTCGGCGTCGTCTATCGCGACGACGAGGACCAGGAGCTGTCCTACAACTTCTCGATGGCGATCCTCGATATCGACCTCAATCCCGCCGCCTGATATCGTTAACCACAGGTTAAGATATTGCGGCCCGTGCCCGTCCGCCGCTTGCGGCGGGGCCCGGCCGCTTCTACGCTGCCCCGAAGGTTAACAAACCGTTAATGGCGGGGACGGTGTCGCAGCTAGCCATTTTTGCATATTGCGCCGCGATGGGCTTCGTCGCAGCGGCGACGATCGCCACGTTCTATCAATGGGTGACGTCGGAGAAGGCGGAGCTGTTCTCGGTTCGCGCCAGCGTTCCGGGCGTGGTGCTCGCCGTTCTCGTCAGCATGTTCGGCGGCCCGTTCATTGTCGCGAGCAAGGTTCTCGCCGGCATCCGGGCAGGCGAAATCCGCGTCGTTCCCGCCATCGTGGGAGCGGCGGTCGCCGGCATGTGGAGCGTCTGCGCGGGAATCTTCTACGTCAGCCTCCTGGTCAGCGCCTGAGTTTTTGGCGCTGTTTGCGCTCGAGGACGCGCTGGCGCACACCCGTTCCGCAACCGGAAGCGATTTGAAGCCGGCCTCAGGGCCGGACCAGGGTTCCGCCTAGCGCGACGCGGCGGTGTTGTGCGTGGTCCAGCGGGGGTCGCCGACCGACACCCAGCGGTTGGGATCGTTGACCGACTGCCGCTTCACGAAGCGGTAGGCGGTTTCATGCCAGGGGCGGATGGCGTCGATCTTGTTATCGAGCACGTAGTCGCCGCCATTCGTGCGCACGAGCAGGACCGCATGGCCGTCGCCGACCTCGTCGAACACGACGGTGACCAGAAGGGCACCCGTCGGCCAGCCCCGTTCCACCAGCCACTTGCGCTTGAGAAGAACATAGTCCTCGCAATCCCCCCGCGTCTCAGGCAGCGTCCAGACCTCGTCGACGCCGTGGAAGTCGCGGTCGGTGGCCGGGAGAATGATGCGGTTGACGAAGGTGTTGACCTCCTGAAGATCCTGCCAGCGACGCTCCGTCAGGGCCTTGGCGGCGTCCGACCCGACCGGTCTGCACTCCTCCGGAAAATTGCGACAGAAATCGACGTAGCCGACCGGCGGATTGGTCCAGCCGCTGACCTTCATCGTCAGGTCTTCAGCTAATGCTTCCTCGGCTGCCCCGAGCGCCAGCGCCCATAAAGCAAAAAAGCCGGCCACGAGGGACCGGTGCGCAAACGCAACCATAAACGCCCCCTGCATTTCGCGGGGGCTTGTTCGGACGCCCCCTTCGATTGAGGCAGCATATCAGATTTCGGCCTGAAGCAGGTCTAAAAGTTTTGGTCAATCTTTGGCGGGAATGAGAACGTCGGATTCACCATGCGAGCTCCGCCGCAAGGGCCGGTTCAGAAGAAATCCTTCTCGATCGTCTTCTCGATCGCATCGTCGGACATCAGCCGCATGAACTCGATGCCGATGCCATCTTCGAAGTGGCGCACCACCCTGGCGCCGAGCCGGCCAAGTTTTACGGGAGAGCCGAGTGGCGGGCGGATGGTGGCTGCGAGCGCTGCGCCCGACAGCGACATGTCTATGACGCGAACCTTGTGGCCGGTGCCGTCCGCCAGCATCAGCGTCGCGTCGATCCGCTTGGGCGCCCGGCGCGTGTAGCGCCGGTCCTCGGCGAGGTTAAGGACGTGGCGGTTGGCGAGCCAGGTGAGGTTATCGGCCAGCTTGTCGCGTTTGCGCAGCGAGGCGCTGATCGACATGACAAAGCCGTGCTCGATCCGCTCTGCAATAACGCCCTCGACGCGGCCGATATGGTCGATATAGGCGATGACGCGCTCGCCGGGCTCGCCGCAGAACGGGCTCACGAAAACGGCGTCACCGGGCGATATCTCGATGAGCTGACACGGGCATTCGCGCTGGTCGGGAAACATGCAGCGGCCCAGCAGGCTGATCCGGACGCGTTGGTAGCGCCGTCTTTCAACGTCCAGGCTTGGAGAAATTTCCTGAGCTTCCAGAGCCGGCATGGCGATCCTGATCGTCCCGAATCTAAACGGGCGGCTGAAGTTCGGCCTGCAAGCTATGCGGTTGTAGTTAAATATCTGTAAGCGTAGCGGCAAAGCCCTCGCGATGCGCCCGCTTTCCCCCTGCCACCACCGTGAGATGGCCGTAGCGGCGGCGCGCCTGGGAGGGCGACGGCGGTTGCGGCCCGGGGACCGTCGGCCGCTCACATGCGGCCGCATCCGCGCGCGGGAGGAAGCGGATGGAACGCAGCCATTGTCCGACGAGGCGCGCCCGGATCCTGTTCGCTTCCTCATGACCGCCGATGCGGACCATCGAACCGATCGCGCCGGCGGCGCCGCTTTCGCCGGAAAGGGGCAGGAGCAGCATCTCGAAGGAAGTGAAGCCGGCGCCGACCGTTTCGGCCATCACGCCGGCCACCAGGCCGGTGGAGCGCGCGGCCATCGCTCGCAGGTTCAGCGCCAGCGTCTCCCGATCGTCGGCGTTCCAGAGTTCCAGGAAGCTTTCACCTGCAAGGTCACGGCCGTAGCGCGCTATGAGCGCCGCACCGCAGTAGCGAAAGCGAAGCCCCGAAGCCTCGTCAAGATCGACGAGGAAGAGAGACGGCAGGATGGGTGCGAGCTCAGCGGCGCGAATTCCGAGGGGCGGGACGCCTGCGTCGCGCCGGCAGCTTCGCCAATAATCGTGAAGGGCGGTGCTGGTTTCGTGCTTCATCTCCCCCCCGACGTCCGGACCGCGCGCATCCAAACACTTCAAGTCCGACGGGGGTGCCATGCGGTGCGCCCGGCCGGTCGGAAACCATTTGTTAAGGTTAACGAATCCTCACCGTTGCGCCGCAGCGCGGAAAACATTGTTGTGCGCAGGCCAGTCTAATTTGCACTGTTGTCTCGGGAGCAAAGAAGAGAGGCAGGGGGCGTTCCTATCAATCCGCCGGGCCGCGAGCCCGGCGGAACTCGTTTACGGCCCTCCCTCCTTGCGCCGGCGGTGGCCAAACGGGCATGACGGCGAATGGACCGCGCTCCCGTATTCAATCTGCCGCCGGCGGTGCTGTGGCTCGCCGTCGTTCTCGCCGCCGTGCATTTCGGCCGGACGTTCCTTGGCGCGAGCGCCGACGAATGGATCCTGTTCGCCTTCGCCTTCATCCCCGCCCGCTACGGCGAGATCGGAGAATTGCTGCCGGGCGGCGCCGGGGCGCGGCTGTGGTCGCCGCTTACGCACGCGTTCCTGCATGCCGACGTAGTTCACCTCCTCGTCAACATCGTCTGGATGGCGAGCTTCGGAACGGCGCTGGCGCGACGCTTCGGCGGCGGCCGCTTCCTGATGCTGAGCGGTGTGTCGGCGATCGCGGGCGCAGGGCTCCACTATGCGCTGCACGCCGGTGAAATGGCGCTGGTGATCGGAGCGTCGGGCGCTGTCTCCGGCATGATGGCCGCAACGGCGCGCTTCGCTTTCTCGCCCGGCGGGCCGCTCGGCGGGGCGGGCTCGCCCGGGTCGTACCGGATCCCGGCGCCGCCGCTCGGAGCGGCTCTCTTGAACAGCCGGGCGCTTGCCTTCATCCTCGTCTGGTTCGCGGTCAATTTGGCCTTCGGCTTGGCGGGCGGACTGCTTCCGGGCGTTTCGGGTCCGATCGCCTGGGAAGCCCACATCGGCGGCTTCGCCGTCGGGCTGCTGCTTTTTGCGCTGCTCGACCCGGTGCCGCCGGAAGACGGAGGCAAAGACGATTTGGCGTCATGACGCCGAATTCTTAGACTGGCGGCCGGCGCGCCGGATGAAGGCGCCGGATAGGGAGGCAGCGATGACCGTCGGACGGATCATCAATGAGAAGGGGAGGGATGTGGTCACGGTCTCCCCCGGCACCTCGCTTGAAGAAATCGCCTCGACGCTGTCGCAGAAGCGGATCGGCGCGGTCGTGGTGGTGGAGGACGACGCCATTCGCGGCATCGTCTCGGAACGCGACATCGTGCTTGCGATCGCCGCAGATGGCGCGGGAGCGCTGAAGAAGGTCGCGGCCGATCGCATGACATCTCGGGTGGTGACCTGCCGCATGGAGGACACGATCCACGACGTGATGCAAAAGATGACGAGCGGCCGGTTCCGCCATCTCCCGGTGGTGGAGGACGGCCATCTCTCCGGCATCGTCTCGATCGGCGATGTCGTGAAGCGGCGGATCGAGGACGTGGAGAGGGAGGCGGAACAGATCCGCGAATACATCTCGACGGCCTGAGCCGGCGCCCGGGGTTCAGCCGATTTCGCCTTCGCCTGACCTGAACGGCCGCTCGACCGGGCCGGGTCCGAGCGGAACGCTGCGATAGAAGCAGGTCGTGCGGCCGGTGTGGCAAGTGCCGGCCCTGTGGCTCACCTCGGCGCGCACCAGCACGACATCCTGATCGCAGTCGGTGCGGAGTTCGACGACACGTTGATGCGCTCCCGAGCTCTCGCCCTTCACCCAGATCGTCCGCCGCGACCGGCTCCAGTAGTGGACGAGCCCGGTCTCCAGCGTCCGCCGAAGCGCTTCTTCGTTCATCCAGGCGAACATCAGCACGTCGCCGCTCGACGCCTCGATTGTGACGCAGGGGATGAGGCCGTCCGGTCCGAAACGCGGAGTGAACCGGCCGGACTCCTCGATTCCGGCCGATGCCGAATCCTTCGTAGGCGGCATTGCTCCGCGTTCGAACCCGCTACTTGTAGGTGGGGCGCACGAGGTTCAGGAACTTCTCCCGCTCCGCAGCGTCCTCCTTGAACACGCCGGTGAAGTGCGAGGTCATGGTGGAGGCGCCCGCCTTCTGGACGCCCCGCATCGACATGCACATGTGCTCGGCCTCCAGCATTACCGCGACGCCGCGCGAACCGAGATATTTCTCGAGCGCGCCCGAAATCTGCGCGGTCAGCGTCTCCTGCGTCTGCAGGCGCCGGCTGAAGAGATCGACGAGGCGCGCAAGTTTCGACAGGCCGACGACGCCGTCCACCGGATAATAGGCGATGTGAGCCTGGCCCATGAAGGGCACCATGTGGTGCTCGCAGTGCGAGTAGAACGGGATGTCGCGGACGAGAACCATGTCCTGATAGCCGCCGGTCTCCTTGAAGGTCGCCGTCAGCACCTCGGAAGGGTCGTGGCCATATCCGGAATAGAGTTCTGCAAAGGCCTTGACGACTCGCTTCGGCGTATCCCTTAGGCCCTCACGCTCAGGATCGTCGCCCGTCCATGCGATCAACGTTCTGACTGCCGCCTCGGCCTCCTCCCGACTCGGCCGCATGGATCGCACCGGGCGCATCTCCGGCTTCAACACCTTTACGCGGGCTTCCATCTCCAAAACCTCCCCTGCCGCATCAGACACATTGGCAGCGGTGCCCATGAGCATCCTATATATGGGGCTGGCCATTGCGGCCATCCTTCGCTGCCCGAAACACTCCAGATGCTCGACGACATATATAACACCAAGATCCTCGAACTTGCGGGAAATATTCCACGCATCGGCAACCTTAACGAGCCGCATGCGTCGGCGCGCGCCCATTCGCGACTTTGCGGGTCGACGGTGAAAGTCGAGGTGCGGATGGCCGACGGACGCGTCTCGGACTTCGCGCATGACGTTAAAGCCTGCGCCCTCGGCCAGGCCGCGTCCTCGATCATGGCGCATAACATCATCGGCTCAACGCCGGAGGAACTCCGCGCGCTGCGTGAGGC
>DASWJZ010000178.1:0-5936 GCA_036396875.1 Propylenella sp.
CGAGGAACGCGGGCTGCCGCAGGAGAAGGCCCTCTTCCACGTGATGCAGGCGGCGGAGGCGCATGCGCGCGAGCATGTGGAGCGCGAGGATTTCGAGGGGGCGATGCGCGCGCTCGCCGAACTCAGGCCGGCGGTCGACGCTTTCTTCGACAAGGTGACGGTCAACGCCGACGATCCGGCGCTCAGGGAAAACCGCCTGCGGCTTCTGAACATGCTCCGCCGGGCGACGCTGACGGTGGCGGATTTTTCCAGGATCGAGGGATAGCGTCAGATGCGATGAGGGGTTTTCGCCTACCTCTGCGATTGTCATCCCGGTTTGCCGCGCGAGCGGCAAGACCGGGACCCATGATCGCCGCAGAGAGCAAGTGAGGCGCCGACGGTTCCGCGCTTCCTCTCCATGCTCCGTGTTCATGGGTCCCGGACAAGCGCGTCCCGCGCTTTCCGGGATGACAGGGGAACGGCGGGAGCGGAAGGTCAATTTGATCGAGCGTAGCAATCCGACCTGGATTGACCTCTACGAGGGAATTGCACCCGACTGGGCGCCGCCCCCTATTGCACCAGGGCGATGACGGCCAGGCAGTCGCCGACGCCGATCAGGCCGGGAAAATGCCGCGCCGCCAGCATGCCGTCGAGCCGCGCGCGATACTCGGCCGGCGCGGCGCCGAGCCGTCCGACCGGCCAGACGCGCGCGAGCAGGTCGCCCCTCCGCACCATTTCGCCGAGGTCGACGGCCGGCTCGATCATCCCTTCCGACTCGCTGAAGATGAAGCAGTTCGTATCGGGCATGCCGAGATCGACGGACGTCTCCCGCTCGACCGCGCCGTCGAGAATGCCGGCATGCTTCAGCACGTTGCGGACGCCGCGCTTGGCGATCGCCGCCGTCCGCGCCGTCGTCGTGCCGCCGCCGCCGAGCTCCGTCGTGACGAACACCTTTCCGAGCGCCTCCGCCGCCGTGTCGTACATGCCGACGGCATCGATCTCCAGCATGGTCATCGAATAGGGCGCGCCGAACGCGTCGCGCGCCGCGACCGAGCGCGCCTCCTGCGTCTTGTCCGCCTGCATATGGCAGGCGGCGAAGGGCACGAATTCCAGCGTACGGCCGCCGGAATGGTAGTCGAGCACGATGTCGGCCATCGGCAGCAGCGTCCGCTGGAAATAGTCGGCGATCTTCTCCGTCACGCCGCCGTCGGGGCGGCCGGGAAAGATGCGGTTCATGTTGCCGCCGTCGACCGGCGACAGCCGCCGTCCGGCGCGGAAGGCCGGAAAGTTCATGAACGGGACGATGATGACGCGCCCGCTCACCGCCTTCGGATCGAGCGTCCGCGCCAGATCGACGAGCGCGATCGGCCCCTCGTACTCGTCGCCGTGGCAGGCGCCGCTCAAGAGCGCCGTCGGCCCGCCGCCGTTGCGCACGACGCTGACCGGAATCATCAAGTTTCCCCACGCCGATTCGTCGCGGCTCCAGGGCAGGCGCAGGAATCCGTGCTGCACCCCGTCGGCATCGAAGTCGACGGTCGGAACGACGGGACTGTCTCTCATCGGATGTCGGACCGGGATCGCGGCTCTTCCTCGGCTGCGTGGGCGTAGCGCATCATGCGCCGGAAGCTCATCGAGATGTGACCGCGGCGGATATGGCCGACCGATTCCAGGTCGCCGATCTCCATCGCCGCGAGGATGTCCCGCATCTCGCGGCGGAAGGCGGCGAACTCTTCCGCCAGATTCAGCTGCGGCATCATCATCAGCACGATCCGCGAGGTCTGGAAGTAGAGCCGCTCGCTGATTTCCCTGAGCGGCTGGTTGCCGGTCATGGCGCTGATCTCGGCGAAGAAATCCATGTTGAGCCGGGCGAAGGCCTTGTGGCCGCCGTCCCCGGACGGCACATCGCAGCGTGCAATCAGGGCGCGGATGCGATCGAGATCGTCGCGGCTGCGGGGGATCGGAGAGAGCCGGCCGATCAGCACCGCAAGCTCCAGCCGCAGATGGTAGACCTGCGCCAGCTCCTCGATGTCGGCGTTGGTGACGATCGTGCCGACGCCGTGACGCGCCTCGATCAGGCCCTCCGATTCCAGCCGCGCGAGAACCCGCCGGACCGGCGTCCGGCTGATCCTGAATTCTTCCGCCAGCTCCTCCTCCGACAGCCGCGCGCCGGGCGGATATTCGAGCAGGCAGATGCGGTCGCGCAGCGTCCGGTAGATGCGCTCGAACCGCTCGCGCGCCAGCGTCGTCGGACGGGCGGCCGGCTTGCCCGCGATGGGGATTTCGACGATTTTCACGTCGCCTCCAGCACCGCGCTCAGGAACTGCCGGGTGCGCTCGTTCTCCGGCGCGCCGAACAATTGTTCGGGCGGGCCCTCCTCGCAGATCTTGCCGCCGAAGAAGAAGCAGACGCGGTCGGCGAATTCCTTGGCGAAGCCCATCTGGTGGGTGACCATCAGCATCGTGAGGTCGTGCTCGGCGCCGAGCTTGCGAATGACGTTCAGCACCTCGCCCACAAGCTCCGGGTCGAGCGCCGAGGTCACTTCGTCGAAGAGCATGATCTTCGGCCGCATGGCGAGCGCGCGGGCAATGGCGACGCGCTGCTGCTGGCCGCCGGACAGCTGGCTCGGAAAATGCTGGAGCTTGTCGCCGAGCCCGACCATCGCCAGCAGCTCGGCCGCGCGCGCCTCGGCCTGCTTCTTCGGCATCTTCAGCACCGTGCAGGGCGCCTCCATGCAGTTTTTCAGCGCCGTCATGTGCGGAAACAGATTGAAGTGCTGAAAGACCATGCCGATCTTGCCGCGCACCCGCCGCAGATGCCGCTCGTCGGCCGGGACGAGGTCGCCGTTCCGCTTGACGTGCGTGAGCGGCTCGCCCTCGACCCAGATGACGCCGTCATTGATACGCTCCAAGGTCATCAGCATCCTGAGGACGGTCGTCTTGCCGGAGCCGGAGGGGCCGATGATCGCGACCTTCTCCCCGGCGGCGACGTCGAGATCGAGGCTGTCGAGCACGGTGAGCGCGCCGTAGCGCTTGGTGACGCTGTCGAACCGCACCATGGGCTCCGCGGGCGGCGGCGTGTCGGGGGCGTTCATCAGGATCCTCCTCGCCGGCCGAGCCAGCGTTCGACCTGGCGGATGCCGGCTGCTGTGATCAGACTGAAGACGAGGAAGAAGACGCCGACCAGCGTGATCGGCTCGGTATAGCGGAAGTTCTCCGAGCCGAGGATCTTGGCGGTCTGCATCAGCTCGAGCACCGCGATGGCGGAGAGGAGCGGCGTCTCCTTGAACAGCGCGACGAGATAATTGCCGAGCGCCGGCACGACCGGCGGGATCGCCTGCGGGATGATCACGTCGCGGAACGTGTGATAGCCGGACAGGTTGAGCGCGGTCGACGCCTCCCACTGGCCGCGCGGGATGTTGCCGAGGCCGGCCCGGTAGACCTCCGAGCAATAGGTCCCGTAGTGCAGCCCGATCGCCAGGACGCCCGCCGTCATCGCCGAAAGGGTCACTCCGAATTCCGGGAAGACGAAGAAGACGAAGAAGATCTGGATGAGAAGCGGCGTCGAGCGGATGAACTCGATGAAGCCGGCGGTCGGGATCGCGATCCAGCCCGACTTCGACATCCTGAGAATGGCGAGCAGGAGGCCGAGCGTGGCGGCGAGCGCGAAGCCGAGGACGGTCGCCTCGACGGTGACGATGGAGGCTTTCGCCAGCACCGGCAGGATCTCCCAGGTATATTCCCAGTCCCAGATCATGTCCGGCCTCGCGCCATGCCTCTTGCGGCGCGGTCCTCCAGGGTGCGCATGGCGACCGTGATCACCGAGGCGATGGCCAGGTAGAAGACCAGCACGATCGAGAAGATCTCAATCGTGCGGAACGTCGTCTGGTTCATCTGCTGCGCCTTGAAGGCGAGGTCGGAGATCGTGATCAGCGAAACCAGCGACGTCGCCTTCAGAAGCTCGATGAAGAGATTGCCCCACGGCGGGATCATGCGGACGACCGCCTGTGGCACGATGATGCGGCGAAGCGCCCTCATGCGGCTCATGTTGAGGGCGGTCGCTGCCTCCCATTGGCCGCGATGCACGGAACTTATCGCGCCGCGCACAACCTCGGCGCCATAGGCGCCGACATTCAGCCCGAGCGTCAGGATCGCGACGGTCAGCGGCTCGAGCAGAATGCCGAAATGCGGGAGCACGAAGAACAGCCAGAAGAGCTGGACGAGGGCGGAGGTTCCGCGAAAGACCTCGATATAGGTGACGGCGAGCCAGCGCACCGGGCGCGGTCCGTACATCTTCGCGATCGCCGCGACAAAGGCCATGACGACGGCCAGGATCGAGCCGCCGATCGTGATCTCCACGGTGACCAGCGCGCCTTCCAAGAGCCCCGGCAGGAACTCGCGGAAGCCGGCAAAGCTCGCCACGACGAGCCCCGCGGTGAAGGCGATGATGGCGCAAACGACGAGCGGCCGAAGGGGCATCACGAGCTCCGTCCGCTCGGCGCTTGCGCAAGCCGAAGCAAGCTTCGGGAGGGGGTCGGAAGCTCGGCCGCCTGCACCCCCTCCCGAAATCTGTCGCTCGCTCCGCTCACCAGATTTCGACCTCCCCTCAAGGGGGAGGTTAGGTCCAGGACGCGGCCGCAGGCGCCCACGGGCTTCTCCCGCCTAGACGTATTCGCCTATTCGCCGGCGCAGAGTTCGGCGGTCGTCTTCGCCGGCAGGTAATCGGCGCCGAAGCCGTGCGGCTCGACCAGCGCGATGTGCTCGGGCGAACCGATGAAGTTCTTCAGCTCGGCATTGAAGGCCTCGTAGAGATCCGAGTCCTCCTTGCGGAACGCGACCGCGCCGTGGCCGACGACGGATTCGCCGGCGACCTCGCCGAAGGGCTTGGTCGATTCGACGCCCTCGTTCTTCGACGCCATGTCGGCGATCGAAAGCGCCGTCAGCGCCGCCGCGTCGGCGCGACCCGCCTTGACGGCGGCGACCAGGCTCGACTGGTCCGGCAACTGCACGATCTGCTCCTCGGACACGCCGGAATCGCGCGCGTAACCGGCCTCCACCGCGCCCGACATCACGGCGAGCTTCAGCGAGGAATCGGCGGCGATTGAGCCGTAATCGGCGATGCCCTTCGGGTTGCCCCCCTGCACCAGAAAGGCCTGTCCGATGCCGTAGGTCGGTTCGGAGAACTGCACCTGCTCGCAGCGCTTCGGATTGACGAACATGCCGGCGGCGATGATGTCGAAGCGGCCGGCCAACAGGCCGGGAATGAGCGAGCCGAACTCGGTCAGTACGCCGTCGACCTGCTCGATGCCCATCTTGGCGAGCACCGCCTTCACGACATCCGGCGACTCGCCGGTGAGCTTGCCGTCCGGCGTGGCGTAGCCATAGGGCGCCTCGTTGGCGAAGCCGACGCGGATGTAGCCCTGCTCCTTGGCGCGCTCCAGCGTGGTCTGCGCCTGCGCCGCGACGGCCGTGGCTAGTGAGGCGACGCCGGCGGCGAGCGTCAGGAGAGTGCGCCGGGAAAGGCCGGATAAGATGGTCATCGGGATGTCCTCCGCTGCAAGGTTGGCCCCGCCGCGCGTCGGTCCTCAACCCCTCCGAGGCCCGACCCGGGAGCGAGAGCATGCCTGAAGCCTGCCGCAAATCCACCGTGAGATCAACTGTTGTGTACATCCAGGTGTACCTTTTGGCTGGCCGGCTTGCGTTTGTAGGGGAAGTTGGTGGATATTGCATGGTGATGTGCACAACCTAGGCGCAAACCGCATGCGGCGCATCTCCCCCGAGGCTTTGAGCCGTGCGCGTGCCGCGATTGCCGGCCTCGCCCTCCGCACGCCGCTCGTTCCGGCGCCGGCGCTCTCGGCGCGGACGGGCCGCGAGGTGCGGCTCAAGCTCGAGACGGCGCAGCCGGTCGGCGCCTTCAAGATCCGCGGGGCCGCCAATGCGCTCGCCAATCTCGACGCCGGC
>DASWJZ010000179.1:0-3050 GCA_036396875.1 Propylenella sp.
TGCGTGACATCGCGAGGGAAGGGAACTTTGCAAAAATCCGGCCGGACCAGAAGGTGCAGTTCATGCGCGACTGGCCGAAGCCGGCCGACCGCCTGAAGGGCGTCGCCGCGATTTGACGCGGCTCGCAAGGATGGCGGAGGAGGGGAGGGAGGCGGCGTAGGGCAGGAGAAACGCTTCTCGCTCGCACTCGCTGCGCATATCCGACCCCCTTGTCCCCCGTAACGTTATGCATTATGCCTTCGCCGGATGGTCCTCAGCTTCCGCGATCGCGAGACGGCGCTTGTGTGGAGCGGCCGGCGCAGCCGGAGACTGCCCGGAGACATTCAGAACAAGGCACTCATGAAAACTACGCCTCTTGAATCAAGCGAAGCGGTTGGAGGACCTGGCGGTACCACCCGGAAATCGCCTTGAGGCACTTCGCGGGAGGCGAGTCGGACAGCACTCGATCCGCATCAACGACCAATGGCGCATCTGCTTCCGCTGGAGTTCCGAAGGAGCGCGAGATGTCGAAATCGTCGACTACCACTGACCGGCTGCACAACCCGCATGCGGGGGAAATCCTCCTGGAGGAGTTCCTGCAGCCGATGGGCCTCAGCCAGTCGGCGTTGGCGCGGGCGATCGGCGTGCCGCCGCGGCGGATCAACGAGATCGTGCTCGGCAAGCGCGCCGTCACCGCCGATACCGACCTCAGGCTCGCCCGCTATTTCGGCATGTCGGAAGGCTTCTTCCTCGGGCTCCAGACCGACCACGAGCTTGAGGAGCAGCGGCGGAAGCTCGGCGGCCTGCTGCAGCGGATCGTGCCGCGCGCCGCATAGCAGAAGCTCGCCCCAATGTAAGGGCCAAGTCGCAGCGCCGACAGCCATTGCGGGAGCCGCAAGGCAGCCCGAGGCCCCCGGCCTCAGATCGAGTTTTTCAGCGCCTCTGCCGGCGATTCCAGATAGAGGAAGTAACCCTCGCCGGCGGGGTTCTCGATCCGCACGATCCAGCCGTAAAACTCGGCGCCCGCGAGATCGACGAGGCCGAGCGCGGTGGCGCCGGTCGTGAGCGCCGTGCGGACGCCGGTGATCGCGCAGGTCGGCTCGTCGCGGTCGTTGGGCGTGCGATAAAGCTCGGCGAAGCGCGCCGTGCCGGAATCGACGCCGTCGCCGAAGGCGGTGAGGATCGAGTGGAGCTGCTCGCTCGTGTCACAGAGAATTGAGGGTGCGTGGAAGGCGGCCGCCGCCCCCTGCTGAGGCGGCTGCGCCGCCGCCGGGACGGCGAAAAACGCTGCCACGACAGCGAGTTGTAGGATACGCATCGGGTTGCCTCTCGAACTGCGTATGGTCGTCATATGGCGAGAATGCTTGGACGGCAAAACGGTTGCGCCCTCTGCCGGCCCGCGCCGCGACGAACGCGCCGTCAGCCGATGCGGGGCAGGGCCTTTCAATCGCACCGGCCGGCGCGTAGGTAGGGCGGCAGGGGAGGCGGAGAGCGAGATGGCGGACGCGAAGCGAAGCGCAGCGGCGAAGCCGCCGAGCGCGGCGGGGACGACGGCGTTCCGCTGGGACGATCCGTTCCTGATCGAGGAGCAGTTCACCGACGACGAGCGGCTGATCCGCGACACGGCGCGGGCCTATGCGCAGGCGGAACTCGCGCCGCGGGTGATCGAGGCCTATCGCGAGGAAAAGACTGATCCGCAGATCTTCCGCGAGATGGGGGCGCTCGGCCTGCTCGGCCTGACGCTGCCGGAGGATTACGGCTGCGCCGGCGCATCCTACGTGTCCTACGGGCTGGTCGCGCGCGAGGTGGAGCGGGTCGATTCGGGCTACCGCTCGATGATGAGCGTGCAGTCGTCGCTGGTGATGCACCCGATCCACGCCTATGGCGACGAGACGCAGCGCAAGAAATACCTGCCGAAGCTCGCGAGCGGCGAATGGATCGGCTGCTTCGGCCTGACGGAGCCCGATGCCGGCTCCGACCCGGCCGGCATGACGACCCGGGCGGAGCCGGTCGACGGCGGCTATCGGCTCACCGGCACGAAGACCTGGATTTCGAACGCGCCGCTCGCCGACGTTTTCGTGGTGTGGGCAAAATCGGCGGCGCATGAGAACGCGATCCGCGGCTTCGTGCTGGAGAAGGGAGCCGAGGGCCTGTCGGCGCCGAAAATCGGCGGCAAATTATCGCTCCGCGCCTCCATCACCGGCGAGATCGTGATGGACGGCGTCGAAGTGCCGGAGAGCGCGCTGCTTCCCAACGTCTCCGGACTGAAGGGGCCGTTCGGCTGCCTGAACCGGGCGCGCTACGGCATCGCCTGGGGGGTGATGGGCGCGGCCGAGGATTGTTGGCATCGCGCGCGCCAATACACGCTTGAGCGAAAACAGTTCGGCCGCCCGCTCGCGGCGACGCAGCTCGTGCAGAAGAAGCTCGCCGACATGCAGACTGAAATTGCGCTCGGCCTGCAGGCGGCGCTCCGCGTCGGGCAGCTCCTCGACGAGGGGAAGGCGGCGCCGGAGATGATCTCGCTCATCAAGCGCAACAATTGCGGCAAGGCGCTCGACATCGCGCGGGCGGCGCGCGACATGCACGGCGGCAACGGCATCCAGGAGGAGTACCACGTGATGCGCCACGCGCAAAACCTGGAGACCGTCAACACCTACGAGGGCACGCACGACGTGCATGCGCTGATCCTCGGGCGCGCGCAGACGGGGATTCAGGCTTTCGGCTGAACGCTCCGCGCCGCGATTTTTTCGCGCACCTCCGCCGCGTATTCCTGAAGCGCCGGGCTGATCGCCACCAGATAAGGTTCGGCCGCCGGCTCAAGGGCACGGAGCGCCCGCGGCAGCCGGGCGATCTCGGCGCGGGCGCGCGCCTGGATGGCGGGGAGGGGGGCTGAAGGCTCGAGGCGGACGCCGTCGCGCATGACCGGAGCAAGCAGCGGCTCGCCCGGCAGCGGCTCGCCGTAGCGCGCGATCACGTCGCCCTCCGCCGTCCCGTCAATCGTGGTCCGGAACACCTGCTTGCGGCCGGGCAGCGTGCGCTTTTGGGCAGAGAGCTTCATGCGGCCTTCGCCA
>DASWJZ010000180.1:0-1817 GCA_036396875.1 Propylenella sp.
CGCCGTGACACAAGCGATCCGCTTGCGTTTGCCGAAGGCCCGCCGGAGGCGCGATCCTCGTTCGACGCTGCCGCGGCCGTTGCGGGGCGTCTGTTCCCCGATGACCCAGCGCTGTTCGGCGGTAAGGGCATCGCGTGCACGGCGCGATCCGAGCCGATGGCGGGAGGCGCATACCGCCTCGAATTTGATGCCTGTGGCGTGGCTGTCATCGCGCCCGGACGCACCGGTTTCCTGCACGCGTTCGTCACGCTCGGCCAGCTCCTCCGCGGTGCCCGTGCTGCGCCCGATGAGTTTGCCTTTCCCGCGGAAGGGACGATCGCCGACCGCCCGCGGTTCGGTTTCCGCGGCATGCACCTCGACGTTGCGCGGCAGTTCCACAGCACCGCCGCTCTTCGGCGGCTGGTGGACTGCATGGCGTGGCTGAAACTGAATCGCTTCCACCTTCACCTCACCGACGACGAAGGATGGCGCTTCGACGTTCCGGGCTATCCGGAGCTTGCCGAGATTGCCGCCTGGCGCGGCCACGGCCTTGCCGTGCCGCCGCTCCTCGGCAGCGGGTCCGAGCCCTATGGTGGCATATATTCGCGCGCCGAACTTGTCGGCCTCGTCAGCCACGCCGATGACCTGGCGGTGACGGTCGTCCCCGAGGTCGATATTCCAGGGCATTGTTATTGCGTCGTCCGCGCGCTGCCCCGCCTCTGCGATCCGGCCGAGACCGGCGTCTACCGCTCGATTCAGTATTTTCCGAACGACGCGCTCAATCCGGCCATCCCCGGAGTCTTCGATTTTCTGGAATCGGTGTTCGCCGAACTTGCCGGCATCTTTCCGTCGCCGTGGCTCCATGTCGGTGGCGATGAAGTGGCGGACGACGCGTGGCTCGGTTCTCCGCTGGCCCTGGCCCTGATGAAGGAGCGCGGCTGGACCGAGGTTCACCAGCTCCAGTCGTTCATCTTGAAACGCGCGCAGGAAACGATCCGCGCCCTTGGCCGCGGCGTAGGCGCGTGGGAGGAGGCGGCCTTCGGCGGCGGCATCGACGCCACGGACTCGTATCTGGTTGCGTGGAGGAAGTCGGAGAACGGGCTGGCGCTCGCCAAACAGGGCTATGATGTCGTCATGGCGCCGGCGGAGCGCTACTACCTCGATATCGCGCAGTCTGGGGAGTGGTGGGAGCCGGGGGCCAGTTGGGCGGGCACGGTCCCGCCCGAGGCGACTTACAATTACGAGCCCGGCGGCGATTGGCCCGAGGAAGCAAAGCCGCGCCTGATCGGCGTTCAGGCCTGCCTGTGGAGCGAGAACATGCACGACCGGCGGCTCGTCGATCATATGATCTTCCCGCGCATGCCGGCGATGGCCGAGACGGCCTGGACGCCGCTGCACCGGAAGGACTACCGCCGCTTCGCGGCGATCGAGCCGTTGTTGTTCAGCTCGGGCGAGAAGGTCGGCGGCTGACCTCGGCTCAGGCGAATTCGAGCGCGCCGGTGATGAGGCCGGTCACCTCCTCCGGGGAGCTCTGGGCGACGGGCTTGTCGCACACCTTCTCGCCGCGGCGCATCACCACGATCCGATCCGCGATCTCGAAGATGTCCGGCATGCGATGACTGATGAAGATGATGGAGACGCCCTGATCGCGGAGCGTGCGCATCAGGTTCAAGACTTCGATCACCTGGCGGACCGATATTGCGGCGGTGGGCTCGTCCATGAGCACCAGTTTTGCTTGCGAGAGCATTGCGCGAGCGATGGCGATCGCCTGACGCTGGCCGCCTGACATGTTGGCGACCAGATCGCGCGGCCGGGTTTCGGACTTCAACTTGGCGAAG
>DASWJZ010000181.1:0-14754 GCA_036396875.1 Propylenella sp.
GATGCCGACCCCGCGGAAGCCGATGGACTTCATCAGGATCTCTTCCGCGATGGCCTTTTCCTTCTTGATGTCGATGAAGCCGAAGCGGTTGGTGATCTGCCGGCCGACGAAGAAATTGCGCCACAGCGGCTGCTTGTCGGCGAGCGAGCGGTCCTGGTAAACGGTCTCGATCGAGAGGTCGTGCGCCTTGCGCACGGAATAGTCGGCCGGGTCGACCTCCCTGTCGCGCACGAAGAGACGGCCGGAGGTGGGGGCGAGGACGCCTGTCATCACCTTGATGAGCGTCGACTTGCCCGCCCCGTTGTCGCCGATCAGGCCGACGATGTCGTTGCGGCCGATGGAGAGCGTGATGTCCCGCAGCGCATGGATTGCGCCGAACAATTTCTGCACGTTCTCCATCCGCACGATATGCCGGTAGTTGCCCGGACCGACGGCGTTTTGGCCCTTCGTCTGCTCCAACAGGCTCCTCCCTCCCGTTTCCGGCGACTTGCAACCTCCCCGCGCGCCGGCCGGTGCCGACGCGCCTTCTCCTATTCCCGGCTCTCGCCGTAGCAAGCCCGTTCGAGCACGTCCTCGGTCATGTCGAGCAGCGCATTCATTGTGCCGCGCGCCTTGTCGGCATCGCCGTCGCTGACGGCCTCGAAGACCGCGAGGTGCTTGTCGAGCGCGAACGGGCTGCCGACATCCGGCAGCGACGTCACGCTGATCGACGCCCGAAGCGCCTCCTCGATGCAGGCTCCGAGCCCCGACAGCAAGGCGTTGCCGCTCGCGGCGAGAAGCAGCCGGTGAAAGCTTACGTCGGCCTCGATCGTCTCCGACGTGCGCGCGCCGTTGCCGCGCGCCATCTCAAGCACGGCGTTTTGCATTTTGCCGAGCAGGTCCGGCGTCGCGTTGCGGGCGGCGAGGGCAGCGGTCTCCGGCTCGACCATGCGCCGCACGGCGAAGAGCTCGCGCAGAAAGAGCGGCCGGCTGACGACGCGCTGGCGTAGCCGCAGGAGGTCGGCGTCGAGAAAATTCCAGTCGTGGGGCTCGCGCACGAAGGTCCCGAGCTTCGGACGCGACCGCACCAGCCCCTTCGCGCTCAGGCGCTGCAGCGCCTCCCGCAGGCAGGTGCGGCTTACGCCGAATTCCGCGAGCAGGCTCGCTTCGTTCGGCAGCGGACTTGCGGGCGGGTATGTTCCGTCAAGGATTCGCAGCGCAAGCGCCTCGGCAACCAGCGCTTTTCCGCGCGAAGTCTTGCCGTTCGGCTCTTTCATCGAAGCCCGCACCTCCGCTCGCGGCAGCAATAATCATACTCTTACGGGGGGCGCAGCGCTTCGACAATCCGCCGCTTGCCGTGCACGCGGCTCACGGCACGCTGGCGGTTTCAAGGTCGGGGTTTGGCTGGTCGGAGGTTAGACGCCGCTTCCCGCCCCGGTCGACCCTTCATTGTCAATCAACGCAGCCGGCGCGCCGGCATTCCGGCTGGCGCGCCATCGTTCACACCCTTGCCTCCGCTCGGCGAGCCGGGCGCGGCGGGCGTCCGTCCTCTACGGATCCTTGAGCTCGAACTGAATCGTCAAGAAACCGGAACTGTTGAAGGCATTCCGGAACCCCTGAGTTTCCGAGAGTGGAGGGCTGAACAATTTCGAGGGGCCACTGCTCGAATTGTTCATGAACCGGACTTGCGTCGCCACGACAGCAAGATAGTCGCCTTCCTTGATCGGCACGCTTAGGTCGTCGAACGTCTCGATGTCGAAATTATTATCGACGTTACAATTGCGGTTGCTGCCCTTGTAGTTGATCACGGGGCCGGTCCGGATCACCTTGAATTTCTGAGTGCTCCCCTGGCGGCGCACGACCTGCAGTACGAACGATTGCCCGGGAGCGCATGCGACGAGACGGATCGTGTCGATGATCCCGTCCCTCGGCGCCGTCTCCTTGCCCGGGCGGCCCTGAGCCTCGAACAGCACCCAGGTGCACAGCTTGCCCTTGTTCTGCAGGCAGAACTCAGGCGGCGTGAGCTGATGGTTGAATTTGGCGCCGATGATCTCCCCGCCCGTAGCCTGACTGGCGGCCAGCGCGACCGACGCCGCACCGAAGGCGGCCAACACTGTGCGACTCCACATCTCACCCTCCTTGACGAAGCTGGATGGCTGGTCGCCGGTGCGGCCCCGCCCGTGGTTTGAAGCCTAGGCCCGGTCGACCTCCCAAGCAAGCAGCGTGATCATCGTGGCGATTGCGAGCCGACCGAACGCGTCGTAACGATGCGACGCCATCTGCCATGTTTGCGGGAGATTTCATGCCGGAACGCAACTACGCCGCCTATCCGAGCCTCGTCGGGCGCACGGTCTTCGTCTCCGGCGGCGCCAGCGGAATTGGCGAGGCGCTCGTGCGCGCCTTTGCCGGCCAGCGCGCGAGAGTCGGCTTCGTGGACATCATGGAGGAGGCGGGGACGGCGCTCGCCGCCGAGCTGCGCGGCGAGGGCGCCGACATCCTGTTCGTGCCGGCAGACGTGACCGATCTGGCGGCGCTCAGGGCGGCCGTGGAGCTGGTTTCGCGCGATCTCGGCGTGATCACGGTGCTTGTCAACAATGCGGCGAACGATACGCGGCACGACTGGCGCGAGGTGTCTCCCGAAGGCTGGGACGCCCGCATGGCCGTCAATCTCAAGCACTTTTTCTTCGCCATCCAGTCGGTGGCGCCGGGGATGATCGAGGCGGGCGGCGGATCGATCGTGAATTTCGGCTCGATCTCCTGGATGCTGGCGCGCGGCGAGATGCCGGTCTACACGACCGCCAAGGCGGCGGTGCACGGGCTCTCCCGCTCCTTCGCCCGTGTACTTGGGCCCCACCGCATCCGCGTCAACACCGTCTCTCCCGGCTGGGTGATGACCAAGCGCCAGCTCGCCCTGTGGTTCGACGAGGAAGGCGAGCGGGAGCTGCAGCGGAGCCAATGCCTGCCGGACCGTCTGCAGCCCGACGACTTGGCCCGCACGGTTCTCTTCCTCGCCTCCGACGACAGCGCCATGTGCACGGCGCAGAATTTCATCGTCGACGGTGGCTGGGTGTGAGGAGCGCGACGGCCGCGGCGCGAAGAGGGGGCCCGAAGACCTCGCGAGCCTGCTCACAACGGGCTGACGCCGAGAGTGCGGTCGGCCTCCGCGACTCGATCTCGGGCCGGCATGGGAGTGAGCGGCTTACGCTTCGATCTCGTAGCCCGCCTCGGTCAGTGCTTCGGACAGCGCCTCGTGACCGATCTTCGCGTATTTCAGCGGGTTCGCCTTCTTCGGGTCCTGCTCGGCCTCGACCACGAACCACCCCTCATATTTGATCTCCGCGCAGAGCGCGGCGACGGCGCGGAAATCGATCATGCCGTCGCCGGGCACGGTGAAGATCCCGGCGAGCACGGCGTCGAGGAACGACTGCCGCTCCGGGTCGATCGATTTGAGAACATCGCGCCGCACGTCCTTCGCATGGACGTGGTTCACGCGCTTGCCGTGCCGCCGCGCCATCCGAAGCGCGTCGCCGCCGGCGAAAGTGATGTGACCGGTGTCGAACAGGAGGCCGACGGCCTCGCCGGTAAAATTCATCAGCCGGTCGACGTCGTTCTCCGCCTCGATCGCCGTCGCCATGTGATGATGGAAGGAGAGCGGCACGCGCTCCTCGTGGCAGTGCTCGGCGAAGGCAGTGAGCTTGCGGCCGTAGGCGCGCATCTGCTCGTCGTCGAGCCGCGGACGGCGGGCGAGCGGGACGTCGCGCCGGTTCTGCACCGTCGCGGTCGTCTCCCCGTAGACGAGCACGCTCGCGCCATTCTCGCGGAAGAGCGTCAGCTGCGCATGCGCACGGTCCTTCTCGGCGGCGAGATCGTTCTCGAGCACCCGGCCGGAATACCAGCCGGAGACGAGTTTCAGGTCGTGTGCGGCGAGCACGTCCTTGAGCGCGCGCGGGTCCTTCGGAAATTTTCCGCCGGTCTCGACGCCCGAAAAACCCGCCTCCCGGCTTTCCGACAGGCACACTTCGAGCGGCGTGTCGCCGCCGAGCTCCGGCAAATCGTCATTCGACCAGGCGATCGGGGCGATGCCGAGACGCGCTTTCATCGGCTACACCCCCACCCGCTGCTTCTTCCTTCCCTCGGCGTGATCGGCGCGCGCCTTGTTCACCTCAGCCCGCGGAGAGACCTCCGGCACGCCGACGTCCCACCAAGCGTCGCCCGGCGTCCAGGTATAGGCGTCGGTCTTGATGACGATGACGGTGGTGCGGTCCGTCGTCTTCGCCCAGCGGATGGCGTCCTCAAGGTCGGTGAGGCTCTCCACCGTTCGCGTGTGCGCCCCCATTGAGGCGGCGTGCGCCGCGAAGTCGACGTCGACCTTGTTCTTGATCTTGCAGTCCTCGATCTGGTTGTTGAAGGAGGGGATGCCCTTGAAATTCTGCAGCCGGTTGATGACGGCGAAGCCTCCGTTGTCGCACAGCACGACGATCAGCTTGTGGCCGGTCAGCACGGTCGAATAGATGTCCGAGTTCATCATCAGATACGAGCCGTCGCCGATGAAGGCGATCACGTCACGGCTTTCGTCGGCCATCTTGGCGCCCCAGGCGCCGGCGATCTCGTAGCCCATGCAGGAGAAGCCGAACTCGCAGTCGAAAGTGCCCGGCGACTTCACCTGCCAGTTCTTGCAGAGTTCGCCGGGAAAGCCGCCCGCCGCGGTAAGCGCCAGATCCTTCTCGCCGGCGACGCGGTTCACGGCGCCGACGACCTGCGCGTAGCTCGGAACGGCGGTGTTCGTCGGCTTGGTCGCCGCCGCCACCATGTCGTTCCAGTGCGCATATTCGGCTTGCGCGCGCAGCATCCAGGCCTCGTCGGCCTTCCAGTCGCCGAGCGCGGCGCCGAGTTCGGCGATCGCCTCGCGCGCGTCGGCGACCACCGAAAGTGCGCGGTGCTTGGTCGCATCGAAGCGGGCGGCGTTGACGGAAATAAAGCGCGCCGCGGGCGAGAAAACGGACCATGAGCCGGTCGTGAAATCCTGCAGCCGCGTGCCGACGGCGACGATCACGTCCGCCTCCCCGGCGAGCACGTTGGCGGAGGCCGCCCCGATCACGCCGATCGGCCCGACGTTCAGCGGATGCTCGTGGACGAACGACCCGCGGCCGGCGATCGTCTCGGCCACCGGCACGCCGTGCCGCTTGGCGAAATCCGCGAGCGCGTCTTCAGCGAGCGAATAGCGAACTCCGCCCCCCGCGATCACCAGCGGCTTTTTTGCGGATTTGAGCAGCTCCGCCGCGCGGCGGAGTTCCTGCCTGTCGGGCCGCGGCCGCCGGATCACATGCACGCGCGGCTCGAAGAAGACCTCCGGATAGTCGAAGGCCAGCTCCTGCGTGTCCTGGCAGAGGCCGATGAAGGCCGGTCCGCAATCGGCCGGATCGAGCATCGTCGCGACCGCCTGCGGCAGCGACGAGATGATCTGCTCGGGATGGGTGATACGGTCCCAGTAGCGGGTGACGGCGCGAAAGGCGTCGTTCACCGTGGTCGTCGGATTGTGGAAATGCTCGACCTGCTGCAGGACCGGATCGGGCCGGCGGCTGGCGAATACGTCGCCTGCCAGCACCAGCAGCGGCAGACGGTTCGCCATGGCGACGCCGGCGGCCGTCACCATGTTGGCGGCGCCCGGCCCGATCGAGCTTGCCGCCACCATGATCTGCCGCCGGCGTTTCGCCTTGGCGAAGCCGACCGCCGCCAGCGCCATCGACTGCTCGTTCTGCCCCCGCCAGGTCGGGAACGTGTCCTTTACGGCCTCGAGCGCTTCCGACAGGCAGGTGACGTTGCCGTGGCCGAAAATCGCGAAAACGCCGGGAAGAAGCGGAACCGTCTTGCCGTCGATCTCGGTCTTCTGGTTCATGAGGTAGCGCACCAGCGCCTGCGCCATGGTCAAGCGGACCGTCTTCATGTTTCCTCCCCGCGCTCCCCGCAGCGATTTCCGCCCCCTTCTAGCCAATCGCGCGCGCTTCGGCGAGACCGGCGGCGCGTTAGCGGAGGTGGCGTGCTGCGATCCCCAGTCGCCTTGATTTGTCCGGCGGCTTTCCGTACATCCGGATGAGAGAGGTTGATCCGATGCCGACGAAAGCCAAACTGAAGCCGATATCGAAGCAGGCCAAAAAGCCGAAGCCGAAACGGGTGCAGCGGTCGGCGCGCATCGAGGCGCGTATCACGCCGGAGAACCTCGCCGTGATCAAACGCGCCGCGGAAATCCAGGGACGCTCCGTGAGCGATTTTGTGGTCGCCGCCGCGCGCGAGGCCGCGCACCGCGAAATCGAGGAGACCCACATCATCCGGCTGACGGTGGAGCAGCAGTTGCAGATCGCCGAGGCTATTCTCAACCCGCCCGAACCCACGCCCGCTCTACGGCGTGCCTTTGAGACTCATCGAAGGCTGTTTGGTCCATCCGGTGATTGAGAAATTTCATGTAGAAACGCTTTCGACTCAGGATCGTAGCGGATTTGAATGTGGTGTTGCGGCACTCGATCGATACCTGAAGGAACAAGCAGGGCAGGATCAACGCCGGGGAGTGAGCAATTGCTTTCTTGCATTGTCCGCCGAGAAGATCGCTGGCTATTACACGTTCGCGGCTGCCGGAGTCCCGTTTCGCGACCTGCCGACTGATATTTCCAGGCGGCTCCCCAGGTATTCGGATTTGCCGGGTGCGCTGATAGGAAGGCTGGCGGTCGATCGGCGCTTTCGCGGACTGGGTCTCGGCGCCGGTTTGATTGCAGACGCAATGATGCGCGCCAGACTGGCGGCGCCTGCTGTTTTCATGCTGCTTGTGGACGCAAAGGACGAGAAGGCGGCAGAGTTTTACCGTCATCATGCCTTCCGCTCGCTCGAAGGTCGTCCGCTCCGTTTGTTCCTCACGATGTCAACTGCCGAGAAAGTGCCGGGCCTGGCCGGCCGGGGAGGGTCGAGATAGTGAAGGAGCGCGGCCGTCTCGGCGTCGGCCTCGTCGGCAGCGGCTTCATGGGCCGCGCCCACGCATTCGCTTTCAACGCGGCCGCGCAGGTCTTCGAGCTGCCGCTCAAGCCTGAGCTTGCGGTGATCGCCGACCGGGACGAAGCGCTGGCCGCCGAGGCGGCCCGCCGTCTCGGCTTTCAGAAAGGCGTCGGCGACTGGCGGCTGCTTGTCGGGGACCCGGCCGTCGACCTGGTGGCAATCGCAACCCCGAACAGTCTCCATCGGCCGGTCGCCATCGCGGCGCTCGCGGCGGGAAAGGCGGTCTACTGCGAGAAACCGCTCGCCCCGAGTCTTGCCGATGCGCGCCGCATGGCGGAGGCGGCGGACGCCGCCGGCGCGATCAGCCTTGCCGGGTTCCAATACCTCAAAAACCCGATCATCCGGCTGGCGCGCGATATGATCGAGGCCGGCGAGATCGGCGAGATCGTCGGCTTCCGCGGCATCCATGCGGAAGACTACATGACCGACCCGGACGCGCCCTTCAGCTTCCGCAACGAGCGCATCGGCGGCGGCGTTCTCCTCGATCTCGGCAGCCACATCGTGGCGCTCGCCCGGCATCTCGCCGGGCCCATAGCGGACGTTGCGGCAGCAAGCCGCATCGTGCATGCGAGCCGCCCGTCGCCAAGCGGACCGCGTCCGGTCGAAACCGAGGACCACGCCCATTTCACTGCCCGGTTCGAAAGCGGCGCGATCGGCAATTTCACTGCGAGCTGGGTCACGCCGGGCCGCAAGATGCAGCTCGAATTCGAGCTGGTCGGCACGCGCGGCTCGATCGTCTTCAGCCAGGAACGCTTCAACGAACTGCGCGTCTTCGCGGTGGGCGGCCGCAGGGGCCGCGACGGCTTCAGGACGATCGTCGCCGGGCCCGATACGCCGCCCTACGGCAGTTTCTGTCCGGCTCCGGGGCACCAGCTCGGCTTCAACGACCTGAAGACAATCGAAGTCGCGCATCTGATCGAGTCGATCGCCGCGGACACGCCGGCCAGCCCGGATTTCCGCGAGGCCTACGAGGTTCAGCGCGTCATCGAAGCGGCGATACGGTCTGCCGGCAAGCGGGCGTGGCTGCGGGTCGCGGATTGCGCCTGAACCGCGCCTTCTCGCCGCGAGGGGTGCCGACAAGGCGCTCCATCAATGCACCTTCGAGCAGTTGGGGCAGGAAGCACGGCCGGCGAAACCGGTCGCCGGCCTGTTGGGGACCAGCGCGGGTGTGCCTGCTGCCTGGGCATATTCAGCCCCAGATTCGCGCGTGACCAGGCAAGCGGCGTTCTCTAACCTTCCGGGGCAGGGGGTCGGGATCCGCCGTGACCGTCGAATACGCCCGGGCCGAGGGGGAAGCCGCGTTCAACGAGATGCTGGGCGCCGACGGAGCGGTCCGCCCGCCCTACAATCTGGTGGCCGAGTGGCTGTCGTCCCAATCGAGGGCCGAGCTGAGGCGCAAGCAGCAGGAAGCGGAGACCCTCTTCCGCCGGCTGGGCATCACCTTCTCGGTCTACGACAGCGAGGACGCGCTCGAACGCCTGATCCCGTTCGATCTGGTGCCGCGGATCATATCCGCCGCGGAGTGGCGGCTGCTTGAGCGCGGCATCGAGCAGCGGGTGCGGGCGCTCAACGCCTTCCTCTACGACGTCTACCACCGCCAGGAAATCGTCCGCGCCGGCCGGGTGCCGGCGGACCTCGTGCTGCGGAACGA
Organism: Propylenella sp.; assembly: GCA_036396875.1. GTDB lineage: Bacteria > Pseudomonadota > Alphaproteobacteria > Rhizobiales > Afifellaceae > DASWJZ01. The sequence continues at coordinate 8,672 of DASWJZ010000181.1, forward strand.
GGCCTACCTTCCCGAAATGATCGGGCACGGCCCGCCGCTCAACGTCTACAGTCACATCATCGGCGTCGATATCGTGCGGGTGAGCGAGAATGTTTTCTACGTGCTGGAGGACAATCTGCGCACCCCGTCCGGCGTCTCCTACATGCTGGAGAACCGGGAAACGATGATGCACCTTTTTCCCGATCTCTTCGCCAGCCATCGCGTGGCGCCGGTCGGGCACTATCCGGAGCTTCTGCTCAGGACCCTGCAGGCGGTGGCGCCGCCGGCTTGCGAGGGCGAGCCCAAGGTCGCCGTGCTGACGCCCGGCATCCATAACTCGGCGTTCTTCGAGCATTCCTTCCTTGCCGACCAGATGGGCGTGGAGATCGTCGAGGGTCAGGACCTCTGTATCGAGGACGGCTTCCTCCACATGCGCACGACGCGCGGCCGCGAGCGCCTCGACGTCATCTACCGGCGGATCGACGACGCCTTTCTCGACCCGCTGACCTTTCGGCCCGAGTCCACGCTCGGCGTTCCCGGCCTGATGGATCTCTACCGCGCCGGCCGCGTCACCATCGTGAATGCGCCGGGCGGCGGCGTCGCGGACGACAAGGCGGTCTATGCCTACGTGCCGGAGATCATCCAGTTCTATACCGGCCAGCGCCCGATCCTGCAGAACGTGCCGACCTGGCGTTGCTCCATTCCGGAGGAATGCGCGTATGTACTGGCCCATCTTCCCGAGCTCGTGGTGAAGGAGGTGCACGGCTCCGGCGGGTACGGCATGCTTGTCGGCCCGACCTCCAGCCGGCGCGAGATCGAGGCGTTCCGCGACAGAATACGCGCGCGGCCGGCGAACTACATCGCGCAGCCGACGCTCGCCCTTTCCACCTGCCCGGCCTTCACGCAGAGCGGCGTCGCGCCGCGTCATGTCGACCTCCGCCCCTATGTGCTCGTCAGCGACCGGGTGCGGCTCGTTCCAGGCGGGCTGACGCGCGTGGCTCTGAAGAAAGGCTCGCTCGTCGTCAACTCCTCGCAGGGCGGGGGCACCAAGGACACCTGGGTGCTGCAGGATTAGGGCGACGACAGCATGCTGAGCCGCACCGCCGAGAGCCTCTTCTGGATGTCGCGTCAGATGGAGCGCGCGGAGAACATGGCGCGGCTGGTGGAGGCCGGCTTCCGCATTTCGCTCACGCCCGATTCCGGCGACGGCCATAGCGAGGAATGGCGCTCCACCCTCACCAGCGCCGGCGTGCTCGACCTGTTCCTGGCGAAGTATGGCGACAAGGCCTTCGACAAGGCCGTCGCCTTCATCCTCTTCGACGACGACAACCCCTCCTCGGTGCGCTCATGCCTGCGGCGGGCGCGCACCAATGCCCGCTTCGTCCGCACCAAGATCACCCGCGACATGTGGGAGGCGATGAACGGCACCTGGATCGCCTTCGACGCGGTAAAGCCGGCGGTGACCGCCGCCAAAGTGCCGGAGCTGATCGACTGGATCCGCGAGCGTACCTCGCTCTTCCGCGGCGCGCTGATCGGCACCATCCTTCGCGACGAGGGCTTCTATTTCAGCCAGCTCGGCGCCTATGTCGAGCGCGCCGACAACACGGCCCGCATCCTCGACGTCAAATACTTCATCCTGCTTCCGAGCAACCAGGCGATCGGCGGGGATATCGACACCTATCACTGGGAAACCATTCTTCGATGCGTCTCGGCGCACCGCTCCTACCGGCACGTCTTTCACGACAATTACCGGGCCTGGAACATTGCCGATTTCCTCATTCTGAGGCCGGAAATGCCGCGCTCGCTCCGCTTCTGCTATGACCGGCTGGCGGATACGATCGATGGCCTGAGCTTGCTCTACGGCGAGCGGCTGAGCGCCGCCGGCCTCATCGCCGAAACCCGCGGCATGCTGCAAAGCACGGGAATGGAGACGATATTCCGCCAGGGGCTGCACGAGTTTTTGACCGGCTTTGTCGGCCGCAACAGCCGGCTGACGGGCGCCCTGTCGGCCGACTACAATTTCGGGTGAGGGAATGCAGATTTCGATCCGCCACACCACCCGATACAGTTACGACGCGGCCGGCTCCTCCGCCGTGCAGCGGCTGCGGCTGACGCCCTCCGACAACAGGGCCCAGCGGGTGCTCTCTTGGTCGATCGAGGCAGCGGGGATCGAGCACGCCGCCCAATATGTCGACGGCTTCGGCAACCGCGTCCATCTCGTCACCCATGCCGGGCCGTACGAGGCGCTGAGCATTACGGCGGCCGGCGAGGTGGAGACCAACGATACGGGCGGGGTTCTCGGCAATCTCGGCGAGGCGGCCAATCCGCGTCTCTTTCTGAGGGCGACGCCGCTGACGCAATCTTCCCGCGCCATCGACGCGATGGCCGAGAGCCTTTCGGCGCGCCACATGCTCGATCGCATGCACTTCCTTCTGGAGGCGATCGCGGCGCGGGTCGCCTATGTGACCGACACGACGAGCGCCGGGACCACCGCGTCGGAAGCCTTCGACGCGGGCAATGGCGTCTGCCAGGACCATGCTCACATCTTCATCGCCGCCGCCCGCCGTCTTTCGGTCCCGGCCCGCTACGTCACCGGCTACCTGCATGTGGACGCGGAGGAGGCGGCGGTCGCCCATCATGCGTGGGCCGAGGCCTGGCTCGATGAGCTCGGCTGGGTCGGCTTCGATCCGGCAAACCATATCTGCCCGACGGAGTTTTATGTGCGCCTCGCCTGCGGCTTCGACGCCGCCTCGGCCGCCCCTGTCACCGGGACGCATCGCGGCGGCGGCGCCGAATCGCTCAAAGTTGACGTGATCGTTCGCCAGCAGCAGCAATAGCGCGGCGCGCGTCAGGAGATTCGCGACATGACATATTGCGTCGGTCTGAGGCTCGATCGCGGCATCGTTTTCGCCTCCGATACGCGGACGAATGCCGGCATCGACAACGTTTCCACCTTCTCCAAGATGCATGTCTGGGAGCGTCGGGGCGACCGCGTCATCGTGCTCATGTCGGCGGGCAATCTGGCGTTCACGCAGTCGGTGGTGAGCCTTCTCAACGAGAAGATCGACCTCGGCCCCGAGGCGCATTCCCTCACCACGGCCGCCACCCTGTTCCAGGCCGCGCGCCTCGTCGGCGAGACGGTGCGGGAAGTGCGGCGGAGCGAGAAGGACCTGATCGACGAGAACCCGTCCCTCTTCGCCGCCTCCTTCATACTGGGGGGGCAGATCGCGGGCGAAGCGCCGCGGCTCTTCCAGATTTACCAGGAGGGAAACTTCATCGAGGCGACGAAGGACACCGCCTATTTCCAGATCGGTGAGCACAAATACGGCAAGCCCATCCTCGACCGGGTGGCAAAGCCCGACATGCGCATGGGCGTCGCCGCCAAGCTCATCCTGATCTCGTTCGATTCCACGCTCCGCTCCAACCTTTCCGTCGGCATGCCGATCGACCTCCTGATCTACCGAAAGGACGAGCTGACGGTGGGCGAGCAGCGGCGGATCGAGGAACGCGATCCCTACTTTCGCAAGATATCGGCCGGCTGGTCGCAGGCGCTCCGCGACGCCTTCGCGCATATCGACGAATACGGCGAGGACGAAGAGGTGCCCGATCTTCTGGCGGCCGCCCCGGCCAAGCAGGCGGAGCGCCATGAAGACGCTTTGAGCCAGGCGACTGCCGGCTGGCTCAGCCGAGTCGATCCATGACGGCGCGGTGCAGTTCCGGCGTTGCGGCGGCGACGATGCTGCCGTCGGAGTGAAGCCCGAGCGGCTGGCCCCGCCAGTCGGTCATGATGCCGCCGGCCGCTTCGACGACCGGGACGATCGGCAGGTAGTCGTACGGCTTCAGGTCGAAATCGACGACCGCGTCGATCCGGCCCGAGGCGAGCAGCGCAAAGGGATAGCAGTCGTTGGAAAAGCGGCGGATGTGCCCGGCCGCCATCAGCCGCCTCAGCCGCTCCGGCTCGCGCTCGACCATCCGGTTTGCCTCGTTGATGAAGATGCGCGCCTCTTCCGGCCGCGTGACGCCACGGCAGCGGACGGCGACGCCGTTCCGCGTGGCAACGCCCCCGCGGCATCCGGCGTAGGCCTCGCCGAGCGCCGGCATGCGGATCACACCCGCCTCGGGCGCGCCGCGCCGGAGCACGCCGAGGAGCATGCCGAACAGCGGCACGCCGCAGATGAAGGAGCGGGTCCCGTCGATCGGGTCGACGACCCAGATGTAGGCCGCATCCGCGCTGCTCTCGCCGAACTCCTCGCCATAGATTCCGTGTCCGGGGAAGCGCTTGGCGATGGCTCGCCGGATGTGCTCTTCCGTCTCCCGGTCGGCGATCGTTACCGGGCTTGCGTCGGGCTTGTCCTCGACCGCCATCTCGGAGCGGAAGTAGCGCATGGGAATGGCGGCGGCGCTCCCGCTGATCTCCAGGGCCGCTTGAAGAAGCTCGGCCGGCGAAAAATCTGGCATGCGCGATTCCGTTGGCTGCGGCTCCCGCTAGCATGCCGCCCATGCCCTTGTCTCAGCCCCGCCGCACGAGTTCCAGATTCTCTGCGAATTCGGGCGCGCGCATGCGATCCCGACAAAGCCGGAAGGTGCGGTCCGCATAGCCGAGAAAATCGGCGGCGTCGTTCCCCGCCGAATGCTGAACGAGCGCCCAGAGCGCGGAGAGGAGCTCGCAGAGCGCCTTTTGCACCGCCATACGGGCCGCCTCCGCCGCCGAGGCGGTCCGGGCGAAATAGGCCCGAAGCAGGCGGCGATCCTGCGCCTCGTCGAAATCCGCCTGCAGCGACAGATAGGCGAGGTCCCATGTCGGGTCGTTCATGCCGGAATATTCCCAGTCGACGATCCAGACTCGTTCGCCGGTATCGAGCAGGTTTGCGCCGGTCGGGTCGCAATGGCACGGCCTCAAAGGCTGCGGCCGGGCAGCCAGGGCGCGGCGGATCGCGTCCGCCTCGCGTATGATCGCCTGTCGGCCCCGCGGCAGCTCGGCCCCGCGCCGGCGCAGCAGGGCCACGTAGTTGTCAATGCTGGCGAAGACGTCGAATTCCGCAGCGAACGGCGGCGCATTGTCGTGCAGCGTGCTGAGCGCGAGCGCTGCCCGGTCCAGGGCGCCAGGAACCGTGCGGAAGCGCGCCGCCGACAGGGGTATGGCGTCGTCGACGAAGCGGGTCACCATCACCCCGTCCGCTCCGAAATGGAGCAACTCCGGCGCGACGCCTGCTTTCACGGCGGCGCGGGTGTTTGCCTCCTCCGCCCGCCGGTCGATGATGGCGGCGGCTCCCGCGCCCGGGATGCGGAGGCAGATGTGCTCGCCGCCGATCGCGACCCCAAAGACCTTGTTGGTCAGTCCCGGAAGTCGCGCAATGTGCGCATCTCGAACCTGCGCGGCCGTATAGAGCCGAAGCCGGCCAAGCGCCTGCCGCGCAGCGTGCTCGTCGTCGATCGTCATCCGCTCTCGTGTCAACCTCACAAATGACGGGCCAGCCCACCTGAAGATGCGAGCGCCGGCGGAGCGATACGTCGGTCCTGCACGGAACTCCACCCGCCCCCGACCCGCGACGCCTGTCCGCCGCCGCCGTCCCGTGCGATCCTTCGCGCGTGACGGCGGAGTGGAGAAGCTTGGAGCATATCGAGGTCAGCGTCGGGGGACTCGGCTTCCACGTCGTTCTGGCCGGCCAGCCCGACGGCCGGCCGGTCGTGCTCCTGCATGGGTTTCCCGAGTTCTGGTATGGATGGCGGCCGCTGATCGGGCCGCTGGCGGAGGCCGGCTTCCGCGTCATCGTGCCGGACCAGCGCGGCTACGGGCGCAGCGCGAAGCCCGGCGCGGTCGCGGACTACGCGCTCGACCTTCTGGCCTCCGACGCCGTCGGTATCGCCGGGGCGCTTGGCCACAGGGACTTCGATCTCATCGGGCATGATTGGGGCGGCATCGTCGCCTGGTGGGCGGCGCTCAAATACCCGAAGCGGGTCCGCCGCCTCGTCGTCGTCAACGCCCCGCACCCGGTCGCCGCGCGCCGCTACGCCCGCTGGCGTTGGCGGCAGCTCGCCAAGAGTTGGTACATTTTCTTCTTCCAGATACCGAAGCTGCCCGAGTTCTTTCTTCGGGTCGGCGA
>DASWJZ010000182.1:0-3839 GCA_036396875.1 Propylenella sp.
GTATGGTCCAGCTCACGCTTCCTAAGAATTCCCGCATCACCGAGGGCAAGGCCTGGCCGAAGCCCGAGAATATGGCGCGGCTGAAGGAATTCCGCGTCTACCGCTGGGACCCCGAGGATGGGCGCAATCCGCGCATGGACACGTACCAGGTCGATGCCGGCGATTGCGGCCCGATGGTTCTCGACGCACTGATCTGGATCAAGACCAGGATCGATCCGACGCTCACCTTCCGCCGCTCCTGCCGCGAAGGCATCTGCGGCTCCTGCGCGATGAACATCGACGGAATGAACACGCTCGCCTGCACCAAGGGCTACGACGAGGTGCGCGGCGCGGTGAAAGTCTATCCGCTGCCGCATATGCCGGTCGTGAAGGACCTCGTCCCCGACCTGACGAAATTCTATGCGCAGCACGCGCTGATCCAGCCGTGGCTGCAGACGGTTTCGCCGCCGCCCGACAAGGAGCGGCGGCAGTCGCGCGAGGACCGGGCCAAGCTCGACGGCTATTATGAGTGCATCCTCTGCGCCTGCTGCTCCACCGCCTGCCCGAGCTATTGGTGGAACGGCGACCGCTATCTCGGCCCGGCGGCGCTGCTGCAGGCGTATCGCTGGCTGATCGATTCGCGCGACGAATCGGCCGGCGAACGGCTCGACGATCTGGAGGACCCGTTCCGGCTCTACCGCTGCCACACCATCATGAACTGTGCGCAGACCTGCCCGAAGGGGCTCAATCCGGCGAAGGCGATTGCCGAGATCAAGAAAATGATGGTGGCGCGGCAGGTCTGAGGGACGCCTTCGGAGCAACGGACAGGCCTGCCGGAAGGAGCCCCCGGTAACGTCGCCATGCTGCGGCCATTAAGATTTGGTTAGGCACGGCTTTGGATAGTCGGCGCGAGTCTCAAGCTTCCGGGATGCCGAGCATGCGATTGCCGATTCTCATCGCCGCGCTGCCGTTTCTCTGGGCCGCTCCGGCGTCGGCCAGCTTTTCGAGTTGCGTAGCGAAGCTGAAGGGCGCGGCGATCAATGCCGGCGTAAGCGCCGGCGTCGCCTCGCAGGCGCTCGACGGGGCGCAGGCGAACGAAACGGTGCTCCGCCTGTCCAGGTCGCAGCCGGAGTTCAAGACGCCGATCTGGGACTACCTCGGGTTCCTGGTCGACGAGCAGCGCGTCTCCGACGGGCGCGCCATGATGCGGAAATACGACCGTGTCCTGCGCGCCGCCGAGCAGCGCTTCGGCGTCGACCGGCATGTGATCGCGGCGGTGTGGGGGGTGGAGTCCGACTACGGCAAGGAGACGGGCGAGAATTTTCTCCCGCATGCGCTGGCGACGCTCGTCTGCCAGGGCGGCCGCCGCACGGATTTCTGGCGCGGCGAGCTGATCGCGGCGTTGCAGCTCGTCGACGGCGGCGACCTGCGGCTCGACAGGCTCTACGGCTCGTGGGCGGGCGCCTTCGGGCAGACGCAGTTCATCCCCTCGACCTACCGGCGGCTCGCCGTCGATTTTGATGGCGACGGCCGCCGCGACCTCGTCGGCTCCGTCGCCGACGCGCTCGGCTCCACGGCGAACTATCTCGCCCGTGCCGGCTGGCAGCCGGGCGGCTCCTGGATGATCGAGGTGAAGGCGCTGGCCGGCTATGATGGGCCGAGCGGGCGCAAGAGCCGGGCGGAGCTGTCCACGTGGGCGAAGCGGGGCATCCTGCGCGCCGACGGCTCGCAGCTTTCGGGCGGCGCCGAGGCGGCGCTGCTCCTGCCCGCCGGGGCGGCGGGGCCGGGTTTTCTCGTCTTCAGGAATTTCGACGCCATCTATTCCTACAACCAGGCGGAATCCTACGCGCTCGCCATTTCGCACCTCGCCGACCGGCTCGCCGGCTATCCGCCGCTGCGCACCGCCTGGCCGACCGATGATCCCGGCCTCTCCCGCGCCGAGCGGCTGCATCTGCAGAAGCTTTTGCTGGCGAACGGCTACGACATCGGCGAGGCCGACGGAAAAATCGGGCCAGTGACCCGCTCGGCGATCGCCGAGGCCGAGAAGCGCTTCGGCCTGCCCGTCACCGGACGCGCCGGCACGAAAATCTATCGGGCGCTCGGCGGGTAGTTTTCCCCACCATTAGGCCGGCAATCGCATCGGCGATCTGCTTCCTCTCCCCCAGCAGGGAAAGGGAGGACCGGCCTCCGCGCAACTGCCCTGCTACGACTCGCAACATCCCCGGTCGCACTTCCGCGGGAAAGCGAGTATCGCGCGCATGGTAGAGATGCTGTCTGTCGACAGCGACGGAGCCTGCCATGAACATCATCGACCACACCGGCCTCAGCGTAGCTGATCTTGCCCGCTCGCTGCGATTCTACGAAGCGGCATTGGCGCCGCTCGGCATTTCCCTGGTCATGCAGGTCACGAAGGAGCAGACCGGCGACTTTGAGGCGGTGGGGCTCGGCCGCAACGGCAAGCCATCCTTTTGGCTGAGCTCGCAGGGTCGGACTTCGCCGCATCTTCATTTTGCCTTCGTTGCCGACAACCGCGCCGCGGTCGACGCTTTCCATAAGGCGGCGCTTGCCGCGGGCGGCGGGGACAACGGTCCGCCAGGCATCCGCGCCCAATATCACCCGGATTATTATGGCGCCTTCGCGCTCGACCCCGACGGCCACAATATCGAGGCGGTCTGCCACAAGGCGGAATGAGCGGATCGCCAGGCTGGCCGCCGGGGCGGACGACGTTCCTCGGCATTGACCTCGGGACCTCCGGGCTGAAGGCGGTCCTCGTCGACGAGACGCAAACGGTTCTGGCGGAGGCCGCCGTCGGGCTGCGGACGTCGCATCCGCAGCCGGGCTGGTCGGAACAGAACCCGGCGGAATGGTGGCGAGCGCTCGAAGCGGCGCTGTCGCAGCTCCGATCCGCGCGGCCGGACGCCCTCAGGGAGGCGCGGGCGCTCGGCCTTTCCGGCCAGATGCACGGCGCGGTGCTGCTCGGATCGGACGGCGAGGCTCTCCGCCCGGCGATCCTCTGGAACGACGGGCGCGCCGTCAAGGAATGCCGGGCTCTCGAAGCGGCGGTGCCGGAGCTTGCGCGCATTGCCGGCGTCGCCGCGATGCCCGGCTTCACGGCGCCAAAGCTGCTCTGGCTGAAAATTCATGAGGCGGCGCTTTTCGAACGCGTCTGGAAGGTCGTCTCGCCGAAGGATTTTCTCCGGCTGAAGCTCACCGGCGAGGCGGCCACCGACATGTCCGACGCCGCGGGAACGCTCTGGCTCGATCAGGCGGCGCGCGACTGGTCCGAAAAGATCCTCGCCGCGACCGGCCTCGCGCGCAGACATATGCCCGCGCTCCTGGAGGGCAATGCCGCGGGCGGAAGCGTGCGAACCGACCTGCTTCAGGCGTGGGGACTGCCGGGGCCGATCGTGGTGGCGGGCGGGGCAGGCGACGCAGCGGCGGCCGCGATCGGCATCGGCGCGGTGGAGAGCGGCGACGCCTTCATTTCGCTCGGCACGTCGGCGCAGTTCTTCGTGACCGACGACGAGTACAGGCCGCAGCCGGCGGCAATGCTGCATGCCTTCGCCCATGCGCTGCCCGGGCGGTGGTTCCGCATGGCGGCGATGCTGAACGGCGCGGCGGTCCTCGACTGGATCGCCCGGATCGTCGGTGCGACCGACCTCGGCGCTATGCTAAACCGCGCCGAGGCCGACTATCGCGGGCCGTCGGACATCCTCTTTCTGCCCTACCTTTCCGGCGAGCGGACGCCGCACAACGACCCTTCGGCGCGCGGCGTCTTCGCCGGGCTTCATCCGTCGGCCTCGGCCTCCGACCTGGTGCAGGCGGCGCTCGAGGGCGTCGCATATTCGCTGCTCGAAGCC
>DASWJZ010000183.1:0-4383 GCA_036396875.1 Propylenella sp.
GGCTGACTCTCAGCCCTACGAGCGCGGCGGACGCAACCCGCCTGCGCGCCTCAGCGGCCCGGGTCCGTTCCGCCGCTTCATGCTCGCGAGCATGGCGAGCATCAGCTACCCGGGCACCCAAGCCGAGCAGCTCCTGCTTGCGCCACAGGAACTCAGGACCGCCGACCCGAGCTTCGCCACCGAACTCTACAACGGCCATTTCGGACTCGCCGGAAGGCTCGCTGAGGTCGAGGCCGAGTCGCCGTTCGAAATCGCTCCCCCATCGGAGGGCTGGGCGCGCGAGCTTTACGGATTTGGCTGGCTCAGGCATCTCAGAGCAGCCGGCAGCGAGCTGTCGCGCGAGCAGGCCAAGGTGCTCGTGCAAGACTTCATCACGCTCAAGCGCTCCATTCATCCCCTTGCCTGGCAGCCGGAGATCGTCGGCCGCCGAGTGATCTCATGGCTCTCCAATTCGGTGCTCGTGCTCGACACCGGCGAGCCGCAGGCCTACGAGGCCTTCCTCAGAGCGCTGACCTCGCAGCTCCGCTATCTCTCCGCCAGCTACCGCGACGCGCCCGATGGCGGGCCGCGCCTGGTCGCGCTGATGGCGCTGATCTATGCCGGGCTGTGCATCGCCGAGCAGCAGGCGGTGGTCGATCGCTATGCGCGGTATTTCTGCAAGGAGCTCGACCGGCAGATCCTTCCCGACGGCGGACATATCTCGCGCAACCCCGATGCGCTGGTCGAGCTTCTGCTCGACTTGTTGCCGCTCAGGCAATGCTTCGTGGCACGCGACCGCGCGCCCCCTAAGGAGCTGACCGACGCCATCGATCGCATCATGCCGATGCTGCGCTTCTTCCGCACCGGCGACGGGACCTTGGCCCGCTTCAACGGCGCCGGTCCGACGCCCACCGATGCGCTCGCCACCGTATTGGCTTACGACGACGTCGAGGGATCGCCGGTCCGCTCGGCCGTCAACTCGGGCTATGTGCGGCTCGAATGCGGACCCACGGTGCTGATCTGCGATATCGGCCCCGCGCCGGCGCCTTCGCTCAGCACCAATGCGCATGCGGGATTTTTCTCCTTCGAGATGAGTTCGGCCAACTGCCCGATGATCGTCAATTGCGGCTCCCCTTCGCTTGACCACGAAGACTGGCGCCCCTTCGCCCGCTCGACGGCGGCGCACTCGACCTTGACCTTCGAGGAGTCGTCTTCGGCGGAGTTCACTGCCGGAGGCGCGAATGGCAGCCAGGTGGCGCTCGACTCGCCCCTGACCGGCCCCCTCAACGCGCAAGGAGCGCTCGCCGATCAGGGCGACAATCTCAGGGTCAAGGGCTCGCACGACGGCTATATGGCCAGTTTCGGCGTGAGCCACGCCCGTCAATTCCTCGTGGCGCCGAACGGCCTCCTCATCTCTAGCGAGGACAAGCTGTCGGCACCGAGCGGACTCAAGAGCCCCGACGGCGATCTGATCGGCGGCTTCTATGCCATCCGCTTCCACCTGCACCCGAGCGTGCGCGCCGAGATGGCCGCCGACGGCGGGAGCGTCATGCTCAAGCTCAAGAACGGCGAGACCTGGAAAATCAGCTCGAACGCACCGGAGACCAGGATCGAGGAAAGCTTCTTCCTCGCCGATGCACGCGGGCCGCAACCCACCTCCCAGGTCGTGCTCGGCGGGGTGATGGGCGAGGCGAGCGAAGTCAGGATCGTGTGGAACATCGAACGCATGGCTGAAGGCGGCGGAGGCGGACATTTGGTCGATCCGAACGAAACCGCACCTGCCGCAGCATAGGCAGCAATGCATTCTGACTCGTCATTGCCGGGCTTGACCCGCCTGCGCGGGCCGAAGCCTTATGAACAGAAGTACCAACCATTGCTTCGGCGGGCGAAGGCCCGGCAATCCATTCCACTGGCCTTTTCAGCTTGCGGTGACGTAACGGCGTGGATGCCCGGATCAAGTCCGGGCATGACGATTCAATCGGGATGGATTTTGCTTTAGAGCTTTCTCATGGAAAACAGGAAGATTGACCGTGCGCTGCTCTCGGTCAGCGACAAGACCGGTCTTGCCGATTTCGCGCGAGCCTTGCGGAAGCACGGGGTCGAGATCGTTTCGACCGGGGGCACCGCCAAGCTCTTGAGGGATGCCGGCATCGCGGTGACCGACATCGCCGAGATCACGGGCATGCCCGAGATGATGGACGGGCGGGTCAAGACGCTGCATCCCAAGATTCATGGCGGCCTCCTCGCCGTGCGCGGGAACGCGGCGCATGAGAAGGCGCTTAGCGAGCACGCGATCCCGCCCATCGACCTCCTCGCCGTCAATCTCTATCCGTTCGAGGAGACGGTCGCGGCGCGAGCTGATTTCGACACCTGCATCGAGAACATAGATATCGGCGGCCCCGCCTTGATCCGCGCCGCGGCGAAGAACCACGATAGCGTCACGGTCGTGGTCGACCCGGCGGACTATGCGTCCGTGCTGGCCGAGATGGATGAAAATGGCGGCGCCACCACGCATGCTTTACGCAAATCGCTGGCGGGCCGCGCCTTCGCCCGGACCGCCGCCTACGACGCGGCGATTGGCGCGTGGTTCGCCGGGAAGCTTGGCGAAAGGACGCCGAAGACGCGGGCGATCGCCGGCACGCTCGCCGAGGCCCTCCGCTACGGCGAGAACCCGCATCAATGGGCGGCCTTCTACCGGACGGGAGAACGCCATTTCGGCGTCGCCACCGCCGTGCAGGTCCAGGGCAAGGAGCTGTCCTACAACAACCTCAACGACACGGATGCGGCCTATGAGCTCGTCGCCGAGTTCGATCCGAAACGATCCGCCGCCGTCGCCATCATCAAACATGCCAATCCGTGTGGCGTGGCGCTCGGCGCCACTCTTGCCGAGGCCTACGGCAAGGCTCTCGCCTGCGATTCCGTCAGCGCGTTCGGCGGCATCGTCGCGACAAACCGGGATCTCGATGCCGAGGCCGCGTGGGAGATCGTCAAGATTTTCACCGAAGTCATCATCGCGCCGAACGCCAGCGACGAGGCGACGGCCATCATCGCCGAGAAAAAGAATCTGCGGCTGCTGCTCGCAGGCGTGCTGCCGGACCCGAAGGCTGAGGGTCTCACCTTCCGGTCGCTCGCCGGTGGCTTCCTCGTGCAGTCCCGCGACAACGGCGTGGTGGCTGAGCTCAAGGTGGTGACCAAGCGCCAGCCGACCAAGCAGGAGCTTGCCGATCTGATGTTCGCCTTCACCGTGGCCAAGCACGTCAAGTCTAACGCCATCGTCTATGCGAAAGACGGCGCCACGGTCGGCATCGGCGCAGGCCAGATGTCACGGGTCGATGCCGCGCGCATGGCGGCATGGAAGGCGGGCGACGCCGCCAAGGCGCAAGGGTTACCGCAGAGCCTGACCAAGGGCTCGGTGGCGGCGTCGGACGCCTTCTTCCCGTTCCCCGACGCTCTCATGGTCATCGCCGGGGCCGGCGCCACCGCCGTGATCCAGCCCGGCGGCTCGATGCGCGACGACGAGGTGATCGAAGCCGCCGACGCCGCCGGCCTCGCCATGGTGTTCACCGGGATGCGCCACTTCCGGCACTAGCCGCACGCCGCGAGCGGCTAGAGGAGGGCTGCATTTTCCGCTTCCATCCCCGCAAATTAACCAGCCGTTAACCACAAGCGCCGTCCTATCGGTGTGAGGGGTTAACGAAATGACAACAACGCGGCCAACCACGTCCTTCAACTTTCGCGGCGGAACGTTCCACGCGCTCGTGGTCAAGCCGGAAACGCCGATCGATGCCTGGTTGGGCGACATCGATAAGCTTCTTGCCCGCTCGCACAGATTTTTCACAGGCAAGTCCGTGGTGATCGACGTTTCCGATCTCCCGCTGACCAAAGACACCTTCCTCAGCCTCCTGGACGAGCTGAGCAAACGCGACATCCGCGTTCTGGGCGTCGAAGGAGCCGATCCATCCTGCATCGACGGGCGCATTCCATCTCTGACGCGCGGCAAGACCGCGGAGCCCAAAAAGGAGGCTGCGCCGGAGATTGCCACCTCGGCGCCGGCGCCAACGAACTCGATCCTGATCGATGCCCCGGTGCGATCGGGCCAGCAAGTCGTCCACCCGCACGGCGACGTGACCGTCATCGGCTCGGTGGCCTCCGGCGCGGAAATCATCGCCGCAGGGTCAGTCCATGTTTACGGGACGCTGCGGGGAAGTGTCTTGGCGGGCGCCTATGGCAACGAACGCGCCCGGATCTTTTGCCGTCGGCTCGAGGCCGAGCTCATGGCCATCGATGGCCACTACGTCATGGCCGACGACATAGAGCCCCATCTTCGCGAGGCATGCATTCAGGCTTGGCTCGAGAAGGATGCGCTCGAAATCACAACAATGGACTGAAAGGAGCGTTCACATG
>DASWJZ010000184.1:0-7382 GCA_036396875.1 Propylenella sp.
GCGGCGGCGCGGCTGCCGGGGCCGAAGCGGGCCTCTCCGCGGATGCCGCCGTCGAGGCTGCTCTACCCGAGGCGCGGCCGGCCGAGCCGATGACAACGGCATCCATCGGTGCGTCGGACCAGGCAATGCAGGCCGGAGCCGCGACGCCGTTTGAAGCGGAGACATCGGCACAGCCGATTGACGCCGAAGGCGGCATCACGGCCGAGGCCGGGATGACGGCCGCCGAGCCGATGATGGAGGCGGAGGCCGAGCAGACTCTTGCGTGGTCTGGAGGTCCCGAATGCGTCAACGGCTATGTGACGCTCGGCAACGGCGTGATCTTCACCTGCGGCGCGACCGCCGCGATCTCCGCCGAGATGGAGGCCGAGGCGTCCGCCGCTCCGCAGCCGGCCGCGGAAGTGGACGCGGGGATGAGTGCGGGGAGCGCCGGGTACTGACCGGCTTGCGCCCGACGCGGGGGCGCCTCAGCGCCCCCGCAGTGTCAAGAAAATATAAGCTGGCTAATAGGATAGCCGGAAAATCTCACCCTTTTGTGAACGAACGATCGGGCCGGAAGGCCGTTGTGAGCTCCGAGGCAGGAGGGCCTCCAACCCATGAGGAAAGAGCGTCGGGCGAACGCTCCCCTCGAACCCAGGAGAGACAATGATGAAAAGACTTATGGCGACGGCCGCGGCCGCATTCCTCGTTGGCGTCACCGGCGCGTCGGCCGAGATGATCCTGCAGGAGACGGCGAACGACGAGTGGGTGTGGGTCGACACCGAGACGCAGACGGAGCACCGGGTGATCCAGACCGCCGACGGCCTGCGCCCGGCCGATTGCCCGGCCGGCGCCTTCTTCATCGGCAAGGACCCGGTAAGCGGCACGAAGAAGGTCGTCCAGAGCTGCGACACCGACGAGTTCTACGGGCTGAGCGCTCCGGCGTCGGGATCGACCATGGCGTCGGGAGACCCCTATCCGGCGGGTACTTATCTGCTGACCGAGCGCGATGATGAGTGGAACGTCCTGACCGACCAGGATCTGTAATCGGCGCGCATTTCGTCAAGAAGGGCCCGGCGAAAGCCGGGCCTTTCTATTCGGCGGCCGAAATCACCGCCAGTCGCGGATGTCGACGAAATGGCCGGCGATCGCCGCCGCCGCGGCCATGGCCGGCGAGACCAGGTGCGTGCGGCCCTTGTAGCCCTGCCGCCCCTCGAAATTCCGGTTTGAGGTCGACGCGCAGCGTTCTTCGGGGGCGAGCTTGTCGGCGTTCATGGCGAGGCACATCGAGCAGCCGGGCTCGCGCCATTCGAAGCCGGCGGCCTTGAAGATGCGGTCGAGCCCTTCGGCCTCCGCCGCAGCCTTCACGAGGCCGGAACCGGGGACGACCATCGCCGAGAGGTTCTCGTTGATGTGCCGCCCTTCGACCACCCTCGCCGCGGCGCGAAGGTCCTCCATGCGGCCGTTGGTGCAGGAGCCGATAAAGATGCGGTCGAGCTTGATGTCGGTGATGCGGGTCCCGGGGGTCAGACCCATGTATTTGAGCGCCCGCCATTTCGAGGCGCGCTTGCTCTCGTCCTCGATCAGATCGGGATCGGGCACGGCGCCGGTCACCGCGACCACGTCCTCGGGCGAGGAGCCCCAGGTGACGACGGGCGGGAGCCTGCCGCCGTCGAGCCGCACCTCGCGGTCGAAATGCGCGCCCTCGTCGGAGGGGAGCCGCTCCCACCAGGCGCGCGCCATGTCCCATGCCTTGCCCTTCGGGGCGCGCGGCCGATCCTTGATATAGGCGTAGGTCGTCTCGTCGGGCGCGATCATTCCGGCCCGGGCGCCGCCCTCGATCGACATATTGCAGACGGTCATGCGCCCTTCCATCGACAGCGCACGGATCACGTCCCCGGCATATTCGATGACGTGCCCGGTGCCGCCGGCGGTGCCGATCTCGCCGATGATGGAAAGGATCACGTCCTTTGCGGTCACGCCGTCGGGGAGGGCGCCGTCGACGGTGACCCGCATGTTCTTCGCCTTCCGCTGGATCAGCGTCTGGGTGGCGAGCACATGCTCCACTTCGCTGGTGCCGATTCCGTGGGCGAGGGCGCCGAACGCGCCGTGCGTCGAGGTATGGCTGTCGCCGCAGACGATGGTCATGCCCGGAAGGGTAAAACCCTGCTCCGGGCCGACGATGTGAACGATGCCCTGCCGCCGGTCGAGCTCGGAATAATATTCGATGCCGAAGTCGCGCGCGTTCTCGGCGAGCGTCTCCACCTGCAGGCGCGATTCCGGATCGTCGATGCCGCGGCTTCGGTCGGTCGTCGGCACGTTGTGGTCGACAACGGCGAGCGTCTTCTCGGGCGCGCGCACCCTTCGGTTGGCGATGCGCAAGCCCTCAAAAGCCTGTGGGCTCGTCACCTCGTGCACGAGATGCCGGTCGATATAAAGGAGCGCCGTCCCGTCCGGCTGCTCGTCGACCAGATGGTCGTCCCAGATCTTGTCGTAAAGTGTTCTCGGTTTCATCGAGGAATGCTCGCACTGCTGTTGTGGCGGTATGGCGCAAGGCCGCGGACGGAAGCTCAGCCGCGAAGAAGCAAGCCGTCCGAGGCGCACAGCCGGGCGAAGAAGCGCGAAGGCAGGCGCGCGTGGTCACCGATCGCGGCGAAAGCCAGCGTGCTGTGCGCCATCGAGCCGCTTCCCACCGCCGGAAAGCGGGCGCGTCCCGCCCGGTCGGAATTCATGGGGCCGTATATAGCAGCGCCACACGGACGGCTCAATCGCATGGCTCGGGGTCCACTTGGGGGTCCGGCTGGGGTCCGGCGAGCCCGGCGGGTCGCCGACGCGGCGATAAACGGCTAAACCGGCTCACATGGTTCCTGCCGCGATTCGGCACATCGCCGCCGTCCTCGCGCTTTGCCTCGGCCTCGCGTCGCAGGCCGCCGCGGAGGCGTGCCGCAGCGAGAGCTTCGAGGGCGAGGATTACATCGTCTGCAGCTTCGACGCGGTGGGCGCCGACATGCGGGTCTTCTGGCGCGGCGGCGACGGGGAGCCCTACCGGACGTTTGCCGCGCTTGCCGAGGAGCTTCGAGGGCAGGGCAAGTCCCTCGCCTTCGCCATGAATGGCGGGATGTACGACGATGCCTATGCGCCGGTCGGCCTCTATGTCGAGAAGGGCGTGGAGGAAAAGCCTGCGAACACGGCCGACGCCGATGGCAATTTCCACATGAAGCCGAACGGCGTCTTCTACATCGGCGAGGAGGACGCCGGAGTGATGGAGACGGAAGCGTTCCTCACGTCGCGTCCGCCAGCGGATTTCGCCACGCAGTCCGGACCGATGCTGGTCATCGACGGAAAGATCCATCCGCGCTTCATCCCCGGCTCGGAGTTCATCAAGCGGCGAAACGGCGTCGGCGTTTCCGGCGGCACGGTGCATTTTGCGATTTCCGAAGGCAGCGTGAACTTCGACGAGTTTGCGCGCCTGTTTCGCGACCGGCTCGGCTGCGACAGCGCGCTGTTCCTCGACGGCGGCTCGGCCCCCGGCCTCTATGCGCCGGAGATGAACCGCAACGACGCCTGGCGGAGTTTCGGGCCGATCGTCGGCGTGGTCGAATAGGACGCCAGCGCCGACGCGGGCGGTCCCCCGATGCGAAAAGCGGCGCGTGAGCGCCGCCTGCAATGATGGGGCGCCGGCCTTATTCGGCGGCGGTTTCGGCCGCCGCCTTCGCCTCGGCCGCTTCGGCGCGCGCGGCATCCTTCACGGCCTGCTCCTCGGCGCGCTCGGTCGCCGCGGCTTCGCGATCCTCCTCGTTCAGCCGCCGGGCGCGGACGTTCGACGCCTCGGTGATGCGGGCGGATTTGCCGCGCCGGCCGCGGAGGTAGTAGAGCTTGGCGCGGCGCACCTTGCCGCGCCGCACGACCTCCACCCGCTCCACCATCGGCGAGAACACGGGGAAGACGCGCTCCACTCCCTCGCCGTAGGAGATCTTGCGGACGGTGAAGCTCTCGTTCAGCCCGCCGCCGCTTCGCGCGATCACCACGCCCTCATAGGCCTGCAGGCGCGTGCGGTTGCCCTCGGTCACGCGCACGTGCACGCGCACGGTGTCGCCCGCCGCAAATTCCGGGATGTCGCGCTTCGCGGCGATGGAGGCCATTTCGGCCTTCTCGATCTCATGGATCAGGTTCATTGCTCGATACCTCGTACCACGCGCACCCGCCCGACGCCTTCGCCGGGGCGCGCTCCGTTCCAAAATCGTCCTCGGGGGTCGGCGCGCATATACACATTGATCGCGCCCGTGTCGATGGCGGGCGGCGGCAAAAATGCCGCGGAATGCGCGGTTTCCCGGCTATGCGAAGCGTTTTGCGCCGGTTATGACGGGCGAGCGCTCCGCCGCCCTGGCGCTCCAGCGTGCCTGCCCCGGATGAGAAGCCGGTCCGCGACAAAGAGAGCGGCGAGCGAAAGCGCCGCCATCCCAAGAAGCGGCGGCTGAAGCTCCGCAAGGCTGCCGAGCTCTCCCTTGGCGGAAAGGGCCGCCACTACGCCGAAGACGCCGAGAAAATTGTGGAACGCGATCGTTCCGTAAAGATCGCGCGCGACAAGGAAGAAGGCGGACGTCGCCAGGCCTGCCGCGGTGAGGAGCGCCACCATCGGCCAACTGTCGAAGGGTGGGCTGTGGGCGAAATGATAGGCGCCGAACAGAAGGCTGGCGGCCGCCGCGGCGATGACGAAACGCCATGGGCGATCGCCGAGCACCGCTGCCACGGTGCTCGCCACGACCGCCCAGCACACCACGACTTCGGCGATCGAAACGACAAGGACCTGGGCGAAGGCGTTCAGGACGATCACGGGCCGGTCGAGCGGCCCGCCCTGCAGCGCGTAGGCCGACGCTCCGAGCGCCAGCCCGCAGGCGACGCTCACGGCGATCCGCCCGACTGGCGCGAAGCCGCTCGCCGGTGCGCTGCCCACGCCCCGCCGAAGAATGCGCGCCAGCATTGCCAGCGCCGCACCGGTGCCGATCAGGATGTTGGCGATGAGAGCGTAGGTGGCGCGATCGAGTGTGGCTTCCGGCCGAAGCAGCGTCTCTATGCGGCCCTCCAAGAACCATGTGGCGAGGGTCCAGACGCCATAGAGAACGAGGGCGGCGGCCAGCGCTCGTCCTCTCATTTCGGGCGCTTCCCCCAGAGATCGGGCCGCCGCTCCCGGGTCAGCCGCTCCGCCTCGGCGCGGCGCCATTCGGCGATCCTGCCATGGTGGCCCGAGACAAGGACATCGGGAATGGCGCGCCCCTCCCACTCCGCCGGCCGCGTATAATGGGGGTATTCGAGCAGGCCATGCTCGAAACTTTCCTCCGCGGCGGATCCCACCGCGCCCATGACGCCGGGAAGCAGCCTGACGCAGGCGTCGATCAGCGCCATCGCGGCGATCTCGCCGCCCGACAGGACGTAGTCGCCGACGGAAATTTCCTCGAGCCCCCGCGCCTCGATCACCCGCTCGTCGACGCCCTCGAAGCGGCCGCAGACGATCAGCGCGCCGGGCCCTTCGGCGAGTGTTCGCACGCGCGCCTGGGTGAGCGGCGCGCCGCGCGGGCTCATCAGGAGGCGCGGGCGCCCGTCATCCGCGCCGCCCGCTGCGTCGATGGCGGCGGCCAGCACGTCGGCGCGCATCACCATGCCGGCGCCGCCTCCGGCCGGCGTGTCGTCGACCATGCGGTGGGCGCCGATGCCGTGATCGCGGATGTTGCGGCTGTCGAGCGCCCATGTTCCGGCCGTGAGCGCCCGGCCGGCGAGGCTCGCGCCGAGCGGCCCGGGGAACAGCTCGGGGAAGAGCGTGAGGACGGTCGCGCGCCAGATCATCGGAGGCAATTGGAGTGGAGGCTGCAAAAATGTCGCGGAGGGTTCCGTGCCCCTCCTCCGAAGGGGGAGGCCAGCGCGCCATTCGCCGCCGCGGCAGGTCGCTTCGCCATCTAGATCGGCGTGCCCGCGCCCGCCTCAAAGACATTGATGCTGCGGCCGCTCGCGCCGATCTCGGCGAGCTTGGCGCGCCAGGGGACCATATGCGGCTGCTTGAAATGTGCCTCAAGGTGTGGCCGGCTCTCCCATTCCTCATAGATGCGGATGAGGCCGCGATCCTCCAGATCGAAGGCGTAGGAATAGGTGATGCAGCCGGCTTCCTTGCGCGTCGCCGCAAGCGTCGCCCGGGCGACCGGCATGAGCGCGTCGATCTTGTCCTCGGATATGCGGAACGTGCCGGCCACGATGATCATGTTTCTTCCCCTCGCGCTTCGGTTTCCTCGGGCGGCGCCACCACGAGGCGTCCCCTGGCGGTGTCGATATCAGGGACGGCCTCTTTGGTGAACGGCACGAGCAGCGGCCGCCCCCGCCGCGGCGCGATCTCCAGGATGTCGCCGGCGCCGAAATTGTGGACGGCGACGACGGCGCCGAGCGGCTCGCCCGCCGCACTGAACGCGTCGAGCCCGATCAGGTCGGCATGGTAGAACTCGTCTTCCCCGGGGGCGGGAAACGCGGCGCGATCCGCGAACAGCGAAAGCCCGTTCAGCCTCTCGGCGGCGTCGCGATCGTCGACCCCGCGGAATTTTGCAACGACCACGCCCTTGCCCGGGCGGACGCGCTCGACTTCGAAGATGCGGCCGTCGGCGTCGAAGAGCGGACCATAGGCGCCGAGCGCCGCCGGATCGGCGGTGAAGCTTTTCACCCGCACCTCGCCTTTGACGCCGTGCGCCGCGCCGATCGTGGCAAGCAGGATGCGGTCAGGCGCGTCGGCGGAGGTATGAGGCATTTCGGCTGATGGGCATCGCACCCCTGTGCTGCAGTAGCACGCGGGCTAACGCTTGACGATTGGCCGCCTACTTGAACATGCCCTCGCGCAGGTTGATGCCATGCTCGAGATAGGCCTTGAGGGCGCAGAGCATCTGCATCCATCCTTGGCAATTGCTGTAGGACGCCTTAAGGGCAGCCTCGCTCTCGCGCCAGCCTTTCCTCCGCGATCGAAACCAGGGTGCGGCCGTCGTCGAGCGGCTCGAAGGTCATCGTCACGGTGGTGCTTTAGCCGGGGCGTGCCCGGGCCGCGGGTCCCCTCATGCAGCGGTGTTGCGGGAAGCCTCCCGCAACGGAAGACGGCTCACGCTGCGGCGTCGTCAGCCGCAGCCGCGTCCGCGGTCGCAGGCGCGTCCGCGGCGGTCTTGGCCGCCTCTTCCTTCTGCCTGCGCGCCTCGGCCCGTTCCTGCGCCTTCTTGCCGGGCTCCGACTTCTTCGGATTGAGCCGCGCCTCGCGCTTCAGCAGGCCGGCCTGATCGAGGAAGCGGAGCACCCGGTCGGTCGGCTGGGCGCCCTTCGAGAGCCAGTGCTGGATGCGCTCGAGATTGAGGGTGACGCGGTCGGCGGCGTCGCTCGGGAGGAGG
>DASWJZ010000185.1:0-1907 GCA_036396875.1 Propylenella sp.
AGGCTGACTCGTTCAACCGCAGCCGGATTCAGACGGTCATCGTCGCTGCGATAACCACAAATCTGGAACTCGCCGATGCCCCGGGGAATGTCTTGTTGCCGATGCGGTCGGCGGGCCTCCCTCGCGACTCGGTCGTGAACGTCTCCCAGCTACTGACGCTGGACCGCAGCTTCCTAACCGAACATGCCGGCACGCTTTCGCCGCGTCTACAGGGTACCGTTGATCAAGGGCTGCGAGCGGTTCTGCCACTCTAAGCCGAAGTTCCCCTGGGGAACTTCGGTCTAAAGGGTCGGATCTCAGAATCGGGCGGGTCAGCAGGGTCCTGTGTCCGGCATGCCGACTTCTCGCTCCCATGGGTCTGATATGGAAAAAACTACGCCGTTTGGTAGAGAGTCGTTGGGACGCAAGCTCTACGCCCCCTCCGACTGACAGTCGCGAGCATACAACAGCCGCCACGCACCGTCTAGGTAGCACAGGCTTTTTAGGCTGCGATCCAGTCTGGCCGGCAGTCTAGGAAGCGCTGAACGACAGTCAATCTGCCGCGCGACTCCAAGAACCTCATTCAGTCGGTATTCAACACTTTTGCTGGATCGATCCGTACAGCCCGTAGAACGGCGGGCCAAGCAGGCGCGAAAATGGTTGCGGCGACGACCACGGCCGGCAGGGCTAGCATTGCGGGGTCCGTGGCCCGCACTTCTTAGAAGAGAGTCTCGACATATCGTGCCGATGCAAGCCCGAGCGCGGCTCCGACGCCTGCGCCCACGAGGGCCATCGCGAAGATTTCAGCCGTGACGCGCCGCGCGACTGTCGGCAGGCTGTGCGCCCAGCGCCATGCGCAGGCCGATTTCGCGGCGGCGCTGCGGGACGGTATAGTGGAGCACGCCGTACATGCCCACGCCGGCGAGCAGAAACGCGATGGCTGCAAAGAACAGCGCCAGCGTCGCCAACAAGCGTTTGCGAACGCGTGGGCCGGCTGTTGATTTCTTGTTGGGTGCGAATGCTGCTGACACGGAATCCGGGTCGGGAGGCGCCTAGTCGTCGTTGAGTACTTGTGCAGGATCGACCGCGGCGGCGCGTCTTGCCGGCAGGTAGGCCGCTAGGCAGGTGACGGCGAGCAGGCCGACGGCGACGGCAAAGTAGGTGCGTGGGTCGTTGGGCGCGACCTCGAAAAGGAAGCTTCCGATGACGCTGGTTGCGCTCGATGCGGCTAGGAGGCCGACGGCAACGCCTGTCGCGGCGAGCTTGAGACCGGAGCCGACAATGCCTGTCACGACATTGCGAGACCGGGCGCCGAGCGCCATACGAATCCCGATTTCTTTCGTTCGTTGGGCGACGGCGAAGGCGAGGACGCCGTAGACGCCGAGAAGCGCGAGGATGGCGGCGAGTCCGGCGAGCCCGAGGATGAAAAAGGTGCGGAACCGGGGTATGGCGACCGAGCGCGCGATGGTCTCATCGAGAACGAGCGTTCGGGCGACCGGCGTGCTCGGCGATGCGGAGGCGATTACGTCCCTGGCTTGCTGGATGGCGACCGCCATATCTCCTTGACGGACCCGTAGAATCCATTCGTTGGTTTCGCGACCGGACTGCGCGGCTGGAAGAAAGACCGTCGGTTCGGGGGAAGACGAGAGGCCCTTGTGCCGAACGTCTGCGGCGACTCCGACGATCTCAACCCATACAGTGTCGTCGTCGAAGCTCTTGAGCCGCCGGCCGATCGGATTGCCGTCGGGCCAATGGCGCCGTGCCATAGTTTCATTGACCAGCGCCACCGGCGGCGAGTCCCGGCGGTCGGTTGGCTCGAATCCGCGGCCGGCGAGGATTGGGATTCCCAGCACGTCAAAGTAGTTGTCTTGCCCAGCCGTGAGGAGGGCTGTGATCTCTTCGGGCTCAGTTGAACTTCTCTCCAGATA
>DASWJZ010000186.1:0-3755 GCA_036396875.1 Propylenella sp.
TTCCAGCGCAGAGGCGCTCCTGGGAACGACACGACCGCTCATTGAGATCAGCGATTTCGCGGCTGCGGAGTTCAGCTCAGTCGTCGCCGCGCGCGTGAGGGCTCGCCAACTGAAATTTTCAGAAGCGCGGGCCGCCTTTGCAGAGTTCGACGCGTGGGTCGAGCGAAAGGCAGAGACAGTCGAGTTAGGGCGCGCCGATCTGTCTGCAGCAACGAATCTCGTGCGCCGCCTCGATCTCCCCCTGAGAACCGGCGATGCGGTCCATATCGCCATTGTGCAGCGAACAGGCGCGACGCTCGCGACATTCGATCGGCAGATGGCGAGGGCCGCTCGCCGGCTGGGCCTATCCGTCGTCACGAAATAGCCGACGCTCAGAACTCGATCCCCTTCTGCGCCTTCACGCCGGACCGGAAGGGATGCTTCACCTGCTCCATTTCGGTGACGAGATCCGCCGCCTCGATCAGTTCGTCCTTGGCATTCCGCCCGGTGACGACGACATGCTTCATCGGCGGCCGGCCTTTGAGCACGGCAAGCACCTCGGCCGCGTCGAGATAATCGTAGCGGAGGACGATGTTCAGCTCGTCGAGCACCACCATCTGGTGCTCGTCGTCCATGATGAGCGCCTTCGCCTTCTCCCAGGCGGCCCGCGCCGCGGCGATGTCGCGCGCGCGGTCCTGCGTCTCCCAGGTGAATCCCTCGCCCATCGTGTTGGTCGTCACCTGGTCGCCGAATTTTTCCAGCGCCGCCCGCTCGCCGGTCTGCCACTTCCCCTTCACGAACTGGACGATGCCGACCTTCATCCCGTTGCCGAGCGCGCGAAAGACGAGCCCGAAGGCGGCGGTCGATTTCCCCTTCCCCTTGCCGGTGTGGACGATCAGCAACCCCTTCTCGATCGTCTTCGTCGCCAGAATCCTGTCGCGCGCCGCCTTCTTCCGGCGCATTTTTTCGGCGTGCCTGGCGTTGATTTCGGCTTCCGTCATCCCGTCGGTCTTCATGCCGCGATCCTTCCGGCCAGCGTCGCAAGTTCATCGTAGGCGCTGTTCTTCCGCGGCGCCCAGAGGCCGCGGTCGATCGCCTCGCGGAAGCGCGCCGCGATCTCCCTGAGCGCCGGCGGATTGTGCTCGGCAATGAAGCCACGCACCGCCAGGTCGCCGAGATAGGCGTCGTAGAGCTGGTCGAAATGGTGGTGGCGGACCGCGTTCGTGGTCGCGGCGAATGCGAAGAGGTAGTCGACCGTGGCGGCGATTTCAAAGGCGCCCTTGTAGCCGTGCCGCATCACGCCGGCGATCCATTTCGGATTGGCGGCGCGGCCCCGCACCACCCGTGCGATCTCCTCGTCCAACGCTCGAATGACCGGCCGCTCGGGCCGCGAATGGTCGTTGTGGAACACCCGCGGCGCCTCGCCGCGCAGCGTCTCGACCGCCGAAGCGAGCCCGCCCTCGAACTGATAATAGTCATCGGAGTCGAGAAGATCGTGCTCGCGGTTGTCCTGGTTCTGCACGATCGCGTCGGTCGCCTTCAGCCGCGCCTCCAGGAGATCGCGCGCGCCCTCGCCTTCCGCGCCGCCGCCATAGGCGTAGGCCGACCATTCGAGGAAGGCGGCGGCGAGGTCCTTCCGCTCCGTCCAGATGCCCTCGTCGATCAGCGCCTGCAGCCCCGCCCCATATGCGCCCGGCCTGGAGCCGAAAATCCTGAACGACGCAGCCCGTCGTGCCTCGGGCTCCGGCAGCCCCGCCGCGGCCAGCCCCGCCGCATCGGCGTGGATGCGCGCCGCGATCGGATTGGCGTCCTGCGGCTCGTCGCGCTCCGCCACCGCCTGCACCGCTTCATGGAAGAGCGCGATCTGGTGCGGAAAGGCGTCGCGGAAAAAGCCGGAGATGCGGAGCGTCACGTCGACGCGCGGCCGCTTCAGTTCCGACAGAGGCATGACCTCGACCCCCGTCACGCGGCCGGAGGCCGCCTCCCAGACCGGCCGCGCGCCGATCAGCGCCAGCGCCTGCGCGATGTCGTCGCCGCCGGTGCGCATGTTCGACGTGCCCCAGACGGTGAGCGCCATCGCTCTCGGCCATTCCCCCTCGTCCTGGAAGTAGCGCTCAGCCAGGAGACCGGCCGAGCGCCGGCCGAGGTCCCACGCCGCCGGCGTCGGCACGGCGCGAACGTCGACGGAATAGAAGTTGCGGCCGGTCGGCAGACAATCGGCGCGCCCGCGCGTCGGCGCTCCGGACGGGCCCGGCGGCACGAATTTTCCAGAAAGCGCATCGAGCACGGCCGCGACCTCGCGCGCGCCGGAGGAATCGAAGGCGGGGGCGATGTCCTGTGCGAGCGACGTGAGCACCGCGGCAGCACGAGGGGATTCCCTCCCCCCTTGCGGGGGAGGGCTAGGGAGGGGGGAAGCACCAGGCCCGGTGGAAGCGGGCTTTCGAGCGGGAGGGAGTCCCGTCACCAGATGGAGTGCGAGAGCTTCGAGCCGTTCGACTGCATCGCCGTACGTGCGCCAGGGCGCATCGACGACCGCGGTCACCACTTCCGGCCGCGGGCCGTCCCACGGCTCAGCGAAGGTGCACGCCAGCGGATCGAAGCCGAGCGCAAAATCATCAGCTAGTGCGCGGAGGAGCGAGGCGTCGCCGCCGCGCCCGCCGCCCCGCGGCACGCGCGCGAGCGCCACCAGCGTCTCGGCCCGCTGGCGGCCCGCCGGCCCTTCCCCCAGAATGTGCAGCCCGTCGCGGATCTGCAGCTCCTTTAGATCGCAGATGTGCTCGTCAAGCTTTCCGAGCGCGGCGTCACGGTCGCCCTTCAGGTCGAGCCCGAGATCTTCGTCGAAGCCGTGCGTCTCGGCGAGCCCGGATATCCGTTCCGCGAGCTTCCCCGCCCGGCGCGGATCGGCTGCCTGCGCCGCCGCGTATTCGTCGATCAGCATTTCGAGTTCGGCGGCGGGCCCATACGTCTCGGCGCGCGCCATCGGCGGCATGAGGTGGTCGACGACGACCGCGGCGCTCCGCCGCTTCGCCTGCGCCCCCTCGCCGGGATCGTTGACGATGAACGGATAGATGACGGGCAGCGGCCCGAGCGCGGCCTCCGGAAAGCATTCCTCCGACAGCGCCAGCGCCTTGCCCGGCAGCCATTCGAGATTGCCGTGCTTGCCGATATGCACCAGCGCGTCGGCGGCAAAGACCTCGCGCAGCCAGATATAGAAGGCCAGGTAGGAATGCGGCGGGACGAGGTCGGGGTCGTGGTAGCTCGACTTCGGATCGATGTTGTAGCCGCGCGCCGGCTGGATGCCGATCGCGACGTTCCCGAAGCGATGCGTCGGGAGGACGAAGTTTTCTGCGGCGACGAACGGATCGGCTTCGGGCGGGCCCCAGCGGGTCGAGAGCTGCTCCTGCACTGCCGCTGGAAGATGGGAGAAATGCGCTCGGTAGTCGTCAAGAGACAGCGTCGCGACGCTCGCCGCCCCATCCCGCCCCGCCTGTGCGGAGAGGGTTCGTGCATTCGTCGGGCCAGCGAGCAGGATTGCCATTAGCGCCGCGCCGGTCGCGGGCGCGCCGTTGAGCGCATAGCCGGCCTCGCGCATGGCGTTCAGAACATTCGCTGTCGAAGCCGGCGCGTCGAGCCCGACGCCGTTGGCGATCCGCCCGTCCCGGTTCGGATAGTTTGAGAGCACGATCGCCACCCGCTTCTTTGCGTTCGGCGTTGCGCGGAGCCGCGCCCAGCGGGCGGCGAGGTCGGCGACGAAATCGACGCGGTCCGCCTTCGGC
>DASWJZ010000187.1:0-8367 GCA_036396875.1 Propylenella sp.
GCGACTGTTGGAGCCGGGCTCGACGTGCTGGCGCATTGCGCCTGCCGGTCGGGCGGCCCTGCTTGTCGACGCCGCATCCTATGTCGGCGCCATGGTCGCCGCCATCCGTCGAGCGCGGCACTCGATCCTGCTGCTCGGATGGGACTTCGATCCGCGCGTCCCGCTCACCCCCGCCGATGACGCAAACCGGCAGCCCGAGCGCTTCTGCGACCTGATGGCGGCTGTCGTGTCCCGGCGCCCGCAGCTCTCGGTCCATATTCTGATCTGGAACATGACATGGTCCTACGCCATCCAGCGGCGGAACAAGCCGCAGCGGGCGGCGCACTGGCTGCCTGGCCGTCAGCTGCACTACCGGGTAGATGGGGCCCACCCGGTCGGCGCGGCGCACCACCAGAAGCTCCTGGTGGTCGACGACTCGATCGCCTTCTGCGGAGGAGCCGACTTTACGAGGAACCGCTGGGATACGCCCATGCACCTTCCGATAGACAGCCGGCGGCGCACGCTCGGGGGAGGCGCCTACGGGCCGCGGCATGACGTGATGCTGGCGGTGGACGGTGCGGCGGCGGAAGCGCTGGGAGAGTTGGCCCGGGAGCGGTGGTTTCGAGCCACAGGCGAGCGCATCGAAGCGCCGCCTGCTTCGCCGGCGGGTTGGCCCGAAGACCTGCGGCCCGACATCATTGATGTCCGGGTGGGAATCGCCCGCACCGAGCCCGCCTGGCGGGGCCGCAAGGAAATCCGCGAGATCGAGGCCCTCTATTTGCAGGCAATCGCGGTGGCGGAGCGATGGATCTATCTGGAGAACCAGTACATCACGTCGCCGGCGGTCGGGACGGCTTTGGCAGAGCGCCTGGCGGAACCTGACGGACCGGAGGTGATCATCGTCTGTCCGGCGCATAGCGGCGGGCGCTTCGACCGGCTCGCGATGGACCACGCCCGCGATTGGCTTTTCCATCGGCTCCGGTCGGCCGATCCGCATCGCCGTTTTCGGGCCTTCGCGGCCATGGCCGACCGGGACACGCCGATCACCATCCATTCCAAGGTCATGGTTGTCGACGATCGATTCTTGCGGGTCGGTTCCGCCAATCTGAACAACCGGTCTTTCGGTCTCGACACGGAATGCGACGTCGCGATCGAGGCGGAAGCGGGAGACGGAGACACACGCCAACGAATTCGCCGGCTCCTGTTCCGCCTCCTTGCGGAGCATACCGGCAGCGCGGCTGACCGGTTCGAAAGCACATTCGGAAAGGCAGGGAGTCTTCGCGCGAGCATAGACGATGTCGCGGATCCGTCAGGCCGGCACCTCGAAGCCTTCGCCAAGCGTCGGTCAACGGCGCTGGATCGCGTGATGGGGACCTTTCATCTTCTCGATCCAACTGGGGTCGACGACAACTGGCGCCCCTGGCGTCGCTTCGGCAGGCGTTCGTCGGCTCATGGGCCCGCCGGCGTCCCGAGCTGAGGACAGGCTCGCGACGGACAAACTCAGGTCGCCGCCTGCACCCGCGCACGATCCGCCGGCCACCCGTGAATCGGGACTCAATCCGGCCAGAGCCCATGCAGCGGCGCCGGAGTCGCGGCCTTGATCTCCTCGATCTCGGCGCCGGGGACGTGCCCGACGAGGAGTGCGAATACGGCACGCGATACCGCCTCGGCATCAACGCCGGGATCACGGTGGACGCCCTCACGGATGCGGGAGAAGAACGCCTCGCGGCTGGTCTGCGCAGCCGGCCGGCTGCGTGGATGCCAGCCCTCATAATAGAAGCCCCGCAATAGAGCAGGTAATGCCGCGCCGAGGCGAGCGACTTCATCGCTTGGCAGATGATCACGCAAGGCATGCAGCGTTGCGAACAACGCCGGGTAAACGAGGTCGGAGTGTTCCCAGCCGAGCCGCTGCTTCAGGTCGTCGAGCCACCTGTCACTCGCCCGTACGGCATCGTCGAACTCCGGAATCGTTGTCATCCCTGCTCGCGCACTTTCCCGGTTCTCAGCCTTCGCGCCATTCGACGCGGACGAAGTAGTTCTCCTCGTCGTAGTGCATTCGCAGGTCGCCGCGGAAGGCGCGCTGCATCGCCTCGCCGATGCGTCGCGGCAGGTGGATATCGGTCGTTGTAATGACGACCTCGTCATCCGCCGGTTCCTCGATCGCCATGATCCGGTTCTGGCAATGCTCGCTCTTCTCCGCCTGTTCGGCGTTTCGCGCCAAGCCGAGCACGTCTGCCCTGTGGCTCCGCACGACAGCGCCTTTCATCGTGAGGATCCCCGCCGGATACTTGTCGTGGACGCGGTGGCATGCCGTGCAGAGCTCATCATGAGTTGGAGGGGCAAGCCCTGCATGCGGCCATTGCCAGCGTCCTTCATGGTAGATCGCGCCGCAGCTTGGGCACCGCGTCGCGTCGGGGAGCTTCTTGCGCAGCTTGTACGTATCGATGATGTGATCATCCTGCGCATGGCCGGCAATGCGGCGTTCGCGCGGCGCACCAGACGGCGGCAGATCGTGCTGCTTCATTTCACCTCCCCGCGACGCGGATACGAAATCCGAGATAGGGGCAAGGCCGCCTTGCGGCAGATCAAATCAAGATCCGATCTCGCATGCTTCCGAAACGCGCCTTGCGCTCCGAATCGGAACTTTCTTCTTTCTCGTCTCCCTGACCGCATTCTTGCTGGTTCTGCCTTATTCCGGCATCCGGTGAAGCGCCGTGCGCCCCGGAAAGGGCGCGCATTCCCTCCGGCCGCTCAGTCCATAATCAGGCGATCTCCGTCGCAGGCAAGCCGCGCATCGACGCCGCGATCCAGACCCAGCCGGCGGACCTTTGCCGCAACTTGCCGCGCGTCGCTCCGCACGATTTCCGAGCCGCAATGGGTGAAGATCGCCCGCCGGACGCCGGCCGCCTCGCACCAGCCCAGCTGGGCCGTAATCGGAGCGTGACCGATGAATTCGGCATTCCTCCGCCGCACCATCGCGCGGGTGATACTCGCTCCGTCTCCGATATAGAGATCGATTCCGCGAAGCGCCGCGGCCGGCGTGCCGAGCTTTGCAACATCCGGGACGTAGAAGAAGCACCCGTTCCCGGCCGATACGCGATATCCCACGGCCGGCGCGCGGATCGAATGGTGGACGGGGAACGCCCTGAAGATGACTCCATCAATTGTGACGGCGGTCCTGAGGCGTATTGGCCGGCGGTCAAGGATCGGAAACCGGCGGAGCAGCTCCAACGTCTCCTCCGTCGCGTAGACCGGCGCCGGGGCGCCGCCCGCAAGACCTGATGCGTGATCCGGATGCGCATGCGTAAGAACGACCGCGGTCGGCGCTATCGTTTTGAGCCTGCCCCGCCAGTCCGCGCCGCAGTCGATCATGATGCGGGCCGCGCCGTGCTTCACCAGCAGCGCGCTGTGCCGCCGATGCCTGCGCGATCGGATCTCGATCTCCCCTCGCGTGCCGAGGAATATCAGCTCCATGCCGCAGCCTAGTCCTCGACGACCGTGATCCGCCACAGGGTGCGGGCATCGTCCGGATCGGTCAGCGTCGCCGAGTGCAGGGTCGACAGATCGTCCCACAGCACGACGTCGCCGACGTCGTAGAAATAGCTGTAGCGATATTTGTCCTGCAGCGCGTGCGCCTTCAGCTCGTCGAGGAGCGCCACGCCCTCGTCGCGCGGCATGCCTTCGATCTCAAATGACGATCCGGAGACCGCGTAAAGCGCTTTGCGGCCGGTGCCGTGGTGGGTGCGGACGAGTTTGTGGCGCACCCAGTCCACCTTGCCCTTCTGCGCGCCGGTGAGCGGCGAAGCGGCGGTGCGCGAGGCCTCGTCGAGATCGTCGCGGTTGCCGTAGTGATGCAGCACAACAAGGTCGTCGATGCGCCGCTTCATTGCCTCAGGAAGGTCGTCATAGGCGGCGTACATGTTGGCGAAGAGCGTGTTGCCCCCCTTCTTCGGCACCTCCACCGAATAGAGCATCGTCACCCGCGCGGGGACCTGGAGATACGAATAGTCGGTGTGGAAATAGCTGCCGCCGTCAACGAGACCGATCGGCTTGCCGTCTTTCCTGACGTTGGAGAGGATCAGAATCTCGGGGTGACCCGGATAATGGAACTGGTCGATGACGTGCGGCTCGGGTCGGCCGAAGCGGCGGGCGAAGGACACGAATTCCCCCGGCTCGAGGCGCTGGCCCTTGATCGCCAGGACCTGGCCATCCCAGAACGCCCGCTCGACCTCGCGGAATGCCTTCTCCGAAAGCGGGCGAGACAGGTCGATGCCCTCGATGGCTGCGCCGAGGATATCGGAAAGTTTGCGGGCCTTCATTGCTGACACGGACGACCCCTTCGAGCGGCTGGTAGGTGGCAGGATAGTCGGCCTGCCCACGGCGGCAACCCCGACTTTCGAGGTTGCCGATCGGCCTCATCAAGAGCGTCGGAACGCGGCCGGGATACCTTCCTCCTGCGATTTGTCAACGACACGGCCACTCGCCCGCGCAACAAATTGAGCCGGCTGTCTTGCCAGGCGCGCTCTCCGCGTTAAGTCGCGAGAATGCCAGGCCCGCCGCCGGAAACGAGGAGCGTGTGCGCGGGGAGCCGGTCCAGGTTGCAGAGAGGGGGTGGCTGGAGCGTGGAGTCCGACAAAAAATCCCACGTCGTCAGGGACGTCGGCAGATTTGGCGGAGCGCTTCGCCCGGCGGCCGCGTGGCTCTGCGTTCCCGCGCTTGCCGGCTGCGCCGGGGTGCAGTCGGCGCTCGACCCGGCTGGGCCGAATGCGGCCGCGATCAATTTCACCGGCTGGATCATGATCGCCGGAGCAACTGCGATTTTCCTGTTCGTGATGGTGCTCGCCGCCGCGGCCGCCTTCGCGCCCGACCGCGTCCGCTGGCTCGGCCGTCGCGGACTCGTCGTCGGAGGCGGGCTGGCTTTCCCGATCGTCGCGCTGTCGTCCCTCCTCGCCTACGAGTTCTCGTTCGGCGGTCACTTGACCCGGGGGGATGGCGAGCCCCTCCGGATCGCCGTGGTCGGCGAGCGCTGGTGGTGGCGCGTCCGGTATCTCGACGAGAACGGCGGCGCGCAGGCGACCTCGGCGAATGAGGTGCACATGCCCACCGGCCGGCCGGTCGAGTTCGTGCTGACCAGCCCGAACGTTATCCATTCCTTCTGGATCCCCAGTCTCGGCGGCAAGCTGGACATGATCCCGGGACGCGAGAACCGTTTCACGCTGCAGGCGGACCGGACGGGGACATATCGCGGCGTCTGCGCGGAGTACTGCGGCGAGCAGCATGCGCTGATGGCGTTCTCCGTCGTCGTGCACGAGCCCGCCGAGTTCGACCGCTGGCTCGCGCGCGAGAGCGAGCCGGCCGCCGAGCCGGCCGACGAGCGGCTCTTGCGCGGGAGGCAGGCCTTCATCGATTGGGGCTGCGGCGCCTGCCACGCCATCCAGGGGACCGAAGCCGCCGGCATCATCGGCCCCGACCTCACCCACGTCGGCGGACGGCTGACGCTTGGCGCCGGCACGCTCCCGAACAATGCCTCGACGCTCGCCCGCTGGATCGCCCGCAACCAGGAGATCAAGCCGGAAAACCTGATGCCTCCGTTCGACATGCTGCCCGACGAGGAGCTGACGGCGCTCGCCGCCTACCTGGAGAGCCTGAAATGACTCTCCCCAGTCCCATTCCACGGCCGCCGGGCGAACTGGAGGAATTGCAGCGCGTCTGGGAGCCGCCGAAAGGCTGGCGCATCATCAGCGCCGTCAACAACACCTACATCGGCCTCTTCTACGTTGGGACCGCCATCTGGTTCTTCGTGCTCGCAGGCATCCTGGCGCTCATCATGCGCTCGCAGCTTGCCGTGCCCGACAACGATCTCGTCGGCCACGAGCTCTACAATCAGCTCTTCACCATGCACGGCACGATGATGATGTTCCTCTTCGCCGTGCCGGTGGTCGAGGCGATGGCGGTCTATCTGCTGCCGAACATGCTGGCCGCGCGCGACCTGCCTTTTCCGCGACTATCGGCCTACGCGTTCTGGGCCTATTTCGTGGGCGGCAACGTTTTCTTCTTCAGCCTCTTCCTCGGCCTGGCGCCGGACGGCGGCTGGTTCATGTATCCGCCGCTGACGAGCTTCGAATTCTCGCCGGGCGACAACGCCGATTTCTGGCTGCTCGGCATCGGTTTCATCGAGATTTCGGCGATCGCCGGCGCGATCGAGATCGTCGTCGGCGTGCTCCGCACGCGTGCGCCCGGCATGACGCTCGCCCGGATGCCGGTCTATGCGTGGGCCATGCTCGTCTTCGCCGGGATGATCGTCTTCGCGTTTCCCGCGGTCATTCTCTGCACCATGCTGCTCGAGCTGGAACGCGCCTTCCACTGGCCGTTCTTCATCGCCGACAAGGGCGGCGACCCGCTGCTGTGGCAGCACCTCTTCTGGTTCTTCGGCCACCCCGAGGTCTACATCATCTTCCTGCCCGCGGCGGGCATGGTCTCGATGATCGTGCCGACGATGGCTGAGACCCCGCTGGTCGGCTACCGGCTGGTCGTGCTGGCGCTCGTCGCGACCGGCTTCCTGTCCTTTGGCCTGTGGGTGCATCACATGTTCACCACCGGCCTGCCGCAGATCTCGCTCTCGTTCTTCTCGGCCGCGTCAATGGCGGTGGCGATCCCGAGCGGCATCCAGGTCTTCGCCTGGATCGCGACGATGGCGTCCGGCAGGCTGAAGGTCACCGCGCCGTCGCTCTTCATCCTCGCCTTTCTCTTCATCTTCGTGCTCGGCGGGCTGTCGGGCGTGATGGTCGCGATGGTGCCCTATGACTGGCAGGTGCACGACACCTACTTCATCGTGGCGCACCTGCACTACGTGCTGATCGGCGGAATGGTGTTTCCCCTGTTCGCGGCCATCTACTACTGGATGCCGGCAGCGAGCCGGCGTCCGCTGTCGGAGCGCGTCGGGCGCTGGGTTTGCGGCCTGATGTTCCTCGGCATGAACGTCACGTTCTTCCCGATGCATCTCACCGGCCTGATCGGCATGCCGCGCCGCGTCTATACCTATCCCGCCGGCCTCGGCTGGGACTGGCTCAACATGACGTCGACTGTCGGCGCCTTCATCCTCGCGGCCGGCATCGCCCTCTTCATCGTCGATCTCTTCCGCAACTTCCGCCCTACCCTCTCGGGGAACGCCGGCAACATCTGGAATGCCGGCACGCTCGAATGGCTTCCGACCCACACCTACCAGACCCGCAGCATTCCGATCGTGGCCAGCCGCGAGCCGCTTTGGGAGCAACCGAGGCTCGCCGAGCTTGTCGAGGCCGGCGCCTATTTTCTCCCCGGCACCGCGACCGGCCGAAGGGAGACGCTCGTCACCAGCCCGATCGACGCGCGGCCGCAGTACGTGCTCCAGATCGCCGGGGAGCCAAGCTGGTCACCGCTTGTTTCGGCGGTGTTCACGGCCGCTTTCTTCCTGCTGCTCACGGTGAAGGTGGTCACGCCCGCGCTCATCTGCGGGGCGATCGCCATCTTCGCCCTGGTCACCTGGATGTGGCACTCGGACCCCGGTCCCGTCCGGGGACCGGCCGAAATCGGCGGCGGAATCGCGGTGCCCGTCTACATGGCAGGGCCGGACTCGCATTCCTGGTGGGGCACCGTCACCTTCCTGCTTGTCGCCGCCTCGATCTTCGGCTGCCTGATCTTCTCATATTTCTTCCTGTGGACGGTGAGCCCCGAAATCTGGGCGGCCGGCGCGCCGACCGCGCCGCTATGGCCGACCGTCGCCGCGCTCGCCTACGCGGCGAGCAGCGCGGCGATCGCCCTCGGCAGCCGCATCCTCCGTCGGGCCGGAAATGTCGGAACCATCCGGCTCGTTCTTGCGCTTGCTCCCGTTCTGTTCACGGCCGGGGCCGCGGCGGACCTCCATGCCCATTGGAGCGCCGGATTGCGCCCGACGGACAGCGCCTACGGTGCCGTCGTCTACGCCTTCCTCGGCTTCGCCGGCATCTACGGATTGACGCTCGCCATCATGGGCTGGTTCGTCCTGGCGCGATCGCTTGTCGGATTGATCAACAGCGTCCGGCGGCAGATGTACGACAACACGATGCTGGTCTGGCACTATGCCGTGGCGCAGTCGCTGATCGCCATGGCGATCGTGCAGCTCTTCCCGCGCCTTGTGGGCGAACCGTGACCGCGCCGGGCTTCACCCTGACGTTTCTCTACATGCTCGGCGGGCTGATCGTCTGGGCCATCCGGTTCCTCGCCGTCTATATCTTTACCGCGCTCGCCTGCGCGCGCGGATGGGCGGAGGCGGAGCTGGCCGGCTTCGGCATCGTGCCGACGGCGATCGTCCTTGCGGCCATTGCCGGCATCGGCGCGTGCCTCGCGCTCATCGTTCATGCATGCCGCCGC
>DASWJZ010000188.1:0-8475 GCA_036396875.1 Propylenella sp.
ACGTAGCCGCTGCGGTTCAGCGTATCGAGGATGTGGCGAACGCCGAGGGCGATTGCGACGGCGGTGCGCCAGTAGAGGCGGCAGAGGCTATCGAAGGAGGCGTCGAGCGTGAGCCCGCTGATGACGCCGACGGCGCTCGGATCGGCGAGCGGCGAACGGTTGCCGTGAAAATCCGGCAGCACGTGCAGCCGGCCGGCGAGATCGAGCCCCTCGGTCGCGCGGAGCTGCATCACCCGCTCGGTGATCCGCCGGTGGGTCGCGGCGGAGGGCTCGCCGGCCGCGCCGTGCCAGCGGATGACGTGGTCGAGCAGCGCGCCGGTCGCCGACTGCCCGCCCTCGTTCAGCCAGCATTCCGGCAGCACCGCGCCGAAATAGGGACCCCACACCCCGCCGGTCGGGCGCGGCTCGGCGGAGAGCGCCATGACGCAGCTCGAGGTGCCGGCGATCAGCCCGAGATGCCGGTCGATCTCGGCGATGTTGCCGGCGAAGCTGCCGAGCACGCCGAGCGCGCCGGCATGCGCGTCGATCAGGCCGACGCCGACCCGGCAGACGGTGGTGAGGCCGAGATCGGCGGCGGCGGCCGGCGTGAGCGGACCGAGATCCTTGCCGATCGGGCTCGCCCGCGCCGGCAGCCGGCCGCGTTCCGGCATGTCGGGGATGCCGACGCGCTCGAAGAAGTCGCGCTGCCAGCCGTCAGGCTCGTGGCCGAGATAGGTCCATTTGCAGGTCAGCGTGCATTGCGATCGGTCGAGCGCGCCGGACGCCTTCCAGGTGAGGAAGTCGGCGAGATCGAAGAAGTGGCCCGCCGCGCCCCACCGGTCCGGCTGATGCCGGCGCAGCCACATCAGTTTCGGCACCTCCATCTCCGGCGACATCACGCCGCCGACATAGTCGAGCACGCGATGGCCGGTCGCGGTGCATTCCTCCGCCTCGGCGAGCGCCCGGTGGTCGAGCCAGACGATCGTGTCCCAGCGTGCATCGCCGTCATCCGGCGAGACGCTGAGCGACCGCCCCGACGCGTCGCGGACGACGAGCGAGCAGGTGGCGTCGAAGCTGATGCCGGCGACCTCCGCCGGATCGGCGCCGGACGAGGCGAGCGCGCCTCGCACCCCGGCGGAGACTGCGCGCCAGATGTCGTCCGAGTCGTGCTCGGCGAAGTCGGCTCGCGGCCGGTTGATCTCGATCGGATGCTCGGCGCGGCCGAGCAGTCTGCCGTCGCGATCGAGAATGCCGGCGCGGGCGCTTGCCGTTCCGACATCGACGGCCGCCACCAGTCCGGTCATTGCGCGCCCTTCCGAGGCGGCGCCATGCGCCGCAGGAGAGCAGGCAGTTTCAGCATGTCGTCGAAGATGAGCAAGGGCTTCAAAGCCATCAGCGCCTCGCGATGCCCCTCGCGCTCGGCATGCGCGCCGCCAGCGAAGGCGAAGACCGCCATCCCCGCGCGCTGCGCCGCTTCGACGCCGGACGGACTGTCTTCGATCACCACGCAGGCGGCGGGCGCGACGCCCATCCTGCCGGCGGCAAAGAGGAAGAGATCCGGCGCCGGCTTGCCGCGGGCGACCATCGCGGCGCTGAAGATGTTGGGCTCGAACCGGGCGCGCAGCCCGGTCACATCGAGGGCGAGGCGTATGCGCTCGGCGCTGCTCGACGAGGCGACGCAACATGGCAGCCGGAGCGCCTCGAGTGCCGCGACAATGCCGGGCATCGGCTTCAGCTCCCGCCGGAACAACTCATAGAGGCGGCCGTGCATGGCGTCCAAAGCCGGCTGGCTGAGGCCGGCGCCGAACTCCTCGCCGATGGCGTCGGCGATGGCGGCCATGTCCTTGCCGAGGAAACGCCGATAGGCGCTGTCTGCTTCGATCGCGACGCCCTCGCCCGCGAGCGTCTCCAGGAGCAGGCGCATCGCCAGCGGCTCGCTGTCGACGAGGACTCCGTCGCAGTCAAAGATCAGGAGTTCCGGGGGCATCGCCGGCTGCGCTCTGGCGGGCGGGCGAGCGCGCTCACGTCGCTTCGTCGCGGGCTACCAGCACGTATAGCCGCCGTCGGCAAGCACGATCGCCCCGGTCATCAGGCTCGCGGCGTCCGAAGCCAGGAAATGGACGACGGAGGCGATCTCATCCGGCTGGCCGACGCGGCCCATCGGCGTCATCTCCAGCCAGGTCGCATACATTTCCGGGTTCTCGTTTATCCCGAAAGCAGTGAGCGGGGTCTCGATATAGGTCGGCGCGACGGCGTTGACGCGGACGCCGCGCTTTCCCCATTCGGCGGCAAGCGAACGGGTCAGATGATGCACGGCCGCCTTGGAGGCGTTGTAGAAGGCCTGCGGCTGCGGCTTGTTGACGATGAAGCCCGACATCGACCCGACATTGACGATGGAGCCGCTGCCCTTCTCCAGCATCTGACGGCCGAACGCCCGGCAGCACCAGAAGAGGCCGTCGACATTCACGTCCATGTGAAAGCGCCAATGCGCGTCTGTCGTGTCCTCGGCCTTCACGTCGCTTTTTGCGACGCCGGCATTGTTGACGAGAATGTCCGCCGGACCGTGCTCGCGCGCAATCGTTGCGGCAGCCGCATCGACATCCGCGGACCTGGTGACGTCGAGCCGGATGCCATGCGCCTTGAGGCCGGCCTTTCGCAATTCGTCGACGCAGGCCTCGGTGCGAGCGGCCACCATGTCGGCGACGACGACTTCGGCGCCGGCCTCGGCAAGCGCCCGTGCGCAGGCGGCGCCGATGCCCTGCCCGCCCCCGGTCACGACGGCAACGCGATTGTCGAGCCTGAGTTTCTCCAGATACATCATCGTCGCCCTCTCACGCGGCCCGACCGGCAGCAAACCGCCAATGCTTCTTCAGTTGATGGCGGCGCCTTCCGCATCGAAGCGGTGGATCCGGCCCCGGTTGGGAGTCAGAAAGACATGCTCGCCGTGATGGAGGTCGAATTCACCGCTGGTGCGCGCCGTGATCGTGCCGGCAACGTCGCTGTGGACGTGCAGGAAGGTGTCGGAGCCGAGATGCTCCGTGACGCCGATCGTGCCCGGCCATTCGCCGCTGGTCCGGGATATTTCGATATGCTCCGGCCGCACGCCGATGGTATCGGCGCCGAGCTTTTTGGCGGTGTCGCCGCCGACGAAGTTCATGCGCGGGGAGCCGATGAATCCGGCGACGAAGAGGTTCCGCGGCGAGCGATAGAGGTCCATAGGCGAACCGACCTGCTCGATGCGGCCGGCATTCAGCACCACGATCTTGTCGGCCATCGTCATCGCCTCGACCTGGTCGTGGGTGACATAGATCATGGTCGTGGCGAGCTGGTGGTGAAGCTCGCTGATCTCCAGCCGCATCGTGCCGCGCAGCGCCGCGTCCAGATTGGAGAGCGGCTCGTCGAAGAGGAACGCCTTCGGCTGCCGCACGATTGCGCGGCCGATGGCGACGCGTTGGCGCTGGCCGCCCGACAGCTGGCTCGGACGGCGCTCCAGATAGTCCGTCAGGTTGAGAATACGGGCGGCGTCGCGCACCTTCCTGTCGATGACGCCCTTGTCCTCGCCCGCCATCTTCAGAGGAAAGGCGATATTGTTGTAGACGCTCATGTGCGGGTAGAGCGCGTAGGACTGGAACACCATCGCCAGCCCGCGCTTGGCCGGCGCCTCCGCCGTCACGTCGCGGCCGTCGATCGTGATGTGGCCGCTTGAGGTGTCCTCCAGCCCCGCGATGAGGCGGAGCAGCGTCGACTTTCCGCAGCCGGACGGTCCGACGAAGACCACGAACTCGCCGTCGTCGATCTGCAGGTCGATCTCGGGGATAACCATCGTCGCGCCGAACGACTTGTTGACCTTGTTGAGCGTGATGCTTCCCATGATCTTCTCCCGCCGCTCCGGTTATTTCACGGCGCCGAATGTGAGGCCGCGGACGAGCTGTTTTTGCGAGAACCAGCCCATGATGAGGATAGGCGCGATCGCCAGCGTCGAGGCGGCTGAGAGTTTCGCCCAGAAGAGGCCCTGCGGGCTGGAGAACGAGGCGATGAAGGCGGTAAGCGGCGCAGCGTTCGCCGCCGACAGGCGGATCGTCCAGAACGCCTCGTTCCACGCCAGGATAATGTTGAGGAGCATAGTGGAGGCGATGCCGGGCACCGCCATCGGCGTCAGCACGTAGACGATCTCGTTGAAGAGCGAGGCGCCGTCCATGCGGGCGGCTTCGAGGATTTCGCCCGGGATCTCGCGGAAATAGGTGTAGAGCATCCAGATGACGATGGGCAGGTTGATCAACGTCAATACCATGGTGAGCCCGGACGTGGTGTCGAGCAGGCCGGTGTCGCGGAAGAGGAGATACATCGGCACGAGCACGCCTACCGCCGGCATCATCTTGGTGGAAAGCATCCACATCAGCACGTCCTTGGTCCGCCTCGTCGGCGAGAACGCCATCGACCAGGCGGCCGGAATGCCAATGAGGAGCGCGATCAGCGTCGAGCCGACGGAGATGATGACGGAGTTGGCAAACGGCTTGAAATAGTCGCGCTGCGACTGGACCTCGACATAGTTCTCGAAGGTGCCGGAGGGGATAAGGCTGACCCCGGCGATCGCCTCGGCCTCCGTCTTGAAGCTGGTGAGGATCGTGTAGAGGATCGGAAAGAAGATCAGGAACGCCACGACCCAGGCGGCGGTCGTGGCCGTTATTTTGTGTCGGGTGGTGACTGCCCGTGCCATGGCGCGCTCCTATCTGTCGAGGTTCCTGCCGACCGCACGCATCAGGAAGATGGCGACGAAGTTGGCGAGGATGACGGCGATCACGCCGCCGGCCGAGGCGCCGCCGACATCGAAACCGAGGAGCGCCGTGCGATAGATCAGGAAGGCGAGATTCGTCGACGCGTAGCCGGGCCCGCCGTTGGTCGTGACGAGGATCTCCGCATAGACCGCGAGCAGGAAGATCGTCTGGATCAGAATCACCACCGTGATGGCGCGCGCCAGATGCGGCAGCGTCAAGTACCAGAAACGGTTGAGGAAATTGGCGCCATCCATCTCGGCCGCCTCCCTCTGCTCGATGTCGAGCGACTGCAGCGCGGTGAGAAGGATGAGCGTCGCGAAAGGCAGCCACTGCCAGGCGACGATGAGGACGATCGAGAAGAGCGGATACTGCGCGAACCAGTCGACGGGCTGGAAACCGAAAAAGCGGGCGATATCGGCGAACACACCGTAACCCGGGTGCATCAGCATGTTCTTCCAGACCAGCGCGGCGACCGGCGGCATGACGAAGAACGGCGAGATCACGAGGATGCGCACGATGCCCTGGCCGAAGATCGGCTGGTCGAGGAGGAGCGCCAGCAGAATGCCGCCGACCACGGTGATCAGGAGCACGCCGCCGACGAGCAGCAGCGTGTTCCAGATCGACTGGAAGAAGGCCGGGTCGGTGTAGAAGTACTTGTAATTGAAGAGGCCGGCGAAGCTGACATTTGTCGGGTTCAAGAGATTGTAGTTCTGAAACGAGAAATACAACGTCATCGCCAGCGGCACGATCATCCAGATCAGAAGCAGGATAACCGAAGGCGCTATCATGATGCGGGCAAGCGCACGGGTCTGTCGCGTAGCCATGATCGTCACCCCCGCCGATCGGACGGCTCAATAGTTCGCTGGGAAAAGCGGCCGCCCGGTTCTCGTCCGGGCGGCCGAGGCCTTGGGAGGAGGCCTATTTGATGTAGCCGCCGCGCGTCATCTCGCGGACCGAGACCTGCTGGGCCTGGGCGAGCGCGTCGTCGACCGACATCTGGCCGGCGAGCGCGGCCGAGAAGAGCTGGCCGACCGTTGTGCCCAGGCTCTGGAACTCGGGGATGGCGACGAACTGAACCCCGACATAAGGCACCGGCTCGACCGTCGGATTGTTCGGATCGGCCGAGTTGATCGCGTCGAGCGTCATCTTCGCGAAGGGCGCCGCAGATTGATATTCGGCGTTCTCGTAGAGCGAGGTGCGGGTGCCGGGAGGCACGTTCGCCCATCCGTCCTTCGAGGCGACGAGGTCCAAATACTCCTTCGACGTGGCCCAGGCGATGAACTTCTCCGCTTCTGCGGCCTTCTGTGTGCCGGCGGGGATCCCCAGTGACCAGGCCCAGAGCCAGTTGCCGCGCTTGCCGAGCCCGGTATCGGGAGCCAGCGCATAGCCCACCTCGTCGGCGACGGTGGAGTCGGTCGGGTTCGACACGAAGGAGGCCGCCACGGTGGCGTCGATCCACATCCCGCACTTGCCCTGCTGGAAGAGCGCGAGGTTCTCGTTGAAGCCGTTCGAGGATGCGCCCGAGGGCCCCGCGTCCTTCATCAGGTTCACGTAGAACTCGAGCGTGTTCTTCCACTCGGGCTGGTCGAACTGCGGCTGCCAGTTCTCATCGAACCAGCGGGCGCCGAATG
Organism: Propylenella sp.; assembly: GCA_036396875.1. Taxonomy (GTDB): domain Bacteria; phylum Pseudomonadota; class Alphaproteobacteria; order Rhizobiales; family Afifellaceae; genus DASWJZ01. The sequence continues at coordinate 6,386 of DASWJZ010000188.1, forward strand.
AGTTGGCGGTGGCGGTCAGGAAGGCCATGTTCTCGCCCCACCCGGCCTTGCCGCGAAGGCAGATGCCACTGATCTCGTTGTCGCGGTCGGTCATCTTCCGCGCCGCGTCGGCGATGAACTCCCACGTCGGCGCGTCGGGCATGGCGAGCCCCGCCTTCTCCATCAGGTCCTTGCGGTACATGATGAAGGAGCTTTCCCCGTAAAAGGGCGCTGCGTAGAGCTTTCCGTCGATCGACAGGCCGCCCCGGATGGCCGGCAGCAGGTCATCGACATCATAGTCGGCGCCGAGGTTCTCGAGCGGCACCAGCCAGCCTTGCTTTGCCCAGATCGGGACCTCATAGGTGCCGATGGTCATGACGTCGTACTGACCGCCCTTGGTGGCGATATCGGTGGTCACCCGCTCGCGGAGCACGTTCTCCTCAAGCGTCACCCACTGCAGTTCGATGTCCGGATTCTTCGCGGTGAAGTCATCCGTCAATTTCTGCATGCGGATCATGTCGCCGTTGTTGACGGTGGCGATCGTCAGCGTCGTCTGCGCCTCGGCCGTGCCGACAAGCGCAAAGACGGAGCACGCCGCAAGAATGATGGAACGTTGCATCATCAGTTTCCCTCCCTACTTGATGGGCAAATGCTTATTAACTGAGCAATTACCCACATGCGGTTACAGGAGTCAAGCGCGATTTTTCGCCCGCCGGACACGGAGCGGCGCGGCCCCGAGGCCTCCCGCGTCGGAGCGACGAGGGCTACGCCCTGGCGATGAGGTCCTCGGCCGTGCTCTCGTCGGTGATGAGGCCGTTGACGAGGCGCCGGCTCACGGCGGCGAGAATGCCGGGGAGCTTGCGCTCGCCCATGGCGAGGGCGATGACAAGGGAGCGCTCGCGCGACGGGATCGGGGCGCTGGCGACCCGCTCGTTCGTGACACCCTCGATCAGCCGGCCTTCACGGTCGAACGTCCAGCCAACGATTTCGCCGACGGCGCCGGCCTTCTGCAGCGTCTTCAGCTCAGCCTCGGTGATGAAGCCGTCCTCGAAGAGCGGCGCGGCGGGGCCAAGATCGCCGATGCCGACGAAGGTCACGTCCGCCATTTCGGCGAGATCGAGCGTGGAGCGGATCATCTCCTGCTGGTGGAGCAGCTCCCGCTCCTCCGGAGAGGAGACGATCACCGGAAGCGGCATGGGAAAAAGTCGCGCCTTCACTGCGTCGGCCATACCGAAAATCACGTTGTAGTAGGACGCCGAGCCGTCGGGGGCGATATTGCCGGTGAGCGAGACGATCCGGTGCTGCAGGCAGTCCATCGGAGTGAGCTGCTCGATCGCCGCCTTCAGCGTACGGCCGGTTCCGACCGCCATGATGATGGGCTCCGACGCCCTGAGGCGGCGTTCGATCTCCGCCGCTCCGGCCTGGGCGACGCCGATCGTCGTCGATGCCGATTGCGGGTCGCTCGGCACGACCTCGACCAGATCCAACGCGAAGCGGGCCCGCAGCTTGGCGCCGAGATCGAGACAGCGTGCGATCGGGTGGTCGAGGCGAACCTTCACCAGGCCTTCGGAGACGGCGAGCGACACCAGGCGCTGCGCCGACTGCCGCGAGATGCCGAGCTTGGCGGCTATCTCCTCCTGCGTGTTGCCGGCGATATAGTAGAGCCAGCCGGCGCGAGCGGCATCGTCGAGCCGGTTGCCGCCGCTCTCCGGCCTTCTGTTCATCACCGACGTAACAGCCCGTTTGGCCAAGATACCCCACAGCACGCTAGCGAGCAAACGTATAGCCTATCTTACATCTGCCCATCCGAATTTGTCGATACCGGGACGGTTCAAACGGCCGGTCAAGCCCGAGGGTGACACTCATCGGGTCATCCGGTGCGGGTCGGCTCGCCCGCCAGCGGGGCCCGCTATCCGTCAGCCGCCGATATCCAGCCGGGCGACCGCGAAGGGCGGAAGCGTCAGCGTCGTTCCCGCGAAGGGCCGCGTCCTTCCGGAGAAAGACAGATCCCGCGCGGCCTGTTCGAACGCCTCCTCATCGAGGAGAAAGAGCTGCGCGTCGCCCTTTGGCAGGTTCCTGAGCATCACCTCCGCCGGCGCGTCGCGCAGGTT
>DASWJZ010000189.1:0-5059 GCA_036396875.1 Propylenella sp.
GATCGACACGAACGCCTCGTGTTCGCTGTAGACGGCATGAAAGTGCGGCGGCGGATGGTCCCTGGCGTACATGCGAATCGCAATCCCGTAGAACCACGAAATCGTCGGCATCATTGAGCCGAATCAGCTGTCCAAAAAGCTGCGGAGTTTTCGCGAGCGGCTGGGGTGCTTCAGCTTGCGGAGCGCCTTCGCCTCGATCTGGCGGATTCTTTCGCGCGTCACCGAAAACTGCTGGCCGACCTCTTCGAGCGTGTGGTCGGTGTTCATGCCGATGCCGAAGCGCATCCGGAGCACGCGCTCCTCGCGCGGGGTGAGCGAGGCGAGCACGCGCGTCGTCGTCTCGCGCAAATTCGACTGGATCGCCGCCTCGATCGGCAAGACCGCGTTCTTGTCCTCGATGAAGTCGCCGAGGTGCGAATCCTCCTCGTCGCCGATCGGCGTTTCGAGGCTGATCGGCTCCTTCGCGATCTTCAGGACTTTTCGCACCTTCTCGAGCGGCATCTGCAGCTTTTCGGCCAGCTCCTCCGGCGTCGGCTCGCGGCCGATCTCGTGCAGCATCTGGCGCGAGGTGCGGACGATCTTGTTGATCGTCTCGATCATGTGGACGGGGATGCGGATGGTGCGCGCCTGGTCGGCGATGCTTCTGGTGATCGCCTGGCGGATCCACCACGTCGCGTAGGTGGAAAACTTGTAGCCGCGGCGGTATTCGAACTTGTCGACCGCCTTCATCAGCCCGATGTTCCCCTCCTGGATCAGGTCGAGGAACTGCAGCCCGCGGTTCGTGTATTTCTTGGCGATCGAGATGACGAGGCGGAGGTTCGCCTCCACCATCTCCTTCTTCGCCTGCCGCGCCTCCCGCTCGCCCTTCTGCACCTTGTGGACGATGTCGCGGAACTCCTTGATCTGCAGCCCCGTCTCGGCGGCGAGCTGGCGGATCTCGGCGCGGATTCTTGCAATCGATTCCTTCTCGTTCTGGCAAAAACTCTTCCAGCCGCGCGAGGTCAGCCGCACGACCCGGCGCGTCCACATCACGTCGACCTCGTGCCCGCGGTAGTGCGACAGGAACTCCGACCGGTCGATGCCGTGCGACTCGCCGATCCGCATCAGCTTCCCGTCGAACGAGATGAGCCGCTTGTTGATGTCGTAGAGCTGCTCGACCAGCGAATCGATGCGCGCCTGGTTGAGGGCCAGCGATTTCACGTCGGTGACGATCTCGTCGGTGAGCTTCCTGGCGCGGCGCTCCTGGGCGGGCGTGAGCGAGCGCGCCTTCAAGCTGCCCCCGACGGACGCATCCTGCAGCTTCCTGAGCTTCTTGTAGTTGCTGGCGATGCGGTCGAAGGTCTCAAGCACCTTCGGCTTGATCTCCGCCTCCATGGCGGCGAGCGAAAGGTTGTTCTCGTAGTCGTCGTCGTCGTCCTGGTCGGCCTCCGGCGGAATCGCCTCCTCCTCGCCGTACTCGCCGTTCGGCTGCGCGTCCTTTCTGTCGGGCTGCTTACGCGCGGCCTCGGCGAGCTCGCTCGGCGGCGCAGGCGGAGGGGCAGGCGGCGGGGCAGGCGGCGGGGCAGCCTCCGGCGCCTTGGCGTCCGGCCCGGCATAGGTGGCCTCCAGGTCGATGATGTCGCGCAGCAGCACGTTGCCGGCGTTCAGTTCGTCGCGCCAGATGATGATGGCCTGGAAGGTCAGCGGGTTCTCGCAGAGGCCGGCGATCATCGCCTCCCGCCCCGCCTCGATGCGCTTGGCGATGGCGATCTCGCCTTCGCGGGAGAGGAGTTCCACCGAGCCCATCTCGCGCAGATACATGCGGACGGGGTCGTCGGTGCGGTCGGACGGCTCGCGGCCCTTCGGCTTCTTGGCGATCGCCGTGCCGCCCGCCTCCATCAGGTCGCGGCCTTCGGCCTCCTCCTCGACCTCCTCCTCGGCCGCCTCCGGATCGCCCTCCTCGCGCTCGTCCGATTCAACGACATTGATGCCCATGTCGGAGAGCATCGCCATCGTGTCCTCGATCTGCTCGGAGGTCACTTCCTCGGAGGGGAGCACGGCATTCAGCGCATCCATCGTCACATAGCCGCGCTTCTTCGCCTCCTTGATCATCCGCTTGACGGCGGCGTCGGACAGATCGAGCAGCGGTCCGTCGTGCGGCTGCGCCTCCGGCGGCTCGTCCTTCGTCTCTGCCGCGGTCTGGGTCTTGGTCGCCATAGTCCTCACGTCTCAGCCGGCCCGCGCCGCGGACCGCATGTTCGACAGGATAGCCGATCTCTTAGGAACGCCCCGTAAAGGTCGCCTTAACCACGCCATCCCTCACGCCTCGCTCTCCGAGCGGCACCCGGAGCCGGCGCTTCCGGTCGGCCCGCTCAATGCCGCTTGAACGGATGCACGATTACCGCCGCCTCCGCCTCGTCCCGGTCATCGTGACGAAGGTTGCGCTGATCCTGCTCCTGGATATCCCGCAGCCGGACCAGATTGAGGTCGCTCGTCTCGCGCCCGAGCGCCGTGGCCGCTGCCTGACGCTCGATAGATAACGTCCCGGCGCGAAGACGCAAGTGGGCTGCGTCGTCCCAGATTGCAGCAGCGCGCCCAATTTCAGCCTCCGCGAGCGGACCGAGCCCCGCACGCCGGAGCTTGTCGAGGATGGTCGCGATCGCGCGGCCATGCCGGTCGGCCTCGAGTGTCGCGCGAAGGTCCGCCGCTCCGATATCGGGCGCCTCGGCAAGCCGCGCGCCAAGGGCTGTCGCAAGGGCCGCAAAGGACGACTCGGAAAACTGTATTGTTGCAAGGATTTCAAGACGTTCTGCGGCAATATCAGGGTGAAGCAGTAAGACGCCGAGAAGAACGGCCTCGCTCAGGCCGGAACCCGCGCCTGCGGCCCGGACGAGCGGATTGGCGAGCAGGCTGGCGGAGGGTCCGGCGGGCTCCGGGGCGAACCGTCGCCGCGTGCCTCGCCACTGGCCCGAACTGCCGCCGGCCGGCCGGCGCCGTGCGCCGAAATGCTTCTCCAGACGCTCCCTGATCGCCACCTCGTAGTGCCGGCGGACGTCCGGGTGCCCGATCGCGGACACGGACGACCGGAGTTCCTGCTCAAAGCCGGCGCGACGTTCCGGCGTGCCGAGGTCGACGCCATAGCCTGTGCTGAACCACAGCATGTCGATCATCGGCTTCGCGGCCTCGACCAGCTTGCGGAGCGCCTCCGGGCCCTCCCGGCGGACCAGGTCGTCCGGATCATGTCCTGCCGGCAGCAGTGCGAACCTGAGGCTCTTGCCCGGCGCGATGTGGGGGAGCGCCGTTTCGACGGCTCGGAATGCCGCCTTCAGCCCCGCCTCGTCGCCGTCGAAGCAGAGGGTCGGCTCGTCCGCCATCTGCCAGAGCATTTTGAGCTGATCCTCGGTCAGCGCCGTGCCGAGCGGCGCGACCGTCGTCTCGAATCCGGCCGCGACGCAGGCGATCACGTCGACATAGCCCTCAACGACGATGACATGACCGCCCTTCCTGATCGCAGCGCGGGCGGCCTGTCCGTTGTAGAGGACGTGGCTCTTGTGGAAGAGCGGCGTTTCCGGCGAGTTCAGATATTTCGGCTGCGCGTCCGGCGCGAGCGCCCGCCCGCCGAACGCGATGACCCGGCCGCGGAAATCGGCGATCGGAAAGATGATCCGGTCGCGGAAGCGGTCGTAGGAGACCGGGATGTCCTCGCCGGCGATCAGGAGCCCCGCCTCCACCATCTGCTCCTGGCCGATCCCCGCATTCGCCAAGTGCTCCTTCAGCGCATTGCGGCTGGCCGGCGCGTAGCCGATGCGGAACCGCGCCTGGATCTCCGGCGAAAGGCCGCGCTCGCGGAGATAGGCGCGGGCCTTGCCGCCCCCCGGCCCCTGCAGCGCCGCCTCGAAGAACTGCGCCGCCTTCTCGACGACGTCATGCAGGCTCGCCCGCTCCGCCTCCCTCCGCTCCGAATCCGCGTCGCGTTCCGGCAGCGGAAGCCCCGCCTCCGCGGCAAGCTGCGCCACCGCTTCCGGAAAGCTCAGCCCCTCCTGCTCGGTCAGGAAGGTGAAGTGGTCGCCCGACGCGCCGCAGCCGAAGCAATGATAGCGGCCCTTGCGGTTCTCGGCGTGGAAGGAAGGCGTCTTCTCGCCGTGGAACGGGCAGCAGGCCCAGTAGTCGCCGCGGCCGGGATTGGATTTCCGCTTGTCCCACGTGACTTTGCGCCCCACCACATCCGAGATCGGGATGCGGGCGCGGATGTCGTCGAGAAAGGCGGGCGGAAAGCGCATACGTGATCGTCTACCAGTGATTCGGGATTGGCCGAACGTGCATTTCGGCGTCTGCAGGAACGACGCCCGAGAATCACAGGCACCGACAATTATTCCGACCCGAGGCCGGTCAGCGTCCCCGCGCCTCGACCAGCGCCGCCATCGCGAGGCTCGCCGGGTCGCCCGCCTCACGCAGGCCCTCGGCGACGCCGCGGCGGTCGGCCTCGGGCCGGTTCTGGCTCACCTTCCATTTGCCTTCGATGCGCCGGATCGGGATCTCGATGCCGACAATGCCCTTGAGCTGCGCATCGACGAACGAGGCCGGGGCGTCGGTGACCGCCCAAGGCTCCGCCCGTCCAGCCTCGTGGGCCGCAGTCAGCGCCGTGATCTGGGCAAGAAGCCAGTCCCGGTCCTCCACCGCGCGCATTCTGCCCCAGGCGTGGACCATGACGTAGTTCCAGGTCGGCACGACCTTTCCGGTCTCCCGCTTCGTCGCGTACCAGGCCGGAGTGATGTATCGCTCCATGCCCTGGAAAATGACCAGCGCGTCGGTCGCAGCGTCGAAGTCGCGCCATTGCGTATTCGCCCGCGCCACATGCCCCTTCAGGATGCCGAAAGGCTCGGCCGGCTCCACGAGGAACGGGATGGCGTTAGCGACGATGCCGGACGGCCCGAGCGTGACGAGCGTGCCGAACGGGTGCGCGCGGATCAGCGCATGCTGAACGTCGAGGCGGTCCTCGCGGTGATGCGGCGGCTGGTACATGCTTACCCCAGCATCTCCTTCGCGATCGCGCTCGCCTTGCCGAAATCCATCTCGCCGG
>DASWJZ010000190.1:0-7088 GCA_036396875.1 Propylenella sp.
GCGAGGCGCTGGAAGAAAGGGAGGCCGGTATCGCCAGGGTTCTCGACAGCGGACGGCGCATCGACGGCGTTCATGGCTGAGCGGCCGAGCCGTCGGGCCGCCGGCTTCGCCTTCGCCCCTGTCGGTGCGCGCCGGCCCGGGTGCCGGACGCACGTCGCTAGCGATTCTTTGCGCGGGACGGTACGTAGATACGTAGATTCGTCAGCCCGCCTGCTTCGACTTCCTTTCCGCCAGATGCGGATATTTCTCGGTGAGAAGCGAGCCGAAATAGTACGTGGGACGGAAGGCCGGGTGCGCACGGATGGCGTTGAGCCAGCGGGCGACGTTGGGCTTGTCGTCCCACGCCGCGCCCAAATCGATGTCCTCCATACGCACGATCACCGGCATGATGGCGATATCGGCGAGCGAGAGGCTTTCGCCCATCAACCACGGGCCGCCGCTCGCGGCGACGATTTCGTCCATGCGCTTCACTGCGCGGGCGAGGCGGTCGAGCGCCGATTTCATGTCCGGTTCGGGAAAGCCGGAGCGGCCCATGCTGAGCAGAAACTCCCTTCGGAGCGGCTTGGAATTGGCGAGAGCGACGAACTCATCCTCCGACATCGCTTGAAAGTGCGGGAGAAAAGCGAGGTTGTAGGACGGCACCCGCACCGCCGGCGTCGGCACCTCGTCGATGAAGCGCATCAGCGAGCGCATGCGCGCCAGGCCGAGCGGCGTCTTCGGCCTGAGCGGTTCCGGCTCCGGCCGGATTTCGTCGAGATATTCCATGATGACGGCGGAATCGATCACCGCTTCGCCGTCGTGCACGAGCGCCGGCACGACGCCGTTCGGGTTGATCTTCAGGTAGTCGGGCCGGAGCTGGTCGCCGGCGAAGAGGTCGAGCTTCACCTCCTCGAAGGCGAGCCCCTTCGCGTTCAGCACGAAGCGGACGCGCTGGGAACAGGTCGATTGCGGCGCATTGTAGAGCAGGAATTCCGGCATCGGCGGCCGCTAATCCCAGTTCAGGAAGCGCGGCAGCTTCTTCTTCTGCGCCAGCGTGCCGACGATGCCGTTCGGGAAGAACATCAGCGTCACGACCATGATCAGCCCGGTGCCGAGGATGTTGATCTCGCTCCATCCGAGAAAGGCGACGCAGGCCTCGTTGAAGGCGATGAGGAGGATCGCGCCGACGATCGGACCGGCCACGGTTCCCTTGCCGCCCAGGATGCACATCAGGACCATCTGCGCCGCGATCAGCAGGATCAGAAAAATGTTCGGCCGGATGTAGGTCAGGTATTCGCCCCAGACCGCGCCGCACATTCCGATGAAAAAGGCCGAGATGGCGAACGCGATCGACTTGTAGAGCCGCGTATCGATGCCGGCGCTTTCGGCCTTCACCTCGTCCTGGCTGATGGCGCGCAGATGCAGGCCGAACTTCGAATGCTTGATCCGGTAGGCGGCGTATACGGTGACCACCATGATCACCAGGAAGGCGTAGTAGTAGGGGAGCTTCATCCACTGGGCCGACAAGGAGAGCGGCGGCACGAGCGTGACGCCGTTCGAGCCGCCGACAAAGCGCCAGTTGTCGAACAGGATGCGCGTCACCATCAACAGCGCGATCGACGAGATGATGAACGTCGGCCCGCGCATTTTCAGCGTGATCAGGCCGACAAGAAAGCCGACGGCGGCCGCGACAACGCCGGCAAGCGGTGCGGTGATGATGGTGGATATGCCGAAATAAGCGAGGATCATGCCGGAGAAATAGCCGCCGACGCAGAAGAACACATTGTGCCCGAGCGAAATATAGCCGGTGTAGCCGCCGAGGATGTTCCAGCTCGACGCCATCGCGGCGTACATCATCGTTAAGAGAAACATGTGGAGGACGTAATTGTAACCGCCTCCGGTGAGCTGCAGCGCCGGCACGACGAGCAGGACGCCGATCAAGATCAGCGGCAGCCAGACCGGCCGGCCCGTGCTCCGGGTCGCGGCAAGGCTGGCGTCGTAGCCCTTGCGGGCCTCAAGCACGTCGCCCACGTCGAGCGGTGCGGACACTTCAGGTCTCCTCGATCCTCTCGCCGAACAAACCCTGCGGTCGGACGAGCAGGATCACAAACAGAGCGAGGAAAAAAGTGAGGGTCGACCAGGTCGATCCGAAATAGGTGCCGACGAAGGCGGCGATCACCGACAGGACGAGCGAAGCGACGATCACGCCCAGAAGCTTGCCCATGCCGCCGAGGACGACGAGCGACATCAGGATCGCGATCCACTCCCAGTGCTTGGCCGGAAAGAACGAGAAGATGAAGCTGACCAGCGCGCCGGCGGCGCCGGCGAGGCCAAGCCCGATGCCGAACGTCATGAGCGAGACAAAGCCGACATTGACGCCCATCAGCTGTGCGGCCGCCCGGTTCTGCGTAGTGGCGCGGATCGCATAGCCGAAGCGCGTGTAGCGCAGAAAGAGAAACAGCGCGCCGATCACGACGATCGAGGCGATCCCGGCATAGAGTTGGCCCTTCGGGATGAAGACTTCGCCGATGAAGATAGCGTCGGTCGCGTAGGAGGGCGTCGTCACGCGCTGCGTGTTGGAGAAGAGCGTGCCGAGAAGCCCGTCGGCGCAGAGCGCCACCCCGAACGTCAGCAGCACCGTCATCTCGGAATATTTCGCGTTCGCGGCCTCCCGCTCGAAAACAAGCTTGTAGAGGGCGAGCCCGGTGAAGAACAGCACGCCCGCCGCCAGCGGCATCGACAGGATGGGATCCAGCCCATAGAGCTTGAACAGCCAGTAGCTGACGAAAGCGCCGCCGATGATGAAGATCGGGTGCGCGAGGTTGACGATGCGCATAACGCCGAAGATCAGCGTCAGCCCGGACGCCATCAGCGCGTAGACGCCGCCGAGCGCCAGTCCGAGGATTACGATCTGCGCGAAATCGGCCATCGTCCTCCTTCAGGCCGCGGCGGCCGCCGCCTTGCCGAGATAGAGTTCCTGGATGCGCGCGTCCGCCAGAATCTCGTCGGCCGGTCCGTCGAAGAGAGCACGCCCCAAGTCGAGCACCGCCCCCCATGCGGCGTGCTTCAGCCCCATGACGGCGTTCTGCTCGACGAACACCACCGTCATGCCGCTCGCGGCGAGCATATCGATGATGTCGAACATCTGCCGGACGATCTGCGGCGCAAGGCCGAGCGAGGGTTCGTCGAGGAGCACGAGCTCGGGCTGCACGATCTGGGTGCGCGCCATCGACAGCATCTGCTGCTCGCCGCCAGACAGCGTGCCGGCATGCTGGTGCGCCCGCTCGCGGAGAATGGGAAACTGCTTCAGCACGTTGTCGATGCGCCGCTCCAGCTCCGCGCGATCCTCAATCACATATCCCCCCATACGGAGATTTTCCCGCACGGACATTTTCGGAAACAGCGCGCGCTCCTGCGGGACGTAGCAAATTCCCTTCCGCAGAATCTGGTCCGGCCGGAGGCCGTCGATTCGCTCACCCTTGAACAGGATCTCGCCCTCCCGAATCGGCAGAAGCCCGGTCACCGCCTTGAGCAGCGTCGACTTGCCGGCGCCGTTCGGGCCGATGATGCATTGGGTGCGGCCGCTCCGGACGGTGAGGGCGGCGCCGTTCAGGATGGCGGGGCCGCGGCCGTAGCCGGCGACGACGCCGCGGACTTCGAGGAGATCAGGCATGTCCCGCCTCATGGAGCGCGGCCCCCGGGCTTGAGCCGCCGAGATACGCCTCCAGGACCTGCGGGTTCGACTGCACGTCGCGCGGGCTCCCTTCTGCGATGACCTGGCCGTGCGCCATGACCACCACCTTATGCGAAAGCGCCATCACCACGTCCATGTTGTGCTCCACAATGAAGACGGTGAGGCCGCGCTCGTTCAGCTCGCGGATGCGCTCCACGATCGATTGCAGAAGACGGAGATTGACGCCGCCGGCAGGCTCGTCGAGCAGAATGATCTTCGGGTCGGACATCAGGAGGGCGCCGAAGTCCATGAGCTTCTTCTGCCCGTAGGACAGGCTTCGCGTCTCCTCATGCGCGAGGCGCGTGATGCCGAGGAAGTCGAGGATGTCGAGCGCCTTCTTCTCTTCCGCCGGCGTGACGGCGGCGCCGAAAAGGCTGCGCCAGTGCGGGACGCGGGACTGCACCACCAGATTCTCCAGAACGGTCAGATCCTCAAGGTTCCGGCTGATCTGAAAGGTGCGACTGAGTCCGCGCCGGGTGATCTGGAAGGGGCGGAACGTGTCGATCCGTTCGCCGTCGAGCCAAATCTCCCCGCTGGTCAGCGGCATGGTTTTGGAGATGCAATTGAATGCGGTGGTCTTGCCGGCCCCGTTCGGTCCGATCAAGGCGGTGATTGAACCTTTCTCGACGGTGAACGAGCAATTGTCGACGGCGCGGATGCCCCCGAAATTCTTGCAGAGTTCGCGCACCTCAAGCACGGCTCGCCCTCGTTCCTCCGCAGCGTGATTCCCCGGCTCGATCTCGCGGCAAGGGCGCAATCGTTTGCACGACTATGGCTGGCTCATTGGAGGGTCAAGCGGAAATTGCTACAGCCGTCCGCCTCTCCTCAGGCGATAGCGGGGCGGTGGTGGTGAAATTTCGCCGGCAGCGGAACGCTCCCGCGAAACGCGTGGTTGATGGTGGCCCGCGCTATGTTCGGCAGCCATGAACCTGACACTCGTTCTCAACCGCAAAGCCGGCACGCTCCGGGGACGCGATCCCGACGAGGTGCTGCGGGCGCTTGTGGAGATCTTCCGCGCCCATGGCCATACGGTGAAGCCCGAAATACATGCCGGTCACGGCGCGGTCGCCGCGATTTTGCGCATCTGCGAGGCGAAATCGTGCGACGCGCTCGTGGTTGGAGGCGGGGACGGCACGGTTTCGGCCGCCGCCGCCGCCGCGGCGAAAAGCGGCGTCGCCCTCGGCATACTCCCACTCGGCACGATGAACCTTTTCGCCCGCTCGCTCGGAATCCCGCTCGACCTCGCGGGCGCGGCCGAGGCGCTGGCGACTGCCCGGATGGAGAAGGTCGACATCGGGGTCGTGAACGGGCGCACGTTCATCCACCACGTGACGCTCGGCCTCCATCCCCGCCTGATCCGCGTACGCGAGCGCCTGCAATACGCCTCCCGCCTTGGCAAGCTGTGGGGCAGCATGCAGGCATGGTGGATCGTGCTCCGACATCCGCCGCGGATGGCGGTCCGCATGCTGATCGACGGCCGCTCCGTGGAACGGCGCACGGCCGCCATCGTCATCACGAACAATCCGCTGGGGGAAGGCCACCTGCCATACGCCGACGATCTCAGGCAGGGTGCGCTCGGCGTCTATGTCGCGACGTCGCGGCGCTGGGGCGATCTCCTGCAGCTGACGGCGCGGATGATCCTGGGAGGCGTATACGCCACCCCGCTGCTTGAAAGCTGGACTGCAAGGGAAGTCGAGATCTGGCCGCGAACCAACTCGGTCAGTGCGTCGGTCGACGGGGAGATCACGCCGCTGGAATCGCCGCTGCGCTGCTCGGTGCGAAAGGGCGGGCTGACGGTCCTGCGGCCCGGCGGAGGCGGCCGGTGAATGACGCCGCCTGACGGCGTTTCGCTTGGAACCGTCCGCTCCCCTTTGCGTTTGCGCTTCAGGGCTTTCACGGACGATTTTCGCATGACGGAAGAATTGACGAAGACGGAGGCGCGGCAGGGCGACCGGCGCCGGACAAACCTGACGGCGCTGTTCGTAGGAACAGCCCTCGCCCTCGTTCTCCTGGGCTTGCTCGTGCTGTTGTGGGCCTAGAAACCGCGTCGGTCGCCCTCGGGGACCTGGAAAAGGGCCGCGATCCCGGCGATCCCGGTCTTCTTGCCCTTTTGCGAGGGGCCCCGGCCGACCACGAGGGGGAAGGGGGCATGAGGAGGGGCCGGCCGGGGTTTAGCGCTGCCCGCCCTTCTTGCCGGGTCCGCGGTCGCGAAGCGCCGCGAACTGAACGGCAAGAACAGCGATCATCACTCAGCTCGCCATGCCTTTCGCAAGATCGGGATGTCGAGGCTGAGCGAAAACGCGGGCGCGGCCGTGAGGTTCCAGACCGGATATTATTTTTTTGCCGCGCCGGGCGCGACATCCTAAGTCCTTGGGAACGACCGCAAAACGGACTGGGCGGTAACCACACGAACGCTTTCGTAACCATGGCAAGTGCAATTTTAGGGAAACTTGACCGCCACAGGAACAGGGCAGGCTCGCCGCTCGTTCATCAATGGAAGCGGAAGTCGCGCTGCAGGCACGCTGTGACCGGGACATCTTTGCGGGGGGTGCAAGATTTCCGGCCCGCGCTTGGGGAGCTGGGATGGTGAGATCTGAAGGAAGCTCACGCGGCGCGCGCAAGAAAAAAGGAAGAAAGATGCGCACCGAATTGGAAGGCGGAGGTTCAGGGCGTTCCCATGCGCGGATCGATCCGCGCATTCAAACCGAGATCGGCAAGCATTTGCGGGCGATCTACGATGACGTCATCAATGAGCCGGTTCCCGACAAATTCATGGAGCTGCTGGAAAAGCTCGAGCGATCGACCGCGCAGAAGGACTGAGGAGAGCCACTGATGCCGGTCTCCAAGGCGCTGCGGGAAGACCTTCTCGCTTCGATCCCGAATCTGCGGGCGTTCGCAGTCTCCCTGACGGGAAACAGCGAGCGGGCCGACGACCTCGTGCAGGAAACGCTGATGAAGGCGTGGGCGAAATTCGACACGTTCCAGGAAGGGACGAATTTGCGCGCGTGGCTCTTCACAATCCTGCGCAACGAATTCTACTCGCAGGTCCGCAAGCGGGGGCGGGAGGTGGAGGACGCGGAAGGCGCCTACGCGGCACGGCTCGCTTCGCAGCCGTCGCAGAGCGGACATATGGATCTCAGCGATTTTCGCGAAGCGCTCGTGCAGCTTCCCGCGGATCAGCGCGAGGCGCTCATCCTGGTCGGCGCTTCCGGCTTCTCGTATGAGGAAACCGCGGAAATCTGCCAGTGCGCGGTCGGCACAATAAAAAGCCGCGTCAGTCGGGCGCGCACGCGGCTGGCGGAGCTTCTGTCGCTCGAGGAGGGGGAGACTTACGGCGCCGACCCGATGGCGGCCAGCGTGATCACCCGCACGGTCG
>DASWJZ010000191.1:0-1783 GCA_036396875.1 Propylenella sp.
ACTATGCCGAGGCTCGCCTCGCTGCGTAAGCGGTGATGCAACCTCAATCCAAGCCCTTGCGGGTCGCACCGTAAGGCGGGGTTCGGAGGCACCTGGCAACAGAAGCCTCCACTTTTTTCTGGGGCCTTCGGCGAGGCCCGAATCCGAGACCGGGGCCACTGCCGACGATCATGGCTGAAGACCTCATCCGCTACGATATCCTGGCGCAGGACGCGCTGCGCGGCGTGGTGCGCAAGGTCTTGTCGGAGGTCGCCCGAACCGGACTTCCCGGCGAACATCATTTCTACATCACCGTCGCGACCAACGCCGCCGGCGTACGCGTTTCGACGCGGCTCCTCGCCCAGTATCCCGAGGAAATGACGATCGTCGTCCAGCATCAGTACTGGGACCTCGTCGTCACCGAGCACGCCTTCGAGATCGGGCTTTCCTTCAACGGCATTCCCGAGCGGCTATTCGTCCCGTTCAGCGCGGTGAAGACGTTTGCGGATCCGTCGGTCGGCTTCCAGCTGCAGTTCGCCGTGGTGCCGACCGCGGCGCTGCCAAAGGCGGAGGAGAAACCGGCGATCGCGCTGGTGCCGGCCACGCCGGCTGAAAAGCCGAGCCAGACGCCGATGGCCGATGCCGACGTCGCAGAGGCGCCATCCGACGAAGCCGCGCCCGCCGCGGGCGCGGCGCAAGTCGTCAGCCTCGACGCCTTCCGCAAGAAATAGGTGGGCGACACCACCCCCACGGAGATTTCGATGCGAACCTGCCTCCTCGTTGCCTTCCTGCTCGCCGCCGCGACTGCCGCGCCGGCCGCCGAACAGCAACCGTACGCCGGCCTCCAGGAGCGACCGATCAGAGCCATGTCGGCGGAGGAAATCGACGCGCTCACGAACGGCCTCGGCTTCAGCCAGGCTCTTGCGGCGGAACTGAACGGCTATCCCGGCCCCCGCCACGTTCTCGACCTTGCCGACCAACTCGGCCTTGGCGATGAACGCAAGGCGGAGATCGGCGCGCTGTTCGACGAGATGAAGAGCGAAGCAATTGCCGCCGGACAGGCCGTGCTCGTGGCGGAAGCCGACTTCGACGCCCTGTTTCGCGAGGGCGGACCGAGCGAGGACGCGGTCATGTCGGCCGCCGAGGAAATCGGCCGCCTGAGAGGCATCCTCCGCGGCATCCACCTGCGCTATCACCTGCAGACGACCGCGCTTCTGACACCGCATCAGATCGCGCTCTACAACGCCGCCCGCGGTTATGGCGATGGCGCGGGAGCGCACGGCGGGCACAGCGCCCATACGGCGCAATAAGACTCGATGCCCGGACATCGCCCCAAACAACCGACCCGCACCGAGACCGACACTTTCGGCCCGATCGAGGTGCCCGCCGATCGGTATTGGGGCGCGCAGGCCGAGCGCTCGCGCGAGAATTTTCCGATCGGCTGGGAGAAGCAGCCGGCGCCGATCGTCCGCGCCCTCGGCCTGATCAAGCGCGCCGCCGCCGAGGTCAACAT
The DNA here is from genome assembly GCA_036396875.1 of Propylenella sp. Classification (GTDB taxonomy): domain Bacteria; phylum Pseudomonadota; class Alphaproteobacteria; order Rhizobiales; family Afifellaceae; genus DASWJZ01. Next base: position 1,493 of record DASWJZ010000191.1, read on the forward strand.
GGATCTTGGCAAGCTCGACCGGAAGATTGGCGGGGCGATCGTGCAGGCGGCGCAGGAGGTCGCCGAAGGCAAGCTCGACGATCATTTTCCGCTGGTCGTATGGCAGACCGGCTCCGGCACCCAGTCGAACATGAACGCCAACGAAGTGATCGCCAACCGGGCGATCGAAATCCTCGGCGGCACGATAGGGTCGAAGTCGCCGGTTCATCCGAACGATCACGTCAACATAAGCCAGTCGTCGAACGACTGCTTCCCGACCGCCATGCACATCGCCGCGGCGGAAGAAATCCA
>DASWJZ010000192.1:0-2101 GCA_036396875.1 Propylenella sp.
CTCGACGAACACCGCGCCCTTCTCCTCGAGCGCCTCGACGACCGTGCGGTTGTGCACGATCTCGTGGCGCACATAGACGGGCGGACCGAACTTCTCGAGCGCGCGCTCGACGATCTCGATCGCCCGCTCGACCCCGGCGCAGAAGCCGCGCGGGCCGGCAAGCATGATGGTGAGGGGGCGCTTCGGCATGGCGGCAACCTACACGAGGTCGGTGCCCAAAGGCGAGCCCCCTTGCCCAAAGCCCGCCCGAGCGGAGGTGGGATTGCGCGCCGTTGGGATGGCGTACGGCGCGGCCGACATTGTCGCGTCCGAACGCCGGCCCTATAGTCGGCGTCAAGAAACCGCGAACCGAGGCTCAAACACGTCAGGGAGGACCGCGCGATGATCCGCATCTTCCGCGTTTTCGGGGCGGCGGCACTGTGCGCCGCGTTCGCCACCGCCGCTTCTGCACAAACCGTTTCGTTCGCGTCGCTGCCGCAAGGAAGCCTCACGTACTTTCAGGCGACGGTCTTGGCGAAGATGTTCATCGACAAGACCGATCTCAAGGTCGTGATCACGCCGATGCAGGGTCCCGAGGCGCAGATCGGTTCGGTCGACCGCGGCGATTCGCAGATCATGCTGGTCGACTCGACGAATGCCGGTGTCGCGATCTCGGGCCAGGAGTCGTTCGTGGGCCGGCCGGCGCGGAACATTCGCGCCGTCGCGAAACTCATGCCGTTCTACATCGGCTTCGTGGTTCGCAAGGACGCGCCGTTCAAGACCGTCGCGGACCTCAAGGGCAAGCGCCTGCCGAGCGGCTGGATCGCGTTCCGCCAGAGCCTCGCCCTGCAGGAGGGCGTGCTGCGCACCGCGGGCATGACGATGAGCGGCCGGGATTTCGAGCCCGTTCCGGTCCCCGAAATCATCCGCGGGATGGACGATTTCAAGGCCGGCCGCCTCGACGCCGCGCTGATCGCCGTCGGTGCTCCGAAGGTGAAGGAAGTCGATGCCGCGATCGGCGGTTTGCGATTCCTGCCCATCCCGAACAACGACAAGACGCGGGCGGCCGCGAAGTCGGTGCGGCCTGACTTCTATCTCGCCGAGATCAAGCCGTCGCCGGCGGCGACGGGCGTGCTGGAGACGATGCACCTGCTCGCCTTCGACAACACGATCTCGGCGAGCGTCAGCGTATCGGACGATATCGTCTACAAGCTTGCCAAGGCGATTCACGACAACAAGGCGGATCTCGTGCAGGGCCACCCGTCGTTCTTCGCCGTCGATCCCAAAGACCTGGCGAAGCCGTTCAGCATCCTGCAGTACCATCCGGGGGCGATCAAATACTACAAGGAGATCGGCATCTGGCCGAAATCGTAGCGGCCGCATCAGGCGAAAAACATGCGTATCCAACACCGATCAGGGAGGTCCGTCCGATGATCCGACTGGCAAGTTATCTTGCGGCAGCCGCGGCCGCTGCCGTTCTTGGAGCGGGTTCGGCTTCGGCCCAAACCGTGACCTTCTCGACACTCCCGCAGGGGAGCCTGCTCAACTTCCAGTCGACCGTGATGTCGAAAGTGTTCCTCGACAAGACCGACCTCAAGGTCATCGTCACGCCGATGCGCGGGCCGGAAGCGCAGATCGCCGCCGTCAATTCCAACGAAGCGCAGATCATGCTGACGGACGCGAGCAACGCCGCCGCCGCGCTCAACGGCGAAGAGGCGTTCGCCGGCCGGCCGATGACGAAACTCCGCGCCATCGCCAAGATGGTGACGTTCAACATCGGCATGCTCGTGCGCAAGGATTCGAAGTTCAAGACGATCGCCGACTTGAAGGGCGCCCGGCTGTCCGCCGGCTGGACCGCGTTCAAGCAGGGCGAGCGCCTCCAGGAAGCGTTGATGAACACGGCCGGGCTCACGATGAAAGACGTGCAGCCGGTGCCGATCCCCGAGATCATCCGCGGGGCCGACGACCTCAAGGCCGGGCGGCTCGACTCGATGGCGATCGCCGTGGGCGCGCCCAAGGTCAAGGAGGTCGATTCGGCGGTCGGGGTCCGGTTCCTGCCGGTGGCGTTCAACCCGCAGAACCTGGCGGCCGTGAAGAAGGTGCGCGCGGACTTCTACCTGTC
>DASWJZ010000193.1:0-5066 GCA_036396875.1 Propylenella sp.
CCTGCGTCGGTGCGGCCGGCATCGACTGCTGCGTGCTTGCCAACAATCATGTCCTCGACTGGGGCCGCGAGGGGTTACTGGAGACGCTCGATGCGGTGAAGCAGGCCGGTATCAAGACCGCGGGCGCCGGCCGGGACCAGATGGAAGCGGAAGCGCCGGCCGTCTTCGGATTGCCCGGCAAGGGGCGCGTCCTCGTCTATGGCGTCGCGCACGGCTCGAGCGGCGTTCCCTTCGAATGGGCGGCGGGGCCGCATCATCCGGGCGTCAGCTTGATAGCGCAGGTCTCGGAAGGGGCGGCCGACGACCTGGCGTCACGCATCGCGCGTGAGAAGCGGCGGGGCGACATCGTCATGCTGTCCATCCACTGGGGCCGCAACTGGGGCTACAGCATCTCCGCTGCGGAGCGCGCCTTTGCGCAGCAGCTTCTCGGGAGCGGGCAGGTCGATGTGATCTACGGCCATTCATCGCATCACTTCAAGGCGGTGGAGGTGTTTCACGGAAAGCCGATCCTCTATGGCTGCGGCGATTTCCTCAATGACTACGAGGGAATCGGCGGCTACGAGGCGTATCGGAGCGACCTTGTTTTCATGTATCTGGTTACCATCGCGCCCGGCGACGGCAAGCTTCTGTCGCTTGAAATGGTGCCGTTCTGCGTCCGAAACTTCCGTCTGAACCGGGTCGAGCGCGTCGACGCCGAATGGCTCCGGCGCAGGATGGACGAGGAGTGCAGAACCTTCGGCGGCGGGGTTGAGCTTCTTAGCGACAACACGCTGTCATTCGTCAAGATGGCTCTCGCCGGCGCACGCAAGCGGGACTGAAACGTGCCGAGGATGAGTGGCTACTTCACAAAGAATCGGGTCTCCTCACACGGCCCGGATAGGGACCGACCCCACCAGAAACGACGCATGCGGTCATAGCCGGCGCGCTCGAATTGCTGGAGGTGCAGCTTGATCTCCTGGACCGCGGTCCGGCGGTCCGGAAATTCGCCGTTCAACCGACCGTCATGCAGCCGTTTCCCTACCCGATCGCATATCTCGAACTTCACGAGGACGCCCGACTTCCGCGTCAACGGCGCTGCGCTCGACTCTGTCCTTGCCTGCAGCATTTTCCATCCTCCGCTTGGCGGATCGTAAACGCGGTGCGGCTCCGCCGGCTTTGAGCCAAGTCAATTCGCAAACTGGACCGATTCGTGTCCGCTGCCATCCCCGACCGCCGCTAAGACGTTGACTTGAATCAAGGCGAGGAGCCGCCCCGCCGGCATCCTGTCGACGATTGCCCTTGCATCGGCAGGGCACGCTAAAACGGAGGACAGTTCCATGCGGTACAGCGCATTTATTCCGGCGGTGAGCCTGGCAGTTGCGATCGGCGTCGTTGGTGGGGTCGCGCTTGCCCAGGACTCGGATGACCGCCGCGGCAGGGGCTGGTGGCACGGGCCCTGGCAAATGGGGGACGATGACTGGGGAATGGGGCGCCGGATGATGGGCCCCGGCATGATGGGTATGATGGGCTCGCGAACGATGATGCCGATGATGTTCGTGATGATGGACACGGACGGCGACGGGGCGGTGTCGTTCGAGGAGATGCAGGCCGTCCACAAGCGGATGTTCGATCTCGTCGACGAGAGCGAGGACGGCAAGATCACCGTCGAGGAGATGCGCGCGTTCATGGGGAGTCCGCAAGACGACGATGATTGAGCGTCGGGTGGCGAAGGGCTTTCTTGCCCTTCGCACGCCGGCGGCGACGGGCATCATTCGAGCGGGTTTTCGAAAGGTTCTTGCCCGTTTCCGACAAGCTGCTCGGAAGCCAGGAGGGCAAAGAGATAAGGCATGCAGATCGAACCTCAGATTTCGTTTCACGGGATGGACCGCTCGATGAGCGCCGAGGCGAAAATCCGCGAGCGGATCAATCACCTGGAGCGGTCCCACGGGCGCATCACGTCCTGCCGTGTCATGGTTGAAGCGCCGCACCGGCACGGCCGGCACGGCAAGATCTTTCACGTGAGCGTCGACGTGCGGGTTCCAGCCGGAGATGTGGCAGTCAGCAATGCCCACGAGCTCGACCACGCGCACGAGGACTTGCTGGTTGCGATTCGCGACGCTTTCGACGCGGCCGAGCGGAAGCTGGAGGACTTCGTCCGCCGCATGGATCCGCAGCGTACGAAGGCGCATCCACCGGTCGGGCACGGGTCCGTCGCCCGGATGATGACCCGTGAGGGCTACGGTTTCATCGAAACGCCGGATGGCCGGGAAATCTTTTTCGAGCGGGACAGCCTGACCGGAGGGAGGTGGGAAGCCCTCACGCCAGGGACGGAGGTGCGCTTCACGGAGCGCGATGGCGAAAAAGGGCCGTTCGCGACGGCGGTCAGTCCGGCTGCCAGGCACGGCAATGAAGCGGCGTGAGCAGCGATCCCGGGAGGGGCGCGGAGAGTTCCGGACCGAAGCTCGCGCTCCCGCCATCGCTACAAATGCGCCAGCGCGGTCTCTTCGCAGGAATAGCCAAGCTCCGCCAGCCCTTCCTCCAGGCAGTCGCCGAGGGTCGGCATGCCGATCAGGTAGGGGGCGGAATTGGGCCGGTGGCGCTCCACAGCGAGGCTGCGGGCGCTCGCGAAGTCGCTGCGCTCGAAGTCGCCGCGACCGACCCAGGCGAGGGCGATGAGATCGACGATTTCGTCATCGTTCAGGTCGACGATCGCCTGCTGCAGCTCATGGAAGGTGGGATCGTCGGCATAGTCCTCGAGGATTTCGCGGCCGGCGTCGTCGGACGGGTTGGAGGCGGGGTCAGGCTCGACCGGCTCGACCTTGGCGTCGAACTCGCGCGCCTTGACGATGATGTAGCAGACCTTTTCGGGGCTGATATTGATCTCGACCGGAGGCGGAGATTCCTTGAGCATGATGGCTTCCCGTTCTGATTCCATCCGCAGCGATGAGGCTGCGTGGCGTCAAGCGCCTTGCGGTGGGTCAACTCCCGTCAGCCTGACGGGCGGATGGTCGAAAATGCGGGCGGGACTAGCGCCGGAAAGAAACTGCCGATGCCGCATTCACCACCTGAGCCTGCTTCTCCCCCTCCCGATTTGCGCGTTTTCGACGGCAGGATCGTCATGCCGGAAGGAAGCTCCGTCGCGCGTCTTTACCTGGTCGGGGAGGCGCCGGGGCGCCGGGAGGCAGAGAGCGGCCGTCCATTCGTGGGGCCCGCCGGGCAGGCGTTGCGGGAGATGCTGGGCGAGGCGGGAATCGACGCGTCGAGCGTTCGTCTTGCCAACACGATCCCCTACCGTCCGATCGAACGGTCGCGCACGGGCTCCCGCAATCGGACACCGAGCGCCAACGAGCTGCGGACACTCGGTCGCTACGTGCTCGGCGACATAGCGAAGGTGCAGCCAAGTTTCATCGGTGCACTTGGAAAGTCGGCAGCCAAGCTCTTCGGCGCGGGTTCCGTCGAAGAGGTCCGGGGCCGAAGGTTCAGTTTCCGGGGGCATTCCGGTCGGCGTGACCTATCATCCGAGCTTTGTGCTGCGCTTTGGCGCCAGAGGATCCGAGCTTTGGCGGTCGGCTGTCGCGGACCTCGGTCGCTTCTGGAGGGCCGCTCAGAGCGAGCGGAGCGAGGCCGACTAGACTTCGAAGGGCGCGCTTTCAGCTCGGGAGTTGGACGGTGACCGGGGCTTATCAAGTTCCTCCGGCAAATTGCCATGTCGCCGCATCGCAAGCCCGCCGAAGCAACCCGCTTCCGGCCGCCCGCCGACGACGTTCGCTGGTGCCCGATCGCACCGCCCACGCCCGCAATCTCGCCAAAGTCGACCGCTCTCCAGCGGCCAGGCTGCCAAAGGCATGACACCCGCGAGCCGCGCCCGCCCGTCAACGTGATCATCTCCATCCGCCACGCGCGTCAGCCCGAGCGCAGCATACGACGCAAAACCGTCAAATCCCCATAGCGCCCACGGAGCCCCCTCCATCCCGCGGGTCCCTTCCCTGGAGGCTTTCGGACACCGGCTCCGGAGGCGTCGTCACAAGTGCAATGGGCCGGCATCCGAACCCTTCACAACAGCCGACTTCGTGAGCCCTCCCGGCAGGCTTGTAGTCGGCGCCCACAGCCGTGCCGGCCAGCGCTACGACGATCACCGCCGCGGAAAGGATCGAACGCAACATCGTTTTCCATCCTCAATTAGCGCTCGGCGGCGTGGAGCGACCGGCCAACTCGACGATACCAAATGCCGCAGCTCCGGTCAGCACGGCAACACCCGGGATTGTCACAGTCGATTCCGCACCGATGTCGGCAAGGAACAGGGCGCTCAGCAGGAGACCAAGGAGGGCACTGGACCGCTCGACCAGACGCAGCGCGCCGAGGTCACCTCCTCCCTCTGCAAGCATCAGAGCAAGTGCATAGTGCGGCGCCCGGATGAAACTGTGGCCGACGCCGAGCCCGGCGACCGAGAGCGTCACCGCCCAGAAGCCGCTCCAGAGGCCGAGCGACAGGAGCGCTAGGCCCGCGGCGGCGGAGCCGGTAAGCACGAGGGTGACCGGACCGAACCGAACATCGGAAAGCCCGGCCATGGCCGGACTGAGCAGGACGATCGCCAGATAGTACAGCATCACAACGCGGGCGATCTCGGCCGGCCCGTGGCCAGCGGCCGAGAGCATCAGCGGGCTCAGGTACCGGATGAAGATTGCCGTAGCCGCGTTCATCGGCGCGACGATGCCGGCGAGCAGCGCGGGGAAGCGCAGTCCAGAACGCCGCCGCACCAAGGCCGCGCGATCAGCGCCAGCGCGGTCGGCGGCACGGCGGCCAGGAATAGGCGCCGCGGGCCGAAGCGTCGCGCCAAGGCGCCGCCGAACGGTGACACGATCGCGACGGCGATCAGATAGAGTGCCAGCAGCGCCGCTGCGGCCATTTCCGGCGACAGCCAGTACGGCCGCGCCGCGGCGCGGGCATATAGCGGCAGGAAGGCGGCGGCGATCTCGGTAGCCAGCGAGAACAGGAATAGCGCCAGCCGGATGTCGTTGAAGTCGGAGAGGCGGAGCCGCACCGGCCGGCCATTGGCGATCTGGGCGTCGACTGTCGCGGCGAGACGG
>DASWJZ010000194.1:0-1862 GCA_036396875.1 Propylenella sp.
GTGAGGCCATTCCATCCCTTTGTGCCCCGCCCCCGCTGTCGTTCGGAGGGCGGCTGGAGCGCCTTTGCGGCGCTTCATCTTGTCATCTGCGTGAGCGATCATAGTCCGGGAAGCGGCCGTTTGGCAATTGTGCCGCCCGCGGGGCGGGCCTGCGGCCCCGGGATCACCGGCGGCCTGGCCGGCACAACCGCCGCAGCTGGTGGGCGGTGACGGGATCGAACCGGCAATACGCGGTCGCAATCCGTGAGGCGTCTGCAGCGCGTTTGCGTTTGCGAACTCCCAATGGTTCAATGCTCCTGCCAAGGGGTGGAGGAACGGAGGGCACGTTATGGCGCTATATAAGGTGCGAATGACTGAGGGGATCACCATTGTCGTTGACGATGAAAGAGGGATCGAGACGCTCGCTGCCGAGTTCACTCGAACAGGCCATCTGTTCACCAACAAGCCGCAGATCGCATCCCGCAAAGTGATAGGCAGGACTCCGATCGCGCTGATGGTCGGCAATGTCATCAGCATTGAGCCAACTACGGTTGACGGATAAGCCTTCGACGGCGCAAGGCGGCGAGACGCGGGCGGGCGCGGTTGCATGGTGCATTTGAGAGTACGCCTGAGCAATGGCAAATTTGGCTGGCAGTGGCGAAGCTGCCTCAGTTCGGTGGATTTTTTAACTTGATCATGCCAAGTTTCGCGTCGGAATCGGACGTTTGTTGATGGCCAGCATTGGCAGGTTTGATTGCGTGACCTCTGGAAGACGGCGTCGGCCAATCCATGATACGTTTCGTCACACGCAAATGGCCCCCGGCTATTGGAGGAATGGAGACCTATTCGCTCAAGCTTTCGCAGGCGCTGGTGCGACACGCACCGGTGGAACTGATCGCCCTGCCGGGGCGCCCGGACGGTTCGCCACCATCGGCGGCGGCGCTGATGGCCTTCGCCGTCCGTGCGGCCTGGAGGCTTTTCACCGCGAGGGACACGGGCGGGACGGTCCACGTCGCCGACATGGCATCCTGGCCGCTGGCGCTCGCGGCGCGCCTGCGCTCACGGCGTTGGCAGCTGGCGCTGTCCGCCCATGGGACTGATGTCAGCTACCCCTTGCGGGGCGGGGTCAAGGGGAGCCTTTACGGGGCCTATCTGCGACTTGGCGCCAGATTGCTGCGGTCGTCGGTGGTGATTGCAAACTCGGCCGCGACGGCCGAATGCGTCCGAAGTTACGGGTTCCGCCGTGTGGCCGTCGTGCCGCTGGCCACGGACATGCGGCCGCTGGGGCCGGGCGGCGGCCCGGACAGCCCGGACAGCCCGGACAGCTTCGTCCTCTTTGCCGGCCGGCTGGTCGAGCGCAAGGGGTGTTCCTGGTTCATCCGCCATGTGCTTCCAAGGCTGCCCGACAAATTGGTCCTGAAGGTTGCCGGCACGATCTGGTCCGAAAGCGAGGGCAAGGCGCTTGGCGAGCCGCGGGTGGACTACATCGGTCCGCAGGACACCGATGCGATGGCCCGTCTCTATGCGCGTGCGCTTTGTGTCGTTGTCCCGAACCTCGTGCTGCCGAACGGCGAATTCGAGGGCTTCGGCCTTGTCGCCACGGAAGCGTCCGCCTGCGGCGGCATTCCCCTGGCCGCAGCCTGCGGGGGCTTGCGCGAGGCGGTCATCGACGGGCTCACCGGGTTTCTCCTGCCGCCGGGCGAGGCGGACGTCTGGGTCGGGAAGATCGTGGACGTCAGCCGATGGTCTCCGCAGGCGCGCGCCGCGTTCATCCAGCGTTCGGTGGCTGAGACCGCCGACCGGTACGCCTGGCCTCGGGCTGCCGAGGACACGTTTCGTGCCTATGGGCACCATATGGAGGTCGGCCGGGGCCGACTTCCGGC
>DASWJZ010000195.1:0-11446 GCA_036396875.1 Propylenella sp.
GACCCTTCGGCGCGCGGCGTCTTCGCCGGGCTTCATCCGTCGGCCTCAGCCTCCGACCTGGTGCAGGCGGTGCTCGAGGGCGTCGCATATTCGCTGCTCGAAGCCCGGCATCTGCTCGAGGCCGCCGGCGTGCGGCTCGACCGGGTGGCGGCGGTCGGCGGCGGCGCCCGCAGCCGGTTCTGGATGCAGCTTCTGGCACATGTGCTGGGCCTTCCGGTCATCCGCTACGCGGGCAGCGAGAAGGGCCCCGCTTTCGGCGCTGCCCGGCTCGCGCGAATGGCGCTGACCGATGAGCCAGCGGCCGAGGTATGCATCATGCCAGCGGTGCTCGACGCGCTTCAACCCGATGCCGCGCTCACCGCCGCCTATGTCGAACGCTTCGCGCGCTACCGAAATCTCTATCGGATGCTCAGACCCGAGTTCAGCCGTCGCACTCCGGGCAATCCGTAAATTCGACCGCTCGTGCGAGTCGGGCTTGCGCATTTCCTTGTGCTTCGCCCGGCGCGTGATATGAATCGTGCGAGGGTGGATGAAAGCCGGTTCAAATCTTGGGCCGGCGCAAGACTAGCGGAATCCACCTCGTCGCGGTTGTGAGTCGCTTAAGGGAGGAAAACGTGAAGACCAGGCTTCGTGGACTGCACCTGTCGATCGTCGGCGCGCTTGTGCTCGGCGTGGCGAGCTCCGCCTCGGCGCAGGATATTGTCGGCCTCATCACCAAGACCGAGGGCAATCCGTTCTTCGTCAAGATGCGGGAAGGCGCTGCGCAGAAGGCCGAGGAGCTTGGCCTGGAATTCCAGAGCTTCGCCGGCAAGTACGACGGCGACAACGAGGGGCAGGTGGCGGCGATCGAGAGCCTGATCTCAGCCGGCGCCAAGGGCTTCGCGATCGTGCCGAGCGACTCTTCGGCCATCGTGCCGACCATTCAGCAGGCGCGCGACGCCGGGCTGCTCGTCATCGTGCTGGATACGCCGCTCGATCCGATCGACGCGGCGGACGCAACCTTCGCCACCGACAACCGCAAGGCCGGCAAGCTGATCGGCCAGTGGGCGGCCGCCAAGCTCGGCGACGACGCGGCGAACGCCAAGATCGCCATGCTCGACCTCGCCACCAACCAGCCGACGGTGGACTATCTGCGCGACCAGGGCTTCATGGAGGGCTTCGGCGTCGACGTGAAGGATCCGAACCGCTACGGCGACGAGGACGATGCGCGCATCTGCGGGCATGAGATGACCGGCGGCAACGAGGACGGCGGACGCACCGCCATGGAGACGCTTCTGCAGAAGTGCCCGGACATCAACGTCGTCTATACGATCAACGAACCGGCGGCGGCAGGTGCGTGGGAAGCGCTGAAGGCGGCCGGCAAGGACGACGGCAGCGTTCTCGTGGTCTCGATCGACGGCGGCTGCCCCGGCGTGGAGAACATCAAGGCCGGCATCATCGGCGCCACCTCGCAGCAATATCCGCTGAAGATGGCGGCGATGGCGATGGAGGCGATCGCCGAGTTCGCCAAATCGGGCACCAAGCCGATGGTCGATTCGGAGCTTGGCTTCCTCGATACCGGCGCGACTCTGATCACCGACGAGGCGGCCGAGGGCGTGGAATCGATCAGCACGGACGAAGGCATGGCGCTCTGCTGGGGCTGATGTTGATCGGCGCGCAATGCGTCTAGTGTGACCGTTGGAAGGGCAGCTTCGGCTGCTCTTCCCGACTGGGCTGCCGTACGAACAATGGCGGGGCGATGACCAGCACAGTGGAGGGCCCGGGCCGGCAGGGCCCGGCGGATTTCGAACGCGTCCTTACCGAGGCGGATGCCGCGGTCGCAAGCTTCGACGAGGATGAGAAGACCCTGCTCAAGCGGGTGCAGCACTTCCTCCACGAGCACCCGACGGCCGTTCCCTTTATCGTTCTCGTGACCGGCATACTCCTCTTCAGCGCGCTCGTCGGGGACCGCTTCTTCGCGCCCTTCAACCTGTCGCTGGTGCTCCAGCAGGTTACGATCATCGGCGTGGTCGGGATCGCCCAGACCCTGATCATCCTGACCGCCGGCATCGATCTGTCGGTCGGCGCGATCATGGTGCTCGCTTCCATCATGATGGCGCGGTCCGCAGTCATCTGGGGCGTGCCGGTTGAGATCGCGTTTCCGCTGGGGCTGCTGGTCGGAACCCTTTGCGGCTTCGTGAACGGAGCGCTCGTCACTTATATGCGGCTGCCGCCCTTTATCGTGACACTCGGCACATGGAGCATCTTCGGGGCGCTCGTTCTTTGGGTTTCCAGGAGCGAGACGATCCGTCAGCCCGACATTGCCGCCGAGGCGCCAATCCTGCAGTTCACCGGCACGGCCCTCAGCTTTGGCGGCGCGCGGCTGACCCTTGGCTCCATACTGATGATCCTCCTTGCGGTGGTGATCTGGTACATTCTGAACCGCACGCCGTTCGGCCGGCACGTCTATGCGACGGGCGACGACCCGGAGGCGGCGCGCCTGGCCGGCATCAATACGGACCGCACGCTGCTCGCGGTCTATTCGATCGCCGGCTTCATCTGCGCGATCGGCGGCTGGGTGCTGATCGGCCGGATCGGCGCGGCGAGTCCGCTCGCCGGCCAGACCGCGAACCTCGATTCAATCACCGCCGTGGTGATTGGGGGAACCAGCCTCTTCGGCGGCCGCGGCTCGATCGTCGGCACGCTGGTAGGGGCGCTGATCGTGGGCGTCTTCCGCAACGGGCTGGCGCTCTACGGCCTCGACAACCTCTGGCAGGAGTTCGCGATCGGCGTGCTGATCATCGTCGCCGTCACGCTCGACCAATGGATCCGGAGGATTTCGGCATGAGCGGCGAAGCTGTAAATGTCACCATGCAGACGACCGTGCAGGCGACGGTTCTCCCGGCCTCCGGACAGTCGCCGGCCGAACCGATCCTTTATGCGCGCGGGCTGGTGAAGCGCTACGGCCGCGTCACCGCCCTCGACCACGCCGATTTCGACCTTTTGCCGGGGGAGATCCTCGGTGTCATCGGCGACAACGGCGCCGGCAAGTCGACGCTGATCAAGGCGCTGTGCGGCGCGGTCACCCCGGACCACGGCGAGATATTTCTCGACGGCCGGCCGGTGCATTTCCGCTCGCCCATGGATGCGCGCGACGCCGGCATCGAGACGGTTTACCAGAACCTCGCGCTCTCCCCGGCATTGTCGATCGCCGACAACATGTTTCTCGGCCGCGAGCGGCGGAAACCCGGATTCACCGGAAAGTACCTCCGCCGGCTCGACCGTTCGACCATGCAGAAGGAGGCCCGGCGCCATCTCTCATCGCTCGGCCTTCTCACGATCCAGAACATCAACCAGACGGTGGAGACGCTCTCCGGCGGCCAGCGGCAGGGCGTCGCGGTGGCGCGCGCCGCCGCCTTCGGCTCGAAGCTCGTGATCATGGACGAGCCGACGGCCGCGCTCGGCGTGAAGGAATCGCGCCGGGTGCTCGACATGATGCTCGACGTGAAGCGGCGCGGCCTGCCGATCGTGCTGATCAGCCACAACATGCCGCATGTGTTCGAGGTCTGCGACCGCATCCACATCCATCGCCTGGGCCGGCGGATCGCGATCATCGATCCGGCCGCCTATTCCATGTCGGACGCGGTCGCCATCATGACGGGCGCCATGAAGCCGCCGGAGCAGATGGCGGCGTGAGGGCGGGTGGGCCTGGAATAGAACTCTCAGGAATGTCGTCGTTGCCGGGCTTGACCCGGCAATCCATTCCGTGACCGTGGTGGTGACTGTCGCAATCATTCAGGAATGGATGCCATGGTCAAGCCATGGCATGACGAGAGCTGGATAGGCGTCGAGGGACGCTTCACATCGCTGCTCAAAGGAAAACCCGATGCGCGCACTCGTCCTTGAACGCCAGCGCGAGCTAAGTCTCCGCGACATCGACCTGCCGCTCGAGATTGGCCCCGACGACGTAAAGGTGAAGATCCACACCGTCGGCATCTGCGGCAGCGACGTACATTATTATACGCACGGCAGGATCGGGCCGTTCGTCGTCAAGGCGCCGATGGTCCTCGGTCACGAGGCCGCGGGCGTCGTCGTCGAGGTCGGCCGGAACGTCAGAAACTTGAAGCCGGGGGACCGGGTCTGCATGGAGCCGGGCGTTCCGGACACCACGTCCCGCGCTTCGAGGCTCGGCATCTACAACGTCGATCCGAGCGTGCGCTTCTGGGCGACGCCGCCGGTGCATGGGTGCCTGACGCCCTATGTCGTGCATCCGGCCGCCTTCACCTTCAGGCTGCCCGACAACGTCTCCTTCGCCGAAGCGGCGATGGTCGAACCGTTCGCGGTCGGGCTGCAAGCCGCGGTGAAGGCGCGGATCGCCCCCGGCGATCTCGCCGTCGTCATCGGCGCCGGGCCGATCGGCATCGTGGCGGCGCTCGCCGCGCTCGCCGGCGGCTGCAGCCGCGTCATCATCTCCGACCTGCAGCCGCAGAAGCTTGCGATCGCCGCCCGCTATTCGGGCGTGCTCGCCGTCAACGTCAAGGAGCAGAAGCTCGCCGATGTCGTGGCGCGCGAGACCGACGGTTGGGGCGCCGACGTGGTGTTCGAAGCGAGCGGCAGCCCGCGGGCGTTCGAAGGCATTTTCGACCTTCCGCGGCCGGGCGGCTGCCTGGTGCTGATCGGCATGCCGGTTGAGCCCGTGTCGTTCGACGTGGTGTCGGCCGCCGCCAAGGAAGTGCGGATCGAGACGGTGTTCCGCTACGCCAACGTCTTCGACCGCGCGATCGCGATGATCGCCTCCGGCAAGGTCGACCTGAAGCCGCTGGTGAGCGACACATTCCCTTTCGAGGCGAGCATCCCCGCCTTCGAGCGGGCGGCCGAGGGCAGGCCGGCCGACGTGAAGCTGCAGATCGTGGTGGATGGAGCGTAACCGTCGGACACGAAGCTGCCACAAGATCCTCAGAACTGTCGTCATCGCCGGACTTGATCCGGCGATCCATTCGGAAACGGCGGCGGCAATCGCGACGGCTACGGAATGGATGCCACGGTCAAGCCGTGGCATGACGACAATCTCTTTGGCTTAAGTAGAAGAGGGAAGAATGGATCTCGGACTTCGCGACAAGGTCGCCGTCATCACCGGCGCAAGCGTCGGCATCGGGCTGGCGGTGGCGGAAGGGCTTGCGGCCGAAGGGACGCATGTCGTCATGGCGGCGCGGCAGGAGGATCGGCTCAGGAAGGAGGCGCGCCGCATCGCCCGGGAGCACGGCGTGAAGACCCTTGCCGTCGCCTGCGATGTCGGGACGGCTGACGGCGTCGATCGGCTTGTGGCGGCGACGCAGAAGAGGTTTCGCGGCGCCGACATTCTCATCAACAATGCCGGCACCGGCTCGAACGAGACGATCATGGAAGCGCCGGACACGAAGTGGCAGGCCTACTGGGATCTGCATGTCATGGCGGCGGTGCGGCTGGCGCGCGGTCTTGTGCCGTCGATGCGGAAGCGCGGCGGCGGCGTGATCCTCCACAACGCCTCGATCTGCGCCGCGCAGCCGCTTTGGTACGAGCCGATCTACAACGTGACGAAGTCGGCGCTGATGATGTTCTCAAAAACGCTCGCCACCGAGGTCGTGAAGGACAACATCCGGGTCAACTGCGTCAATCCCGGCCTCGTGCTCACGCCCGACTGGATCAAGACGGCGAAGCAGCTGACCGCCGACGGGGGCGGCGACTGGGAGGGCTATCTCCAAGGCGTGGCGGACGAGCACGCTCCGATCAGGCGGTTCGCGAGTCCTGAAGAACTCGCGCACTTCTTCGTGTTCCTCTGTTCCGACAAGGCGACCTACAGCGTCGGCTCCACCTATTTCGTCGACGGCGGCATGCTGAAAACGGTCATGTAAACGCGCCCGCGCCTGCGCGCCCGTCGCCCCTGAGCGGATACGGGGTCGGGCTGGCGCGCTCAGAATTCCGCGTCGGGGTTCTCTGCGAGCCGCTCCACCACATGCGCCTGCAGCTGCTGTGTAACCTCGACCGGATCGCCCTCGGCGATGCGATCGTGCGCAATCGGCGGGCCGATCGAGATGCGGAAGGTCTTGCCCCGCTTGTTCAGGAGCTCGTGGAACACCGTCATGTCGCGGAGCTCCGTGTTCCAGTTGGCGAACCAGTAGAACAGCCCGGAATTGCGCGACCGCACGTTCACCGGGACGATCGGCACGCCCTGCTTGCGGGCGAGCGTCACCGCCGAGCTCTGCCACGGCCTCTCGGTGAGCTTGCCGTCCCTCCAATAGGCGATCCGGCCGGAGGGGAAGAGCACCACCGCCCGTTCCTCGCGGAACGCGCGCGAAGAGAGCTGCAGCGTCTCGCGCGTCTTTGCCCGGTCGCGGAAGGCCTCGCGCCACTCGACCGGAATCAGGAACTCCGAAAGGCGCGGATTGATGCGGAGGGCATCGCGGTTCGTGAAAATGGCGATGTCCGGCCGCACGCGCCGCACCGCATCGTAGACGGCGACGCCGTCAGCAATGCCGGTCGGGTGATTCGCTGCCATGATGAAGGCGCCGCGCGATGGGACCCGTTCGAGGCCCGATATGTCGAGATCGAGCGACAGCAGGGCGCTGACATATTCCATCGCGGCGGAGGCCGAAAGCGGTGCGATTTCGTCCGCCATTTGAACGGCTTCGCGGTAGTGCAGAATCTTGTAGAGAAGCGGCCTTACAATCGGCCAAAAGCGGCTGTTGACGATCTTCTGCCCGCGCTCGGCGATGAGCTGATCGGCGATGTGGACGGGGCGCGGCGGAGAAAGGTCGATCACGCCGGCCGGCGCATCGTCCAAATCCCTGAGATCAGCCATTCCCGCGATCCGCCGTTGATGACAAAGGGCCTAGGACGTGCAAGTAAGGCGGTCAAGCCCGCGCGATATTGGGACGACTCGGCGGCATGTTTCTCCGCCACTGAAAACCGGAGGGAGCATGGCAGTTCGCTTTCACGCGGTGATGACAGTGGGGTTAACGGCCCTTCTGGCCGGCGGTTGCAACCTTCTTTCTTTCGGCCGCGGCGACCCGAACCCGCCGGCGCCGCTCGCGGCGGCGCCCGCCGGATCGGTGACGACGTCGGCCCTGCCGCCACCGACGGCTTCCGGCATGCCCGGCGAGCAGCCTTCGGGGCTCGCGGCGCTCGACCCGTCGATGCAGGGCGGCGCCCCTGCCGGAGCGACCGGCGCTGTCGGCCTCGGCCGCACCGACATGCTCGGCGGCTGGACGATCAACGCCGCCGGCGAATCGTGCCAGCTTTTCATGACGCTTACGACCTGGTCGGGCGGCTACCGCGCATCGACCCGCGGCTGCACCAATCCGGCGCTGCAGACGGTCTCGGCCTGGAACCTGGAAGGCGGCCAGGTTCAACTCTTCAACGATGCCGGGTCGACGATCGCGCGCCTCTACCCGGCATCGAAGACGCTTTTCAACGGCCAAACCGAAGGCGGCGGGCCGATTTCGGTCTCCCGCTGACCTTGCCCCTCTGTTGCAGATTGACCGCAGGTTGCGGCGATTTCACCGGCCGCGCCCGGCGTTCTTTGCGGCCCGGCGATTCTGCCTTATTTTTTCGCTTGCATGAGAGAAGAGCAGTCCAGGCTCGCTCAGGCCGACCGCGACGAATTTCGGCGGCCTGCGGCGCGGCGGCTTCGGGGAGAGCCGGCCAGCACGACACCGGGCTGAGAAGCGGGGTGATATGACCAAGATTGCAGCCGCCTTTCTGGCGGCGATCATTTGCGCGTCAGCGTCGAGCGCTCTCGCCGCCGAGGTTCGGTGCGCCGAGCATAAGCGGCTCGTCGGAATGCTGTCGAAGAAGTACAAGGAGAACCCGGTGGCGGTCGGTACTGTCAACGACGACCGCTTCATGCAGGTGTTCGTCTCCCCAAGGGGAACTTGGACGGTTCTGGTCACCAAGACGAACGGCGAATCCTGTATCCTTGCCGCGGGCCAGAACTGGGAGAAGCTGCCGACCATCGTCGAAGCCGACCCGGCCGCATAGCGCTTCGCCGGACCGATCGTCCGGCGGCTTCCGCGCCGCGCCCTTGCCGCCATCCGCCAGGTGTCCTTCGCAAGTTCGGTGCCGGGGCATTGAATGCACGGGCCGGTGAGGGAGCGCTACGAGTCGATGGTGGAGTCCGGCGACATTGCGCCGGACGCAAGCCAGCGTGCGCTCGCCGACCGGCTCGACGCGCTCGCCCGCGGCATCGCCTCCAAACACCTCAAGCCGAAGCGGCGGACGCTTGGCTGGCTCGCCCGCGGCGGCGTGGCGTCGGCCGTCCGCGGCGTCTACATCTGGGGGAGCGTCGGGCGCGGCAAGACGCTGCTCATGGATCTGTTCTTCGCGGCGGCGCCGACAGATGCGAAGCGGAGAGTGCATTTCCATGAATTCATGAGTGAGGTGCACGACCGGCTTCAAGCGTCGCGGCGGACGCCGAAGCGCCGGCAGGATCCGCTGGCGGCCGTCGCAGCCGCCATCGCGTCGGAGATCGATCTTCTCTGCTTCGATGAGTTCGCGGTGTTCGACATTGCCGATGCGATGATCCTCGGGCGGTTCTCCGAACAGCTCTTCGCCCACGGCGTGACGATCGTGGCGACCTCGAACTTTCCGCCGCAAGACCTCTACAAGGACGGGTTGAACCGTGCGCTCTTCCTGCCCTTCATCGCGCTCATCAAGGAACGGATGACCGTGGTCCGGCTCAGCGCGCCGCGCGATTATCGGCTGGGTGGCGCCGGCACCGCACGCCGTTACGTGACGCCGCTCGACGGCGAGGCCGAGGCCTGCCTGCAGGCCCACTTCCAGCGTCTCACGGGCCGCAGGCGCGGCGCGGCGGCCGAGATCGCTCATCGAGGCCGGGTGATCCGCGTCCGCGAATCCGCCGGCGGCGTCGCGCGCTTCGACTTCGAGGAACTCTGCGCCCAGCCGCTGGGCGCGGGCGACTATCGCAGGATCGCCGAGGCCTTTCATACGATCATCATCGCCGGGGTGCCGCGCCTGGACGCCCGGCGGCGCAACGAGGCGAAGCGGCTGATCAATCTTCTCGACACGCTCTACGACAAACATGTGCGCATCGTCGTTTCCGCCGCGGCCGAACCGGAAGCGTTGTGGCTCGGCGCGGACGGTTCGGAGAGCCTCGAATTTTCGAGGGCGTCGTCGCGACTGATCGAGATGCGGTCGGACGGGTACTGGGAAGCGGCGACGCAAAAGAAAAAGGCCCGAGCTGTTTAGCTCGGGCCCTTCGGGAAGAACGCGTCGCTTACTTCCTCGACTTCTTCGCCGACTTCTTCGCTGCCTTCTTGGCAGGCTTCTTGGCGGCCTTCTTGGCAGCGGGCCTCTTCGCCGCGGTCTTCCTCGCGGCGGGTCTGCTCGCAGCCTTGGCGCCAGATTTTCTGCCAGTCGTTGCTTTGGCCATAATGGTCTCCCCTGATGACCGACTCAGTCGTGTCGGCCAAGCCAAACGCTAGCAAAGACGCAATGGTTGCGTAAGGGAATAGTCGCGCGTCTTCAGTTTTTTCTACAGGCGCGTTCGCCTTGCCTCACCTTTGCAATCGCGGTATCGCACCCGCTCCGATCCTCAGATAGCATCATCGCGTAACGGGAAGGCATCTCATGGGCCGTAACAAGATCGCGCTGATCGGCGCTGGTCAGATCGGTGGCACGCTCGCGCATCTCATCGGATTGAAGGAGCTGGGAGACGTCGTCCTGTTCGATATTCAGGAGGGCATCCCGGAAGGCAAGGCGCTCGACATCGCCGAGTCGTCGCCGATCGACGGCTACGATATCCGCTACGCCGGCGCGCAATCGTACGAGGCGATCAAGGGCGCCGACGTGATCATCGTGACCGCCGGCGTGCCGCGAAAACCCGGGATGAGCCGCGATGACCTTCTCGAGATCAATCTGAAGGTCATGGAGCAGGTGGGCGCCGGCATCCGCAAATACGCCGCCGACGCATTCGTCATTTGCATCACCAATCCGCTGGACGCGATGGTGTGGGCCCTGCAGAAATTCTCCGGCCTCCCCGCCAACATGGTGGTGGGAATGGCCGGCGTGCTCGACTCCGCCCGCTTCCGCTATTTCCTCTCGCAGGAGCTCAATGTCTCCGTCGAGGACGTGACGGCTTTCGTGCTCGGTGGCCATGGCGATACGATGGTCCCGCTGGTGCGCTACTCGGCGGTCGCCGGCATTCCGCTGCCCGACCTCGTGAAGGCCGGGTGGCTGACCGACAAGCGGCTCGACGCGATTGTGCAGCGCACCCGCGACGGCGGCGCCGAGATCGTCGGGCTCCTGAAGACCGGCTCCGCCTATTACGCGCCGGCCGCCTCGGCCATTGCGATGGCGGAAAGCTACCTCAGGGACAAGAAACGGGTGCTGCCCTGCGCCGCCCGGCTGGAGGGCCAGTATGGCCTCGACGGCATCTATGTGGGCGTGCCAGTGGTGATCGGCGCAGGCGGGGTCGAACGCATCATCGAGGTCGATCTCGACCGCAGCGAGCGGGCGATGTTCGACAAATCGGTGGAGGCGGTGGAAGGGCTCTGCGCGGCCTGCGCGCGCATTCAGCCTGCCCTTGCCTGAGCGGGTTGCGGCCTGCGGAGGGGGCGGCGGATGAACATCCACGAATATCAGGCCAAGGCCGTGCTGAAGGGCTTCGGCATTCCGGTTTCCCCCGGCGCGCCGGCTTTCACGCCGGACGAGGCGGAAGCGGCCGCCACAGAGATCGACGGCCCGGTCTGGGTGGTGAAGGCGCAGATCCATGCCGGCGGCCGCGGCAAGGGGCGCTTCAAGGAGAGAGAAGCCGGGGAGAAGGGCGGCGTGCGGCTGGCCCGGTCGACCGATGAGGTGCGCCGTTTCGCGGAGGAGATGCTGGGGCGGACGCTTGTCACGCATCAGACCGGGCCCGACGGCAAGCGCGTCAACCGTCTCTATATAGAGCAGGGCTCCGATATCGCGCGTGAGCTCTATCTCTCGCTGCTCGTCGATCGGGGAAGCGCGCGCGTCGCCATTGTCGCCTCGACCGAAGGCGGCATGGACATCGAGAAGGTGGCGCACGAGACGCCGGATAAGATCATCACGGTCACCGTCGATCCGGTCGCCGACATCTGCCCCCATCACGTGCGGCGCGTCTCCAAAGCGCTTGGACTCAATGCCGATCTTCAGAAGCAGTTGAGCGCGCTTCTCACCAACCTCTACAAGGCCTTCACCTCGACGGACATGAGCTTGCTCGAGGTGAATCCGCTCGTCGTAACGAAGGACGGCAAGCTCCTCTGCCTCGACGCGAAGATCGGCTTCGACGCGAATGCGCTCGCTCGCCATTCCGATGTGATGGCGCTGCGCGACGAGACCGAGGAGAACGAAAAAGAGATCGAGGCCTCGAAATTCGACCTCTCCTACATCGCGCTGGACGGGACGATCGGCTGCATGGTGAACGGCGCCGGCCTCGCCATGGCGACGATGG
>DASWJZ010000196.1:0-2020 GCA_036396875.1 Propylenella sp.
CGAGGCGAAGGCCGAGCTTGCTTCGCCGCCAGATGACGTCGTCAAGACCCTCGGCCCATTCGTTGGCGACCATATGGTCGACTTCGCGCTCGGTGAGCCCGGCGCCGAAATCGCGGCCGAGGCCGGCAGGGCCGGTGACGCCGGACAGGAGCCGCTCGATTTCCGTGCCGTAGGCCCGGCAGAGGCGGGCGACCAGAGCCGGATCGAGGAAGGCGTAGCGGGCGATCATCTCCGCCTCGAAGCCTGCGAAGTCGGGAATATCGCCACCGGGTAGACGCGCTGCGCGCGTCCAATCGGCGCCCATATCGGGAAACGTTTTCGACAGGCGGCGCGTCGCCTGCTCGGCGAGACGGCGGAAGGTGGTGATCTTGCCGCCGTAAACCGAAAGCAGCGGCGCGGCGCCCGGCGGTGCGTCCAGTTCAAGCGAATAGTCGCGTGTCGCGGCCTGGGCCCGGGTCGCCCCATCGTCGAGGAGCGGGCGGACGCCGGAATAGACCCAATGGATGGCATCGCGGGTCAGCGGCCGACGGAAATGCTCGTTCACCGCGGCGAGGAGGTATTCGACCTCGCCGTCGTCGATGGCGGCAGCCGCCGGATCGCCGGCGTAGTCCTCGTCGGTCGTACCGATCAGCGTGTAGTCGCGTTCGTAAGGAATCGCGAAGCAGATCCGGCCGTCGGCATTCTGGAAGATGTAGGCACGGTCGTGGTCGAAGAGCCGGGTGGTGACGATGTGGCTGCCCTTGACCAGCCGCACCTTTGTCGGCGACGCGAGACCGGCCACGTCGGCAACGACGCCGGCAACCCACGGGCCGCCGGCGTTGACGAGGGCGCGGGCGGTGACGCTTTCGTAGCGCGCCTCGTTGCGGGCATCGTGGAGGGTCAGGCGCCAGAGATCGCCGTCGCGACGGGCGGCGAGGCAGCGGGTGCGCGTCCTGATCTCGGCGCCGCGATCGGCCGCGTCGCGGGCGCACAGAACCACGAGCCGGGAATCATCAACCGAACAATCGGAATATTCGAAGCCGCGCCGGAAGCGGGTCTTGAGGGCACCGCCGGCGGGGTCGGTCCTCAGATCGAGGGATTGCGTGCCAGGCAGCGTCCGACGACCGCCCAGATGATCGTAGACGAAAAGCCCGAGGCGAATGACCGGCCACGGCCGAAGACCTTCGTGATGCGGCAGGACGAAACGCAGCGGGTGGATGATGTGCGGGGCCGTGCGGAGCAGCACCTCCCGCTCGGCAAGCGATTCGTGCACCAGGCGGAAGTCGTACTGCTCGAGATAGCGCAGGCCGCCGTGGATCAGCTTGGTGGAGGCCGACGACGTGGCGCCGGCGAGGTCGCCCTGCTCGCACAGGAAGACGCGCAAGCCCCGGCCGGCAGCGTCGCGCGCGATGCCGCAGCCGTTGATGCCGCCACCGATGACGGCGAGATCGTAGGCCGCGCCGGTCATGCCGCGCCGGGCCCGACCCGTTCAGTCGCCATCACGTGACCCGTCATGCCTGCCCGACCAGCCAAAGGAGACCTCGAGATGCCGCCGGTAATACGAGACTCCACCTATAATAGATGAGCGGTTCGGCGGAAGCGCGCCCGAATAATGACCGCCCTCCCCGCCCGCCGGGCAACGGTTTGCTCGCCCGGCGGCAAGGCGATATGAGGAGCCCGCAGGCAGCCGCAGCCGCCCACGGGCCGCCGGACGGCCCGACGCCGCCCCAGGAGTCGCCCCGAACTTGCAGCCGCAAATCGTCGACGAGAGGACCGTACTCGACAGGCAGACTCTGCGCGTCTTCTTCCGGAGCGGCGCCCCCTACCTCGCCTGCGCGTTGACGGACGAGCACGGGACCGCCGCGAAGACCGCTCCGCTCTTGCCGATCGGCGGACTGTACTCGTGCCAGTTCGATCTCGGCGATCTTGCGGCCGGCGTCTACGCGATCACACTCCGGACGCCGGACGGCGCGGCGCATCGATTCGGGCACGAGACGGCGCTCCGACACCTTGCGCTTGTGCGCGCCGGATCCGCGAAAAA
>DASWJZ010000197.1:0-7945 GCA_036396875.1 Propylenella sp.
AACTACGCCGAGCTTCTCGCCGCCTCCAATTTCTCCTTCCTGCGCGGCGCCTCGCACCCGGAGGAGCTGGCCGCGGCAGCCGCGCTTCTCGATCTCGCCGGTTTCGCCATCGCCGATTTAAACACGCTGGCGGGCGCGGTCCGCGGCCATCTTGCCGCCAGGCAGACCGGCGCGCGCTATGCCGTCGGCTGCCGTCTCTCCTTCCGCGACGGGACGCCGGACATCGCTGCCTGGCCGACCGACCGCGCCGCCTACGGACACCTCTGCCGGCTGCTCACCACCGGCAATCTCCGGGCAAAAAAGGGAGAATGCCATCTCGATCTCGCCGACCTTTTGGAATGGGGGGAAGGACTGGAGATGGCGGTGCTGCCGGGCCCGAGGTTCTCGGCCCGAGGAGCAAGCGCCATTCCTCTCCCCCCCGGGGAGAGGGTGGCCGGAGCAAAGCGACGGCCGGGTGAGGGGGATCGGCACCTGCGAACCCCCTCACCCGGATCTCTAAAGCGATCCGACCTCTCCCCGGGGGGGAGAGGAATGGCGCCTCGCCTCGAACCATCTGCGCTCGAAGCCGCGCTTGCCGCTCTAGCCGAGGCGTTCCCCGGCCGCGTGCGGCTGGGCGCAACCTGCCTCTATCGCGGCGACGACCGCCGCCGGCTGACCGAGATCGCCGCTCTCGCGACGCGCTATCATGTACCGGTCCTGGCGCTCGGCGACGTGCTTTATCACACGCCCGACCGCCGCCGGCTGCAGGATGTCCTCGCCTGCGTCCGCGAGCACAGGACGCTCGAGACGGCCGGCCGGCTGCTCGAGATGAACGCCGAGCGGCACATGAAGAGCGCCGCCGAGATGGAGCGGCTCTTCCGCGACCTGCCGAGAGCCGTCGCCGAAACGCTTGCCGTCCTCGAGCGGCTACAATTCTCGCTCGACGAGCTGCGTTACGAATATCCGCTGGAATCGGCCGGCGAGAGCGCCACCCCCTTCGACGAGCTTGTCCGCCTCACCCGCGAGGGCGCCGCGTGGCGCTATCCAGAAGGCGTGCCCGAAAGCGTCGCAAAGGCGATCGATCATGAACTGAAGATCATCAAGGAGCTTCAGTACGAGCCTTATTTTCTCACCGTCCGGGACATTGTCCGCTTCGCCCGTTCCAGGGGAATCCTCTGCCAGGGGCGCGGCTCAGCCGCCAATTCCGCCGTCTGCTACTGTCTGCGCATCACCGAGGTGGACCCGGAGCGCGGCGACCTCCTTTTCGAGCGCTTCATCTCGCCCGAGCGCAACGAGCCGCCCGACATCGACGTCGATTTCGAGCACGAGCGGCGCGAGGAGGTGATCCAGTACATCTACGCGAAATACGGCCGCGAGCATGCCGGCATCGCCGCCACCGTCATCACCTATCGCTCGCGCTCCGCCGCGCGCGAGGTCGGCAAGGCCTTCGGCCTCTCCGACGACATGGTCGGCGCGCTCGCCGGCAACGTCTGGGGCTGGTCGAATGCCGGCGTGGACGGAAACGACGCGCGCCGCGCCGGCCTCGATCCGGAGGAACGCCGCATCGCGCAGGTGTTGGAGCTGGTGCGCGAGATCATCGGCTTCCCGCGTCACCTGTCGCAGCATGTCGGCGGCTTCGTCATCACCCGCAGCCGCCTCGACGAGGTCGTGCCCATCCTCCATTCCGCGATGGACGGACGCGACATCATCGAATGGGACAAAGACGATCTCGACGCGCTCAAGATGCTGAAGATCGACGTGCTGGCGCTCGGCATGCTGACGGCGATGAAGAAGGCGCTCGATCTTCTGCAGAACCGCTACGGCGAGACGCTGAGCCTCGCTTCGATTCCCGCCGAGGATGCCGCCGTCTACGATATGATCTGCCGGGCCGACACGATCGGCGTCTTCCAGGTCGAGAGCCGCGCGCAGATGACCATGCTGCCGCGGCTGAGGCCGCGCACCTTCTACGATCTCGTTATCGAGGTGGCGATCGTCCGCCCCGGGCCGATCCAGGGCGACATGGTGCATCCGTATCTGCGCCGCCGGCAGGGGCTGGAGGAGGTGCACTATCCCAGTCCCGCCCCGCCGCACGACCCGGACGAGCTGAAGAACGTCCTCAAGAAGACGCTCGGGGTGCCGCTCTTCCAGGAGCAGGCGATGCGCATCGCCATCGTGGCGGCGAAGTTCGAGCCGGGGGAGGCCGATCGGCTGCGCCGCGCCATGGCCACCTTCCGCCGCGTCGGCACCATCGGCACCTTCAAGATGAAGATGATCGAGGGGATGGTGTCGCGCGGCTACGAGCGCGGCTTCGCCGAACGCTGCTTCAGCCAGATCGAAGGGTTTGGCGAATACGGCTTTCCGGAGAGCCACGCGGCAAGTTTCGCGCTGCTCGTCTACACCTCGGCGTGGGTGAAGTGCCATTACCCCGACGTCTTCTGCGCCGCGCTTCTGAACGCCCAGCCGATGGGATTTTATGCGCCCGCCCAGCTCGTGCGCGACGCCCGCGAGCATGGCGTCGAGATGCGCCCGGTCGACATCAATTTTTCGGAGTGGGACTCGACGCTGGAGCCGCAGGAATTCCCTCCCCCCTTGCGGGGGAGGGCCAGGGAGGGGGGAAGGACGCTTCTGCCACCTCCTTCCCCTCACACCTACGTATCCGCCGATCAGCGTGACAATGCAAAACGCCTACATCATGCGCAGCGAAAGCCTGAAGCAATCATCTGGAATGAGCTGAGAGCACACCGTCTCGGCGGATTAGGTTTTCGCCGACAGGTTCCGATGGGACGCTATATCGCCGATTTCGTCTGCCACGCCGCGAAGGTGGTCGTCGAGTTGGATGGGGATGCACATCGTGACCGTGAAGCGCACGATCGCGAGCGCGATGAATGGTTTCAGTCACGCGGCTATCGAACGCTGCGATTCAGGAATGAGGACGTTCTGAGCTACCCGGAGAAAGTGCTGACCGACATACGGGGGTTTTGCGGGCTGCGGCTTTTCCCCCTCCCTGACCCTCCCCCGCAAGGGGGGAGGGAATGCGCTGGCTCTCTCCCCCCTTGCGGGGGAGAGATGGAGAGGGGGGAAGGCAGCTTCATTAGCCTCCACCCCCGCCATTCCGAACAGGCCCCCGCCATCCGCACGGCTCACGCCGTCCGCCTCGGCTTTCGCCAGATCAAGGGTTTTCGCGAGGCCGACGCCGCTCTCCTCGTCGCGGCGCGGGGAAAGCCGTATCGCAGCGTACGCGACCTTTGGCTGCGCTCCGGCATATCGCGCGCCGGGTTGGAACGTCTGGCCGAGGCGGATTGCTTCCGCTCGATCGGCCTCGACCGGCGCGCGGCGCTCTGGGAGGTGCGGGCGCTCGACCCGGCATCCGCCGCCGAGCGCCTGCCGCTATTCGCGGGCGCCGACAATCTGCAGAGCGAGGCGCCGGTCGAGCTGCCGCCGATGCCCGAGGGCGAGCATGTCGTGAACGACTACCGGTCCCTGTCGCTGTCGTTGAAGGCGCATCCGGTCTCCTTCCTGCGCCAAGAACTTGCGGGGCAGGGGATTGTGGAGGCCGGCCGGCTGCCGGAGATGCGAAGCGGCAGGCGGATCTCCGTCGCCGGCCTCGTGCTTGTCCGCCAGCGCCCGGGCACGGCGTCGGGCGTGATCTTCGCCACGCTCGAGGACGAGACCGGCGTCGCCAACATCATCGTCTGGCCCAAAATTTTCGAGCGCTATCGCGCCGCTGTCCTTGGCGCGCGCCTCCTCAAGGTGACGGGCCGGCTGCAGTCGGAGCAGGGCGTCATCCATGTCGTGGCGGAGCGGCTCGAAGATTTTTCGCCGCTGCTTTCGCTTCTCTCCGACGAATCCTTCGGCCCGAACGGCCTCGCCCGCGCCGACGAGGTGAATCGGCCGGGCGACGAGCTGAGGCAGGTCGCGAAGAAAAGCTCGCGCATGACGCGCCTGCTCGCTGCCGAGCCGGAGCTGGCGGAGGAGCTGAAGACGATGCACGCGGCGCAGGCCGCGATGCCGAAGGGCAGGAATTTTCATTAGCGAAGCTTGCAAACAGGGCTCTACAGGCATAGAAACGCGCATCATTTAATGTCAAGTTACGTGCCGGAGGGCTTCAAATGCGCACCACCGTCGTCCTCGACGATGACCTGCTTGCCGCCGCGCAGGATTACACCGGAATTAACGAAAAAACTGCCCTTGTGCGTGAAGCGCTCAAGGCTCTGGTCGAACGCGAGGCTGCTCGCCGGCTCGCCCGGCTCGGTGGAAGTCAGCCGCACATAAATTCCGTGCCGCGGCGCCGCCCCGCCTCCAGGTGATTCTCGTCGATACTTCGGTCTGGATCGATCACATAAGAAAGAACGATCCCGCTCTCGTTCGCCTCCTCGAAGATGGTGACGCGCTCACCCACCCGTTCGTTATTGGCGAGCTGGCGCTCGGCAACCTGCGAGCGCGTGAAGTGATCTTGGGCGATCTGCGAAGCTTGCCCCGGGCGCGCGTCGCTCACGATGAAGAAGTACTTGGCTTCGTTGAACTGCACAGGCTCTTCGGGCAAGGCATCGGCTATATCGACGCCCACCTCCTTGCTTCCGTTGCGCTAACGTCCGGCGCCGCTCTGTGGACACGCGATCGACGGCTGACCGCGATCACGGAGCGGCTCGGATTGGCGGCGAGGCCGCGATTTGAGCGCTAGGCTGCCGCCGATGGCTTGAAATGCCTCTCAAATGCCCTCTCCCGGCTTTCGGCCAAAGCGAAGGCCACCCTCTGGGCGGGGATTGAACGGACTTACCTGATCCCGATCGCCTCCTCCGGATGCACGAAGGGCAGCCCGAGGCTCTTCGCCACCGCCGGATGCGTGACCTTCCCCCGATGAACGTTGAGCCCGGCCTTCAGATGCGGGTCGCGCAGAATCGCCTTGACGCCGTCGGCGGCGAGCGCCAGCCCGAAGGGCAGCGTCGCGTTGTTCAGCGCATGACTTGAGGTCAGCGGCACCGAGCCCGGCATGTTGGCGACGCAGTAATGGATGACGCCGTCAACCTCGTAGGTCGGGTTAGCGTGCGTGGTAGCGTGCGAGGTCTCGAAGCAGCCGCCCTGGTCGATCGCCACGTCGACGATGACGGCGCCGCGCTTCATCTCCTTCAGCATGTTCCGCGTGACGAGTTTTGGCGCGCTGGCGCCGGGCACCAGCACCGCGCCGATAACGACGTCGGCCGCGAAGACTTCCTCCTCGATCGTCTCCAGCGAGGAGAAGCGGGTCCGCACCCGGCCATGGAACAGCTCGTCGAGCTGCCGCAGCCGGGGGAGCGACTTGTCGAGGATCGACACCTCCGCGCCGAGCCCGGCGGCCATGCGCGCCGCATGCGTGCCGACGACGCCGCCGCCGAGCACGACGACGCGTGCCGGCTGCACGCCTGGCACGCCGCCGATCAGGAGTCCGCGTCCGCCGTTGAAGCGTTTCAGCGCCATCCCCGCCGCTTCGATCGCAAGCCGGCCGGCCACCTCGCTCATCGGCGCAAGCAGCGGCAGCCCGCCCTGCGCGTCCGTCACCGTCTCGTAGGCGACCGCAGTGCAGCCCGACTGGAGGAGGCCCTGCGTCTGCTTCGGGTCGGGCGCGAGATGGAGATAGGTGAAGAGTATCTGCCCCTCGGAGAGCCGCTTCCATTCCTCCGGCTGCGGCTCCTTCACCTTCACGATCATCTCCGCCTCGGCGAAGACATCGGCTGCCTGCGCGGCGATGCGCGCGCCCGCCTTGCGATAGGCGTCGTCATCCGCGCCGATGCCGGCGCCCGCCTGTGCTTCCACGATCACCTCGTGGCCGGCGGCCGCATATTCCCGCACCGCCCCGGGCGTCAGCCCGACCCGGTATTCCTGCGACTTGATTTCCCTGGGAACGCCGATCCGCATAGCTGCCACCGCCAGTTTTGCCGCCCGCGTAGCACAAAGGCGACATCGCTTCCCGGAAATATCGGGCGCTTATGGTTGCTCCTACGCTCGATTCAGTCAAGGATCGGGCTTCGGGTGCAGAGAAACGGCATTGAATGGCCCTCGATCGGATCGACCGCTCAATCCTGCGCGAGCTGGCCAGGAACGGCCGCATCACGCACGCGGAACTGGCTGAACGTGTTGGCCTGTCGTCCACCGCCTCTGCCCGGCGGCAGAGGGCGCTCGAGGAAGCGGGCTTCATCACCGGCTATCAGGCGGTTCTTGGGCTCGACCGCCTTGGCTATTCGACGACGGTGATCGTGCGGATCGCGCTCGACAGCCAGAGCGAAGACGCGCTCGACGCCTTCGAGACGGCCGTGGTGGAATGTCCCTCGGTGGTGCGCTGCTTTCTGATGTCGGGAAGCGACGACTACATCGTCGCGGTCAATGCGCAGAGCATCACCGACTTCGAGCGCATCCACCGCACCGAACTGGCTCGGCTGCCGCACATTGCGCGCATCCAGTCGAGCTTCGCGCTGCGCGAGATCGTCAACCGCGGGATTCCGCCCGCGGCGCTGGCATAGATGCCCCGGCGCCCTAACTCAGAAAGCCGAAGAGCCACAGAAGCAGGATGATTGGAAGTGGAATGCCGATAAGCCAGAGAAGAAGACCGCGTCCCATTGCAAAGCTCCTTTTATCCGGCTCAGGAAACGGCGGCGCCCGCGCTTGGTTCCTGCGCGCGACGGCAGGAGCATGATCGACGCCGGCTGCGACCTTCTTCTCCGGAACGCGCGGATCGCCACCCTCGACCCCGCCCGCGAAGGAATCGGCCGCATCGAGAACGCCGTGGTGGCCGCAGCGGAAGGGCGCATCACCTACGCTGGACCGGCGGATGATTTTCCGGGCCGCCTCGCCTCGAAGGCGCGCGACACAGTCGATTGTGGGGGCCGCTGGATCACGCCGGGCCTGATCGACTGCCATACGCATCTCGTTCATGCTGGCGACCGCGCACAGGAATTCGAAAGGCGGCTGGCCGGCGCGAGCTACGAAGAGATCGCCCGCGCGGGAGGCGGCATTCTTTCCACGGTGCGGGCGACGCGCGCCGCCGGCGAAGACGAGCTGGTGCGCCAGTCGCTGCCCCGTCTCGACGCCCTGATCGCGGAGGGCGTCACGACGGTGGAGATCAAGTCCGGTTACGGTCTCGATCTCGCGACGGAAGCGCGGCAGCTCCGCGCCGCGCGCCGCCTCGCCGAGCAGCGGCCGGTCGGCGTGACGACGACGTTTCTCGGCGCTCATGCGCTGCCGCCCGAAGCGCAGGGCGACCGCGACCGCTATATCGAGGCCGTCGCATCGGAGATGCTGCCGGCGCTCGCGGCGGAAGGCCTGGTCGACGCGGTCGACGGCTTCTGCGAGGGGATCGCCTTCACGCCGGAGCAAATCGCCCGTCTTTTTGCGGCTGCCGGCCGGCTCGGCCTGCCAGTCAAGCTGCACGCCGATCAGTTGTCGAACCTGCATGGCGCAGCCCTCGCCGCCCGTTTCAAGGCGCTTTCCGCCGACCACCTGGAGCATGCGGACGAGGACGGCGCGGCGGCGATGGCGCGCGCCGGTACCGTTGCGGTGCTTCTCCCCGGCGCCTTCTACTTCATCCGGGAGACGAAGCTGCCGCCGGTCGACGCCTTCCGCCGGCACGGCGTGCCGATGGCGGTGGCGACCGACTGCAATCCGGGCTCGTCCCCGCTCACCTCGCTGCTCCTTGCCATGAACATGGCGGCGACGTTCTTCCGCATGACGGTGTCGGAATGCATCGCGGGCGCGACTCGGGAAGCGGCGCGCGCTCTGGGCCTTCTCGCCGATACGGGCACGCTTGAGCCCGGAAAATGGTGCGACCTCGCAGTCTGGGAGATCGCGGACCCGGCGGAGCTTGTCTACCGGATCAGCTTCAATCCCCTCCACGCCCGTTACTGGCGCGGCGTGCGGACCACCCCGTTCGCAAAATAGGTCAGAATTACAGACATATTACGTACCGCTCCCGAAAGACGGGACAGGCGAAACACGT
>DASWJZ010000198.1:0-4650 GCA_036396875.1 Propylenella sp.
GCGCCATTTGAGTTGCGGCGCCGACTGGGCCAGCGCAGGCATGGCAAGCGTTGCGGAGCCGGCGATTCCAAGCCCGGCTGCTTTCAGGACATCACGACGTTTCACGGCTTCCTCCCATTTCCGCCCCCGCGATCCGGGTTAGCGGCCCCGCGCCTCTGCGGCAAGCGTTCCGGATGCCCGAAACCCGGCGCGTTTACCTTTTGTTAGCCACAAGCTGGACATGATTCCCGCGCATGAGCAAAAAAACAAATGTTGAGAGGAGCTTCGCTCCCGGACTTGCATTTTCGAGCAAGAGAAACGCAGCAATTCCAATGGCCGCAACATCTGTAGCCGGCGCAGCCCACAGCGACCCCATCCGGCAACTGGAGGAGGATCTGAAGCATGCGGCGGACGATCCTGAGCGGTTCCCCCGCACCACGAAGCTGCTTTCGGCAGGCGCTCCGCAGCAAGCCAAGAAGATGGTCGAGGAGGCGGCGGAGCTGGCGATCGAGGCGGTCCAAAGCGACCGGGCTGCAGCATTAAGCGAGGCGGCCGACCTGGTCTACAATCTCGTCGTGCTGCTTGAAGGCCTGGGGCTCAGCTTTGACGATGTGCGCCACGAGCTGAAGCGGCGCCGCAGCGTCTACGGCATCGCCGCCAAGCAGCAGAAGAACGGCGTAGGAAGCCCCCGCCCCTCAGATAGCGCTTCAGGCGGGGGATAGAGAGCGACCGCACTGCCGCCCGCGGGGGCGATCTACCGCGCTCCTCCATTTGCATTCGCGCCGTTTTGGTCTCGACCCTCCCGCCTGCAGGATGTACGAGGGCGGAACACGGCCGACGGCTGCTTTTCCCGGGCAGGAGGGGAAAACGATGAGAGTCCTCGCATACGGCGTCGTGAGCGCGCTCGTCCTCGCGGCGGCGACCGGCGCGTCCGCCGAACCGAAGAATGTCGCAATCACTGCGATCGTGGAGCATCCGGCGCTCGACGCGGTCCGCGACGGCATCAAGAAAGGCCTTGCCGATCTCGGCTATGCCGAGGGAACGGACGTGACCTACGCCTATGAGAGCGCCCAGGGCAACCCGGCAACCGCGGCGCAGATCGCGCGCCAGTTCGCCGGCGATGCGCCAGACGTCATCGTGGCGATCTCCACCCCGTCGGCGCAGACGGTGGCGGCGGCCACCGAGGACATTCCGGTGGTCTTTTCGGCGGTGACCGATCCGCTCGCCGCGCAGCTTGTCGGCTCCGTCGAAGCGCCCGGCGGCAACATCACCGGCGTGTCGGACATGGCGCCGATCGGCGACCATCTGGCGCTGATCCGCGAGATAACACCCGGCGTGCAGCGGCTCGGGGTCCTCTACAATCCGGGCGAGGCGAATTCGGTCTCCTCGCTGGCGGCGGTGAAGGAGGAAGCCGCCGCGATGGGGATCGAGGTGGTGGAAGGGCCCGCCACCAAATCCGCCGACGTCCAGGCGGCCGCCCGCTCTCTGGTCGGCAAGGTCGACGCGATCTACGTGCCGACCGACAACACGATCGTCTCGGCGCTGGAATCGGCGGTCGGCGTCGCCAACGAGGCGAAGCTGCCGCTCTATGCCGCCGATACCGACAGCGTGGCGCGCGGAGCGCTCGCCGCCGTCGGCTTCAACTATTTCGACGTCGGCGTGCAGACCTCCGCGATCATCGACCAGGTGCTCAAGGGAGAAAGTCCCGGAGGCATTCCCGTCGTCTTTGCCTCCGGCACCGACCTGCAGGTGAACAAGGCGACGGCGGATACGATCGGCGTGACGTTGCCGCAGGCGGTTCTCGACAGGGCTTCAAAAGTCGTCGAATAAGCTAAGGATGGAGGCGGCGGCGCCCGATCGTTCCCGCCGCACCTTCAAAGTTTGCGGTGCAAATGTCGGACGTTGCCTTTTTCGGAGCCATCGAGCTCGGGCTCGTCTATGCGTTCGTGGCGCTCGGCGTTTTCCTGTCCTTTCGAGTCCTCGACTTCCCCGACCTGACCGTCGACGGGTCCTTTCCGCTCGGCGCGGCGGTGGCGGCCGTGTCGATCATCGCCGGCTGGAATCCCTGGCTCGCGGCGGGCTTCGCCGGCATCGCCGGCGCGATCGCCGGCTTCGCCACCGCCTTCGTCAGCGTTCGCTTCAAGATCCTTCACCTGCTCGCCTCGATCCTGACCATGATCGCGCTCTTCTCGATCAATCTCAGGATCATGGGCCGGCCGAACGTGGCGGTGCTGAACCAGGAGACGATGCTGACGCCCTTTCAGGGGCTTGGCCTTTCAAATTATCTCGTGCGGCCGCTTTTTCTTGCCGTGCTCGTTGCCGCCGCCGCGACATTGCTCGCGCTTTTCCTGAAGACCGATCTCGGCCTCGCCATGCGGGCGACCGGCGCCAATCCGCGCATGGCGCGCGCCCAAGGCATCGCCGTCGGGGCGCATGTCATGGCCGGCGTGGCGCTCTCCAACGCCATGGTCGCGCTCGCCGGCGCGCTCTTCGCCCAGACCAACGGTTTTGCCGACGTGACCTCCGGCATCGGCACAATCGTCGTCGGTCTTGCCGCCGTCATCGTCGGCGAGACGCTGCTGCCGCGCGGCGGCATCTACCTGGCGATCCTCGGCTGCGTGCTCGGTTCGGTGCTCTACCGGCTCGCCGTGCAGCTCGCTCTCAACCTCGATTTCCTCGGGCTTACGGCATCCGACCTCAATCTCGCCACAGCGCTGCTGGTGCTGTTCACGCTCATCCTTCCCCGGCTGCGGCAGCGGAGGGTTTCGGCGTGATCGCCGTCGAGCGGCTCTCCGTCTGCTTCAACCGCGGCACGCCGCTCGCGCGGTGGGCGCTGAAGCGCCTGTCGCTCGCGGTCGGCGACAAGGAATTTTGCTGCGTGATCGGATCGAACGGCGCCGGCAAGTCGACGCTGCTCTCCGCCATCGCCGGAGACGTGTTCCCCGTTTCCGGCCGTGTCCTGTTGTCGGGCCGCGACGTGACAAGGCTTCCGGCGGAGCGCCGCGCCGGCATGGTCGCACGCGTCTTCCAGGATCCGCTGGCGGGAAGCTGCGGCTCGCTCACCGTCGCCGAGAATCTCGCAATCGCGTCGCGGCGCGGCAAATGGCGCGGCTTCGGCGACGCCCTCGGCCGGCGGCGGACGCGTGTGATCTACGACCGTGTCGCCGAGCTCGACATCGGGCTTGAGACGCGGCTCGGTCAGCCGATGGCCTCGCTCTCCGGCGGCCAGCGGCAGGCCCTTGCCCTGATCATGGCGACGCTTGCGCCCTCCTCCATCGTGCTCCTCGACGAGCACACGGCCGCGCTCGACCCGGCCAATGCCGAGTTCGTGCTGGAGCTGACCGCCACGCTCGCTCGACGCTTCGGCCTTACCGTTCTCATGGTGACGCATTCGATGCGGCAGGCTCTCGATCTCGGCACCCGCACCATCATGCTGCACGAGGGCGAGATCGTGCTGGACGTGCGCGATCCCGAACGGCGGCAAATGAGGATGGAAGATCTGATCGAACGGTTCCGCAAGGCGCGCGGCCGGGAAATCGCCGAAGACCGCTTTCTCGCCGACTGACCAGAGCCTTCCTGCCCGTCTCACGAAGACCGGAGCTCACGAAGACCGGAGCCGCCGTCGAAGCCGGCGCACACCGGACACAATCTCGCTTTCAGCGGCAGGAGGCGGCGGGCGCGGGGCGGCAAGCCTCGCGGCCGCCCCAGGAACGGAAATGTTTCTTCCGCTGTCGAACTAAAGAAATATTTGGGCAACCGCGAAACCATTTTCCCCGCCGCGCGTAAGAAAGGTGAAGCAAAGGGCCCGTAGAACAGTGGCCAGCAAAGCCCGGCAAGGGCGCATGGAGCGTCAAATGATTACCGATACCAGGAAGGTGTTCACCATAGTCGCGCTGATTGCCGCGACCGGTGTCGCCGCGGTCGAGATGACGCGCAGCCCCGCGCAGGCCGATCCCCTGCTCGTTTCCGCAAACGGCCGAGCCGCGGACCGCATCGATGGCGCCTTCCAGGCCGCCGCCACGATGCCCGCGGTAGCGCCGATCACCATTCCCGTGGCCGTCAAGGGCGACCTTCAGATTCCGCTCGGCTGCGTCGGCGAAGCGTCGCCCGACGCCGAGGCGGAATGCATGGACGTGGCCTACGAAGTGGAGTCGGGTCCGTATGTGGTCGTGGAGAAGCGGATCGAGAACGCTTCGATCCTGACCCGCATGCTCGGCTACACGATGGCCATCTTCGACAACGCCGACCACGAAACACGGTAGCGCGGCCCGCGAAGGGCACTGACGGGCAGGACGCCAGTCCTGCCCCACCAAACACGTCCTCCCGAGGACTTGGCCGCCGCGACGGCTCGGAGACGATACCCCTCGCCCCCTCTCGTCTCCGAAGCCCGCGGCGGCTTCCTTTTTCTCCCCCTGATTAGGGATCCGTGTCTTGCATTCCGCGGTCCGCGGATAACGGCTCTCCGACTCAAAAGGCTGACGCGTCTCGGGCTGCGGTGTGAGTTACGGGCGTGGCGGAATTGGTAGACGCGACGGCCTCAAAAGCCGTTCTCCGCAAGGAGGTCTCGGTTCGAGTCCGACCGCCCGCACCAACTCAGGCTGGTTCGGCGAGAACATCGAGTACCGGGCAGACCGGCGCCGTGTCGCCGGTGCATCGCGCTACGGCATCGGC
>DASWJZ010000199.1:0-2812 GCA_036396875.1 Propylenella sp.
TTGCCGACAGCCCCGGTGAAGTACGCGATGAAGATTCCGTGCATCTGGAAATTGTGGGCCGTAGAAATGATTCGCGCAAGCTCCCCGGTGTCTCGGAAGCGGCGTCGGGGCGCCGCCTGTGCAGCGGGCGTCGAGGCCCACGCAGTGGCTTTGTCCGCGCTCGGGACGAGCTAATCCAGCTGGACTACCGCACGATGGTGATCGCCTCGGCGGCGCGGGTGATGGCGGTGTAGAGCCAGCGCTCGCGCGTTTCGCGGAAGGCAAAGCTTTCGTCGAAGAGGACCATGCGGTCCCACTGCGAGCCCTGCGCCTTGTGGACGGTCAGCGCGTAGCCGTAGTCGAATTCGTCGGTGCGGCGGCGCTGAATCCAGGGCACGGCCTCCGGCCCGGACTCGAACATCGATTTCAGCACGCGGATTTTCGCCGAGCCGCCATGCGGCCCCTCGTCCTCCGCCTTGACCAGCATGTTGAGCGTCGGGCCCGGCCGCTGGCCGACCGAGCTGACGCGCCAGAGGCCGCCGTTCAGAAGCCCCTTCTCGGAGCTGTTGCGGAGGCAGACGAGCTTGTCGCCCGCCGCCGGCAGGAGCCCGTCAAAGCCCTTCAGCGTGCGGATGCGGCGATTGAAGTTGCGGCGCGTGCGGTTGATGCCGACGATCACCTGGTCGGCGGCGAGCACGTCGCCCGGCTCGATGTCGTCCCGCCCGATGACGCGGCTCTCGCCGTAGCGGCCGTAGTCGAGCGCGCCGCCCTGCCGCACCGTCTGCGCCAGCGCGACGATCGGATTGTCCATCGCCTGCCGGTGCACCTCCGTCAGCATGACGTCCGGCTCGCGCTCGGTGAAGAAGCCGCCGCCCCCCTCCCCGGCATTGACCGGCGGCAGCTGGCCGGGGTCGCCGAGCACGAGGATCGGCGCGCCGAAGGAAAGAAGGTCGCGGCCGAGCGTCTCGTCGACCATCGAGCATTCGTCGACGATGACGAGGCTCGCCTTCCTCACCTCGCTCGAGCGGTTCAGCGCGAAGGCCGGCTGCAACTCGCCGGTCTCCTTCTCCGCCTTCTCGCCGCGCGGCCGGTAGATCAGCGAATGGATGGTGCGGGCGTTGGCGCAGCCGCGGTTGCGCATGACCTGCGCCGCCTTGCCGGTGAAGGCGGCGAAAAGGACGTCGCCGTCGACGTCCTCGGCGATCTTTTTCGCCAGCGTCGTCTTGCCGGTGCCGGCATAGCCGAACAGGCGGAAAACCGGCGGCCGCGGCGATTTCAGCCAGCGCGCGACGGCGACAAGCGCCGCCTCCTGCTGGGGGGAGAGGTTCATCCGCCCTTGCTCTCAGGCAAGGTCGGTCAGGGCGAAGTCGTCGCCCTTGTAAAGGAGCGGCACGCCATGCTGCTGCGCCATGGCGTAGGCAAAACAGTCGCCGAAATTCAGTCGAGCGGGATGGCGACCCTTGCCAAAGCGGTCGTGCGCATCGAGTGCGAGATCGCCGGTCGCGGAATCGATCGGACGAATCTCGGTCTCCGTCGTCTGAACGAAGCGTTCAACGAGCGTACGGGCGCGCTGCAATCCAATGCGGTTGTCGCGTCCGATGGCAAGCGCGGCTTCGAAAACGGCTAGAGCAGACGTCAGAGGACGTGGCGCTTCATCGAGCCTCCGGGCCAACTCCTCGTGACCGGGCTCAAGGGCAACGATCGAAACGATGGCCGAAGCATCGAGAAACATCAGTCATCCCCCTGACCCCACATCTCATCGAAATAAGCCTTGTCCGCCTTCAGGCCGGTTTTTGGAGCGGCAGCGATCTCATCCGTGATGTCCTTGATGCGCTCCATCAGCGGTACCTTGCGGCGCTCCTCGGCCAGCTTGGCCTCGAGCGCCGACCTCACAGCGTTGGTGATGCCGTCGCCTTGCAGGCGCGCCAACTCGCGCGCCAGCCGATCCGTTTCCGGGTCGCGAATGTGAAAGGCCATTGGCCTGCTCCGTCTAGACAGAGGGAAGATAGCGTCTAGACAGATAGAACACAACAGGAACCTACAGGCGGGCTCCGCTCCAATGGATTTGGAACGGGACCGTCAGCTGCGCGGAAGGCCCGGCGCTTTAGGGCAGTATTGTACAGCAGCCGGTGCCCTCGACCTGCGCGGGGTTTGCGCCGAGCGCGCCCTGGACGAAGGTGACGGTGACGGAGAAATCGGTGACGTCGTCATTCGGCTCGACGCAGCTCTGGCCGACGATGTTGGCGACGAGCGACAGCGGCGCGTCGGTGGTCACCTCGAAATCGTTCGGGCTGCCCTGCAGCAGGCAGCCGCCGACGACCAGCGGCTCGGTCTCCCAGTTCGGGTTTTCCGGATCGATGAAGCTGACGACGCTGTTCCCGGCCGAATCGACGGTGGTGGTGAACTGCCAGTTCGGCTCAAAGCCGTTGCACTTAAATGTCTGGTCCAGGCAGAGGTCGGCGGCCTGCGCCGAAACCGCCGCCGACGCCAGGACGGCCGCCGCCGCAACTGCGATGCGTCTGAGATCGTCGCTCGACATATATCCGCCTCCCCTGTTTCAGGTCGCCGTTGGCGACGGACGATACGGCAAGCGCCGGGCGCCGCCACGACAGCCACGCTTTCTGGACAATGAAGCGTTAGTTGGGCCGCAGCGTGACGCGCAGCCGGCCGAGCGTCGGGATCGAGCCTACATCGCCTCCGGCCCGCGGCACATGGCGGCGATGCCGGTGCGGCAGACCTCGACCAGGCCCATCGGCTGCATGATGGCGATGAACTGCTCGATCTTCGAGGTGCGGCCGGTGATCTGGAAGATGAAATGGCCGGTCGTGGCGTC
>DASWJZ010000200.1:0-19791 GCA_036396875.1 Propylenella sp.
AGGTCGATTCTCGACGCCTGCAGCCGCGCGAGACTCCGACCGACCGCCGCCCGCACGACATCTTTTGTCATCGCGCCGGGCGTTGGGCACCACTTGGTGAGAGCGACCGCGCCGCCTCGGTTCAGCAGCGCCACCTTCCCGGCGGCGACAAGGGCGTTGAAGCGGCCGGCTATGTCCTCGGCGCTGCCGTAGTGGTCGGCCATGTCGAACGTATCGAAACCGGCTTCCGCGTAGCGCGCCAAATCGGCCGCCGCGGCATCGAGGTCGAGCGCGCGTCCGCCGCGCTCCATGTCGGCCACCTGCCACAAGCCGGTGACGATGCGGCTGATCTCAAGGCCGGGGGCGAGTTCGATGCGCTCGGGTGCGGAAGGCGGCATGGTCTGCTGGCGTTTGGTCAAGCGAATGAAGGCGCCGCCCTGGCCGGCGGCGCCTCCACGATCCCGGGCGGGCGCGGGGCTATTGCGCGATCTTGGCCTTGATCGCATCGACATCCGCAGTGGACATCTCGCCGACCGTCGTCACCTCTCCGTTTTGAATGCGCCAGAGCCGGAACGGCCCTGTGATGTCGCCGTATTCGTCGAACTGGATCGGGCCGATGACGCCTTCGTACTTGATCGGCTTGCCGTCCTTGATGAGCTGCAGCGCCTTCGCGAACTCGTCCTTGCCGGCGTGTACCACCGTCCCGTTCGGGTCGAGCACCATGCGTATCGCGGCCTTGATGGCGGCAGGTTCCGCCGAGCCCGCCTGCGCGATGGCGAGACCGACGATCGCCCCCGCGTCATAGGAGCGGTCCGCTGCCGGATTGCTTGGATCGAGATCCGAGAACGCCTGGTAATTGGCGTTGAAGTATTCGGTCGACGCGGTCGGATTGGTCCCGGAGGAGGTGCCGAATGCGTCGTTCAGGTATTCCGCCCCGACGTTCTCGATGAAGTCGGTGCTGTTCATGCCGTCGTTCAGAAGGAACTTCTGCGGCCCGCCCTGCGAGATCCATTGCCGCGCGATTGTCGCTCCGTCGACCGGATAGCTTACGAGATAGAGCGCGTCCGGCGATCCTTGCAACGCGGCGGTCACCTCCGCCTGGTAGCTCGCCTGATTCTCGTTGTAGGGCGTGACCGACACGACCGCGCCGCCGAGCGCCTCATAGGCCTTGCGGAATTCGGCGACCATGTTGACGCCGAAGTCGTTGTTGACATGGATGATGGAGAGCTTGTTCAGCCCCTGGTCGAGCGCATATTTCGCAGCGGCTGTCCCCTGCAGCGCATCCGACGTGATCGTGCGGAAGAAAACACCGTTGGTCTTGCCGTCGCGACCGAGCGCCGTCAGCGTCGGCGACGAGGAGGCCGGCGACACCTGCACGATTCCGGCCGGACCGGTGACCGACGTGAGGATCGGGATCGAGACCGACGAGATGATGCCGCCGATGATCGCCGGCACCTTCGCCACCTGCACGAGCTGGGTCGCGGCGTCGACGGCGACGTTCCCCTGGCTCTGCGAGTCGCGCGTGTCGGTCACCAGCTTGCAGCCGTTCACGCCGCCCGCGTCGTTCAGGTCGCGAAAGGCCATCTCGACCGATTTTGCTCCCGCCTGCCCGTAGGCGCCGGCGGGCCCCGTCAGCTCCATCACGAGCCCGACGGTGATCTCGCAATCCTGCGCGCCGGCGCCGCCGGCCATTGTCATCAGGGCGGCCGCGGCCGTCATCGCCAATCTACGCTTGCTCATTAGAATCCCTCCCCGGTCCGTACCGGACCCCTGGTGTTCGCTTCCTCGGCGGTCCCCATCCACGTTTCCTGCAGATGGCGCCATTCCACCCGGCGCGGCGCCGACGGATTGACGAGAAAGAGCGCGGTTGACCGCCTGCGGTTCGACCGGCCGTCACGATACTGTTGCTCGGTATATTCCAGCAAGACGGCGCCGTCGCTCGTCCAGATTGCGCTTGGATCGAGCACCGTAATGCGGAAGTCGCTCGAAAAGGTTCCCCGCGCCCGCCTGAGGCGCCCGATCACCTTCTCGCGGTTCTGCCCCTCTCCATCCGGCGCGACCATGCGAAAGTCCGGCGCCAGCGCCCGCTCGCAGACCGCGAAGTCCGTCGCCCCTCCATCTGCGCGGAGC
Organism: Propylenella sp.; assembly: GCA_036396875.1. Classification (GTDB taxonomy): domain Bacteria; phylum Pseudomonadota; class Alphaproteobacteria; order Rhizobiales; family Afifellaceae; genus DASWJZ01. Next base: position 2,110 of record DASWJZ010000200.1, read on the forward strand.
CACGCCTCGAAGAATTCATGCAGCGCAACGACCTCCTGCCACGCCAGTTCTGCCGTCAAAGATTCGGCGCTCATGCCACCTGCCGGCTCAAATTGTACTTCATGATCGCGCCGTGCCGGCCGGTCCGGTCCCGCTCAAGCGCGAACGTATCGCCATACGGGCCATTGCGCTCCCTCAGCACGGCGTCGATCTCGGCCTGATCGGCATCGGTCAGCGCACAGTCCGAGATTCCGATATTGGCGGCGAGATGCGACCGGTTGCGGGCGCCGACGATCACCCCCGCCACCATCGGGCGGTCAAGCACAAAGCGGCTGGCGACGGTGGCGATGTCGGTGCCGTGCCGCTCCGCGACCTGCCGAAGCGTCCGAAGCAGCGCCTGGAACAGATCCCACCCGCCGAAATCATCGATGATCAGCTTGTACTTGGTGAGCGACCGGTTTTCGAAGGGCGGCCGCGGCTCCGGCCGGCCAAGCCAGCGGTCGCTCAGGAAGCCGCCCGCCACCGTTCCGTAGCAGAGAAGTTGGACGGCGTGTCTCCGGCAGGCGTCGACGAGGCCGTTCTCGGGTCTGGCGTCGAGCAGCGAATACTGCACCTGCATGCTGGCGAGTGGCACTCCCGCGGCGACGAGCGCCTCCATGTGCGGCGTATCGAAGTTCGTTCCGCCGACGAACTCGATCTTGCCCTCGGCGCGAAGCTCTTCGAGCCACAGTCCCGCCTCGATGCAGCCCGGCACATCGTAGTCCCACCAGTGGAACTGCACGAGGTCGAGCCGCTCGCACCGGAGCCGCCTGAGCGAGCGGTCGATGATGGCGCGAACATGCGACCGGTCGAGGAAGGGAAGAACATCGAGGTCGGGCACGAATTTCGTATGAACCTTGACCCGCCGGAGCGCCTCCTCTCCGTGGCGCCGCAGATACGCGGCGCGAAAATCGCCGATCAGCTCCTCGACGCCGGTATAGATGTCGGCGCAGTCGAAGGTGCAGATTCCGGCCTCGCAATAGGCGGCAAGATTGCGCGCCGCCTCGCCGCGATCGGTCTTCCCATGACCGGCGGCCAGCTGCCAGCCGCCGAGAATCACGCGCGAGATCTCGTAGCCCGGCCGCAGGGAAAAGCGCTCGACCGGCATCAGGTCGGCCGCTCCTTCGGCAATGGAACGGCAGTGGCAGCGGCGTGCGAGAACCGGCGCTCGCCGGTCCGCGTGATATGAAAGCGCGTCGGGCAGTTCGGATCGGGACAAGCCACCTCGTCGTCCGTCGACATCCAGTCGTTCGGATGCGTCGGCCGCTGCTTGGCCGGCAGAAGCGGCAGGAGGGCTGCCAGCGAATAGATCGAAAAGCCCTGCCCCGGCGGAAGGAAGAGCATCTCGCCCTTCAGCTCGAAATAGTCGCCGGCTCTGGCGCCACAATGGATCTTGGCCCCCGGCGGCGCCACGACCTCAACCTTGAGGTCGTAGAGCAAGAAACTGTCGTCCTCCGAGCTGGTCATGCTTGCCCTCAGGCTCCGGAACCGGGGAAATGTGGTGTCCCGATCAAGCCGTATGATAACAAGTCCCGCCGCAATTCACACCGGCGCGCCGAGCGGGCTCGGCGGCCCAAAGCAACGCGAGATGCTTGAAGTTCGCTCGGTCTCGAAATCCTTCGGCGGCATGATCGCCGTCGATGCGGTCTCCGCCTCGGTTCAGCGCGGCGAGATCGTCGGACTGATCGGCCCGAACGGCGCCGGGAAAACCACGATGTTCAACCTGATCGCCGGCAGCCTGAGGCCGAGCAGCGGCCGGATCGTCCTGAATGGCGAGCCGATCGAGACGGCGCCGGCGTACGCGCGCATCCGGCTCGGGCTCGGCCGCACGTTCCAGATTCCGCGTCCGTTCGCGGCGATGACGGTGCTGGAGAACGTGCTTCTTGCCGCCCAGCGACAGAGCGGCGAGCGCATGCTGCCAAATTGGCTCATGCCGGGCCGGGTCGCCGATGAAGAGCGCCGCAACGTCGAAAAGGCGATGTCGCTGATCGATCTCGTCACGCTCGGCAGGCTCGCCCGCGAACCGGCGCGCGTCCTCTCGGGCGGGCAGCGCAAGCTCCTGGAGCTGGCGCGCCTTCTCATGGCGGATCCCGAGATCATCCTGCTCGACGAACCCGCGGCCGGCGTCAATCCGACCCTGCTCGAGGTGATCGTCAAGAAAATCGCGGAGATCAACCGGCGCGGCGTCACCTTCCTCATCATCGAGCACAACATGGACCTTGTCTCGCGGCTTTGCGGGCGCGTGCTCGTGATGGCGAGCGGACGCATCATGTGCGAGGGGACGCCGGGGGAGGTCAGGCGCGATCCGCGCGTCATCGAGGTATTTCTCGGCGGCGCGCTCGCATGACTGCCGATCCGATTCTCATCGTCGAAGGCGTATTCGCCGGTTACGAGCCCGGAGTGCCGGTGGTGCGCGGCGCAAGCGTCCGCGTATGGCGCGGAGAAACCGTCGCAATCCTCGGCCCGAACGGCGCCGGCAAGTCGACGCTGGTGAAGGCGATCGCCGGCGTCGTCCCGAAATTTTCCGGACGCGTCGTCCTGGCCGGTGAGGACATCACACGCCGCAAGCCGCACGAGATGGTGCGGAGCGGCATCGCCTACGTGCCGCAAACGGAGAACGTGTTTGCGGCAATGACCGTGGAGGAGAACCTGCAGATCGCCGCAACCGTGCTCCCGAAGCGCGAGCGGCGGCGGCGCATCGATGCGATGCACGAGCTCTTCCCCGATCTTGCCCGTCAACATCGGCTCCGCGCCGGTCGCCTATCGGGAGGACAGCGGCAGATGCTGGCGATCGCCCGCGCCCTGATGGTGGACCCAAGCGTGCTGATGCTGGACGAGGCGTCGGCCGGCCTGTCGCCGCGTCTGGTCGAACTTGTCTTCGCGAAGATCAACGATATCTGCGCCGCGGGAACGACGATCCTGCTGGTCGAGCAGAATGCGCGAGCCGCTCTCGCCGTCAGCGACCGCGCCTATGTTCTGGTCGAGGGAGAGAACCGGTATGAAGGACGCGCCGGGGATTTGTTGCGCGATCCTTCGATGGCCCGTCTCTATCTCGGCGTCGGCGAGCCGCCGCCCGGAGCGGAGATTCGTCCATGAACCTGCAGGTCCTCGCCGATGGCCTGCTGATCGGCAGCATGATCGGACTCGGCGCGATCGGCGTCACCCTCACCTATTCCATCCTCCGGTTTGCCAATTTCGCGCACGGCGAGTTCATCGCCTGGGGCGCTTACGCGACGCTCGCGGTCACCGGCGCGATCGGCTTCCTCGCCGGGCGGGACGTCCCGCTCGGTCCCTTCTCCTTCGGCTGGCGGGTGCTGCTGGCGGGCGTGATCGCCATGGCTCTGACCGGGCTGCTGGCGGTCGCGCTCGATGCGCTGCTCTTCAAGCGCTTGCGGCGGCACGGCACCGCGATCACGCTGGTGATCGCGAGCTTCGGAGCGGCTATGGCTCTTAGAAGCCTGCTCGAATTCGCCTTCAGCTCGCAGCCCACCTATTTCAGCCGCGCGATCCAATTCGCCATTCCGCTCGGCTTCGGCATCCGCGCGACACCCGACCAGATGGCGATGCTCGCTCTCACCGCGGTGCTCGTCACGCTGATGCACCTCGTCATGACGCGCACGGGGATCGGCCGCGCCATGCGCGCGGTGTCGGAAAACCCCCCGCTCGCCGAAATCGTAGGCATCGATGTCGGCCGCGTCGTCCGCGTGACATGGCTGATCGGCGGCGGCCTTGCCTGCGCGGCGGGCATCATGGCCGGCATCACGGTGCAGGTCAGGCCGCATATGGGCTTCGATCTTCTGTTGCCGCTGTTCTCCGCAGCGATCCTCGGCGGCATCGGAAGCGTGCCCGGCGCCGTTCTCGGGGGACTGATCGTCGGTGTCGCGCAGGCCGGGGCGGTGCAGTTCATCGGCGCCGAGTTCCGCGCCGCGATCGCCTTCCTGATCCTCATCGCGGTGCTGCTGGTCAGACCGACCGGCCTGTTCGGGACGCGCGATTGATGCTCGATCTTCTGGGCTATGCGGCGTTCTTCCTGGCGACCGCGTTGATCTACGGCGTACTCTGCCTCGGCCTCAACCTGCAATGGGGACAGACGGGGCTCTTCAATGTCGGCGTCGCGGGCTTCGCGGCGATCGGCGCCTATGCGTCGGCGCTCCTGACGACGCCAGCGACCGACGCGCGGTTCGGCGGCTTCGAGATGCCCATCGCTGTCGGATGGCTGGGGGCGATGGCCGCGTCCGGCGTTGCGGCGGCACTGATCGGCGCGGTGACGCTGCGTCTGCGGTCCGACTACCTTGCGATCGCGACATTCGGCGTGGCGGTCTGCATCCAGCTTCTGGCGCTCAACCTCCAGGGGCTGACGGGCGGCCCCTTCGGCATCGGATTCATTCCCCGCCCCTTTGCATCGCTGCAGGAGGACGCGCTGTCGTTCAACCTTGCCAGTCTCGCGCTGGTCGCGGCCGTCACGCTTTCCATGTACTGGGCGCTTGAGCGACTGATACGCAGTCCGTGGGGCCGCGTGCTCAGGGGAATTCGCGAAGACGAGGCGGCGGCGATCGGACTGGGCAAAAATCCTTTCGCCTATCGCCTGCAAGCCTTTGTGCTCGGCAGCGCGATCCTCGGACTCGCAGGCGCGATGCAGGGCCATTTCATCGGCTTCATCGCGCCGGAGAACTACCTTTCGGCCCTGACGTTCCAGGTTTGGGCTATGCTCATCATCGGCGGCTCCGGCAACAACCGCGGCGCGATCCTGGGCGCTGTCGTCGTCTGGGGCTTTTGGACGCTTTCCGGTGCCTTGCTTGCCGCGATCCTGCCAACCGGGATGCAGGCGCGCGGCGCCGCCCTCCAGATCGTTGCGATCGGCGTCTCGCTCTCCGCGGTCCTGTTGATCCGGCCGCGCGGGATACTCGGGGAGGTTCGGACGGTCTCCCGTTTCCTTGAGCGTTAAACGGCGTCAGCCAGCGACCATCCTGTGCCTCCGTAATCCTACCTAGGGAGAATACCCGAATTTGCGGCCGCCGCGCCTGCCTCTATCGAGGTGAGCACGCAAACCGGAGGGTCTGTCATGTTGAACTGGCGAGTGGCGGAGACGGCGAGGGAAGTCGCTGGACTCGGGACGGTGACGGGTGACCGCGCGGAGGCGCCGACAAGCGAGCTGCTCGGTTTGATGGGCGCGCGCATGAACTTCGAGCGGAACGCCGAGATTTTCGGCGAGGAGGAGCCTGCCGACTACCTCTACAAGGTTCTCAGCGGCGCGGTGCGCATCTGCAAGCTGATGAGCGACGGCCGCCGCCAGATCGGCGCCTTCTACCTGCCGGGCGATGTCTTCGGGATGGAGCCTGGCGAAGTTCATCGTTTCGCCGCCGAGGCGATCGCCGATTCCAGCATCCTGATCGTGAAGAGGAGCGCGTTCATCATTGCGGCGCGGCGCAATAGCGGCATGGTGGCCGAGCTTTGGACCGAGACGATGACGCACCTGCAACAGGCGCAGGAGCACATGCTGGTGCTTGGGCGCAAGAACGCGCAGGAGCGGATTGCCACGTTCCTTCTGGAGATGGCGCGCCGCCTGTCGAAGCAGGGTGCCGTCGAGCTGCCGATGCCACGCCAGGACATCGCCGATTACCTCGGCCTGACGATCGAGACCGTGTCCCGCACGCTCACCCAGCTTGAGCGCGACGGCGTCATCGCGATGCCGGCGTCGCGGAGGATCGTGCTCCGCAACCAGACGACGCTCGACCGGCTGAACGATACCCTGGCCGCATAGCGGCATCCGGGAAGGCAGACACCGATGTCCGGCATCCGAACGGTATCCGCAATCATCCCCGCCGCCCCGGCGGCCGAAGCCGCCGTTTCGGCGTTCCAGGCATTACCGCTCGCCGACAAGGCCAAGCTGATCGGCATTCACGTCGCGCCGATCGTCGTTACCTATGGGCTCGGCACCGATATCGCGCTGGCCTCGTTCATAGAGGCGCAGATCGCTGCCGCGGATGAGGAGCGAAAGGCGGCCGAGGCCGCTTTCTCCGAAGCCTGCGGGAAGGCGGGCGTCGCCTACGCATGGCGGGCGGAAAAGGCGGTCGACAACATCGTTTCGTCGCATGCGGGCGCGGCTGCTCGTGCGGCCGATCTCATCCTCTGTCCGCAGCTTCCGGACGACGCGTCGATCGGCCGCCACCAACTGGAGGAGGTTGTGTTTGCAAGTGGTCGTCCCGTGATCGCATTGCCTGCCAGCTGGTCGGTCAAAACGCTCGGGATGCGCGTGCTCGTCGCCTGGGACGGGGGCCGGGAGGCCGCCCGCGCCGTCTTCGATGCCCTGCCGCTGCTTTTGAAAGCGGTTGCGGTGCGGCTCGTGTCCGTGCAGGGGTTCCTCGACGACCCGGTGCGCCAGTTCACTCCCGGCGACGATATCGCGGCCACTCTCTCGCGTCACGGCGTCAAGGTGGAGACTCAGACCTTCCGCGCGACGCGTGGGAGCGTGAAGGAAGAGCTGAAAGTGCAGGCGCTCGACTTCGGCGCAGACCTCGGCGTCATGGGCTGCTACGGCCATTCGCGATTCCGCGAGCAGATCCTGGGCGGCGTTTCGCGATCCATGCTGCGCGACATCCCGTTTCCGCTGCTGCTTTCCAACTGACCAGATGCCCGATGCCGATAGAGAGCGTGCGCCGTGGCACGCACTATCCGCCGCGGAGGTAGCGAAGCGCCTCGACACAACGCCTGCCGGCCTTAGCAGCGCGGAGGCGAAAGCGCGCCTCAAGACGTACGGACCGAACTCCCTCCCCGAGCCGCCGCGGCGGTCGATCGTTGGCGTCTTCCTCGGACAGCTCAAGAGCCCGCTTATCTATCTGCTGCTCGCAGCGGCGCTGGCCGCGCTGCTCCTTGGCGAACATGCGGATGCCGGCTTCATCGGGCTTGTGCTTGTTCTGAATTCCGCAATCGGCGGAACGCAGGAATGGCGGGCCGAGATAAATACATTGGCGCTCCGCAGTTCCATCCGGGCGAAGAGCCGGGTGCTGCGCGACGGTGCGGTGAGACTTGCGGACGGCAGCGAGCTCGTGCCGGGCGACATGGTTCTTCTGGAGGCGGGCGACCGGGTTCCCGCCGACCTTCGCCTTGTCCGGGCATTCGACGCGCGCGCCGACGAGTCGGCGCTGACGGGCGAATCGTTCCCGGTCGAGAAGGTCGCGCACCAGGCGCTTGCGCCCGACTTACCGGTCGGCGACCGTTCGACCCTGCTGCATGCCGGCACCACCGTCCAGACCGGCCGCGTGGAAGGTGTCGTTGTCGCCACCGGCAGCGAGACGGAGATTGGCCGGATCGCGAAGGCGCTCGCCGCCCCGGCGGAGCCGCCGCCGCTGACGCAGCGATTGGAGCGTTTCAGCCGCAATCTGGGCATCGTCGTCGTCGCAATCATCGCGGTCCTTATCGCGATGCAGATCGCAGGGGGCGCCTCCTTCCGCGAGACATTCTTTGTCGCCGTCGCTCTTGCCGTGGCCGCGATTCCCGAGGGCTTGCCGGTGGCGGTGACGGTGGCGCTTTCGATCGCCACGCGGCGCATGGCGCGCCGCAACGTCATCGTCCGGCACCTTCCGGCCGTCGAGGGACTCGGGTCCTGCACGGTCGTGGCGAGCGACAAGACCGGCACCCTGACGGCCAACGAGCTGACGGCGAAGCGGCTTTGGCTGCCGGAAGCAGGTTTCGTCGAAGTGGGCGGCGAGGGATTTGACCCGCGCGGCGGTTTTTCGCGCCATGAAGGCGGAATGCCGGAGGGGATCGAGAAGGCCATCGCCGCCGCGGCGCGCTCCGGCGCGCTCTGCAATGACGCGTCCTTCGATCCCGCGCTCGGCGAACCCGGCCGCAGCGGCGACACGGTGGATATCGCGTTGCTTGTCCTCGCCATGAAGGCCCGCCTCGCGCCTGTCTTTCTGCGCGAGGAGGCGCCCCGGATCGGTGAAATTCCCTTTGCGGCGGAGAGGCGCTTCGCGGCGACGCTGAACCGTGATCCGCAGGGGCCGCAGCTGCACGCCAAGGGAGCGCCGGAGGTGCTGCTGCCGCTTTGCGCCAATGGCGATGAGAAGGCGCGGCTGGCGGCGGAGCAGATGGCAACGGACGGTCTGCGCGTGCTCGCAATCGCCGCGAAGGAGGTACCGCCTGACCGGCCGTTCGCCTCACATGATATCGAGGAGGAGCTGCGGGAGATGCGGCTCTTGGCGCTCGTCGGATTCATCGATCCGCTGCGGCCGGAAGTGCGCGATGCGGTGGCGGCATGCCGGCGTGCCGGCGTTTCGGTACGGATGGTGACCGGCGACCATCCGATCACAGCGCTTGCCATCGCGCGCGAACTCGGCCTGGCCGAGACGATGAGCGACGTGACCACCGGGCGGGATATCGTCGCGCTTGCCGGCACCCCGGAGGAGCGTAACGCTCGGCTGGCCGCGGCACGTGTGTTCGCCCGCGTCGAGCCGGCGCAGAAGGTCGACATCGTGCGGGCTTTGAAGGCCGGCGGCCACATCGTGGCTGTGACGGGTGACGGCGTGAACGATGCGCCGGCCCTGCGACAGGCGGATCTCGGCGTCGCCATGGGGCGCGGCGGAACCGACGTTGCGCGCGACGCCGCCGACCTGGTGCTCACCGACGACAACTTCGCCTCGGTGGTCGCCGGCATCCAGGAGGGGCGGGCGGCCTATGCCAACATCCGGAAGGTCATCTATCTGCTTGTCAGCACCGGGGCGGCCGAGGTGGTCATCTTCATGCTGGCGCTGGCGACCGGATATCCGCTTCCGCTGACCGCCGTGCAGCTTCTCTGGCTGAACCTTGTGACGAATGGCGGCCAGGACGTGGCCCTCGCCTTCGAGAAGCGCGAGCCGGGCCTGTTGGCGCGTCCGCCGAGGCCGGTGAACGAACCGATCTTTGACCGGCTGATGATCTCGGAGAGCGCGGTTTCGGGGCTGGCGATGGGGATGCTCGGCTTTGCATTCTACGCGTGGGCGATGACGAACGGATGGAGCGAGTTCGAAGCGCGGAACGCCCTGCTTTTCCTCATGGTGGCGTTCGAGAACGTGCATGTCTTCAACTGCCGCTCCGAGACGCGCTCGGCGTTTCGCGTCCCGTTCTCGAACAATTGGCCCGTGATCGCATCGGTTGCGGGCGCTCAGGCCGTGCACGTCGGCGCCGCCTTCATTCCCGGTCTCAGCACGGTGCTGGACATGCAGCCGATCTCGATCGGGCTGTGGCTGACTCTGATCCCGATCGCGCTGTCAATGCTCCTCGTCATGGAGCTGTTCAAGCTCGCCTGGCGGAGACCGGCAAAGTAAGCATCGAAGAGGGAGGCGATCCGGCGAAGGGGCCGTCGAAGGGGCGGCTCAGGCCGGTTGCACCGAGACCACGCGGTAGGTGTGCATATGGCCGTCCTCGTCAGCAATCGAGACGTACTCGCCGATCACGAACCGCTCGTCTCCCAGCCGGTGGCCAGCCTCGTCGTCGCGGCTGGTGTCGGGATCGTAGTCGAAATACCACTCGCCGCCGGGTCGGCGGGCCAGGCGGCCGGCCTGATCGACCTCGCCCTCGTGGAAGCGGCGGACGCGGCAGCTGTCCCGGTGCTTCCGCCACAGCTCTGCCGACAGCCGTTGATCCGCGCCAAGCGGCGCCACCAGCTCGTACCCGGTGCGCCGGCTTCCTTCCGGGTGTCCGGGCTCGCGGGCAAGCTCGAGGCGTATGAGGCGGAATTCCGCGGGCAGAGTGGCCATGATTCGCAATCCTTGCTCATGCGGCGCAGCCATACACGCCACGCCTTCGCGATTCTTTGATCCGGCTCAATCTACCCTGAAGGCCCGGCGCCTCCCAAGCGCTCGCCGTGTCGCGATTTCAGCAGCCCTCCGCTCGTCCTTGCCCTGATCGCGCGATGGCCTGCAATAGAGAATGCGTCAATGGCAAGCACGGCTTCGCGGTGGCGGCGGCCGCCCATCGCTAGGCAGCGGTCCGAGTTCGGAGCGCTGCGTCACTGGGGGGCTGCGCGGGACTGACGGCTTCAGCTAGAATGGCCTTGACCGGCGCTCCGGCGCCGAGACCGCCGCGGAGGTCTCCGATGCAGAAGCTGCAATCCCAGGGCGTGCACCACATCACGCTGGTCGGCGTCGACCGGCGTACGTCGATCGATTTCTGGGAGGGCGTGCTCGGCATGCCCTTCGTCTTCGAGCAGCCGAACCTCGACGCCGCCTCCGAAAGCCACCTCTATTTCGACCCGGGCGACGGGCGGCTGATCACCATCTTCACGGACGACACGCGCGCCCCGGACGCGTCGCCGACCGAGCGCGACCAGGGGAGCGTCCACCACATTGCATTCTCCGTCTCCCGCGCGACCTTTCTGCAGGCCGTGGCGCGCCTCGACGAGCGCGGCATCTCTCACAGTGGCGTGAAGGACCGCGGCTTCATGGATTCGATCTATTTCCGCGATCCGCTAGGCCTGCTGATCGAACTCGCCTCCTACCGGTTCGAGCCGCCGGCCGGCGCGACGCACGTGGATGTGCTGATGGAAGCGCACCGCTTGCGGGTGGAACGCGGCGACCCGAACATCGCCGAAGTGCATCTCGCCGATGCGATCGAAGTCCTGACGCGCGCCCGGCGCCCGAGCCTTTCGGAGGACCGGGCGCCGAAGGACCCCTATGTGGCGCGAGAGGCGTCGACGTCTCGCCGCCGGCGGGAGCCGGCCGCGACGTGAGCCGCATCTTTCGGAGATAGTTGTCATCGTCCGCCGAACCGGGAAGGAATCCCGCACGGCATGGAAAGGGAGGTCAGCCTTGAAGCTCTATATGCATCCGGTATCCAACACCAGCAGGCCCGTCCGCATGTTCATCGCCGACAACAACCTTCCGGTCGAGGAGGAAGTGGTCGACTTGATGACGGGCGCGCATCATCAGGAACCCTACGTCTCGATCAATCCGAACCGCCAGGTGCCCACTCTTGATGACGACGGTTTCATCCTCGGCGAAAGCTCGGCGATCCTCAAATATTTGGCGGACAAGTACGACTTGCCGACCTACCCGAAGGATCTGAAGAAGCGAGCCCGGGTCAACGAGGTAATGGACTGGTTCAACACCCATTTCTACCACGACTACGCCTATGGCGTCGTTTATCCGCAGGTGTTCCCGCATCACAAGCGGCCAACCGATGAGGTCCAGAAGGGCACGGTGGCGTGGGGCAAGGAGAAGACCAAGCAGTGGCTCCAGGTGCTGAACGACCACATACTCGGCAAGGGCAACAAATATGTGACGGGCGACGACATCACCATCGCCGACTATTTCGGCGCGGCGCTCCTGACCTGCGGCGATCCGATCCGCACCGAGTTCAAGACCTACCCGAACGTCGATGCATGGCTGCGGCGGATGGCGAAGACGAAGAGCTGGGAGAAGTGCAACGAGGCGCTGTGGGGCTTTCGCGACTACCTCAAGGAGCAGACGTTCGAGACGGTTTAGGAGCCGCCTCGGACCAGTCGACCAGCTTCGATTTATAGTCGCTGCGCGGCAGCGCGCCGAACGGCACGGGCACGATCTCCGTCGTCACCATCAGCGCCTCGCGGATGCGCGTGCGGATGGCCTCGGCGAGCCCGGCCTCGGCGTTCTCTGCGCCGCGCTCAACCAGAACCATGAGCGGCGGGTCCTGCCGCGGGCCCGGATTTCGCGGCCGAACTGAGATATGCCCGCCGGCGGCCGGCGCGAATGTCGCCACGATCTCGCGGATCGCCGAGGGGAAGACGTTGACCCCGCGCACGATCAGCATGTCGTCGGTGCGGCCGATGCAGCGAATGCGCGGCGACGTCCGCCCGCAGGCGCAGGCGCCGGCCGAAACGCGGACGTGATCGCGGCTGCGGAAGCGCAGGAGCGGCGCCGCCTCGCGCTTGAGATGCGTGTAGACAAGCTCGCCCTCCGCGCCGTCGTCCATTGCAATCGCATCGCCCGTGTCCAGATCGACCAGCTCGACATGCACGAAGCCGCGGCCGCTGAAATGCATGCCGCCCTGCGCTTCGCATTCGCCCCAGAGCGTGGCCGCCACGTCGCCTATCCCCATCGCCTCGGTGACCTTGGCTCCCCACGCCTCCTGAAGCTGCGTCCGGAGCGCAGCCTCGCCGCCGCCCGGCTCGCCGGCCACGGCCAGGCGGGCGACCGAAGTGGCGCGAAGGTCGACACCGCGCTCGAGCGCCCATTCGGCGAGATGGAGGGCATAGGAGGGGGTGAGCGCGAGAGCCTCGGCCTTCAATTGCCGCAGCGCCGTCATCAGCCGCTCCGTGTTCCCCGATCCGATCGGGATGTGGCAGAGGCGGAGCGCCGCGAAGGCGTCGAGCCCGACCCCGGCGACGAAGGGGCCGGCATTGTAGGTGGAGATGAGTCGCGTCCCGGCCGCCAGCCCCGACGCCGCATAGCTCCGCGACGAGATGCGGATCCATTGCGCGAGGTCGGCCGCCGTCAGCGGGATGTAGCTCGGTGTCCCGGTGGTGCCGCTGGTGGAGAAGATGCGGACCACGTCGCGGATGTCGGCGGCGAGATGCGGACCGATCGGCTCGGCTTCGGACCGCGCCGCGCGCAACTCGTCCTTCTCGGTGAAAGGCAGCGCTTCGATCGCATCGAGGCCGCCGATCGCGTCGGCAGTCGCAAGGCCGGTCGCCGCAAGTTTTTCCCGATAGAAACGGGAATGCGCAAGGAGGTAGCCGATCTGCCGGCGATAGAGCGGATCGTCGGCCGCGCGCTGCTCTTCCCAGGTCCGGGCCTCGGTCTCAGGGTCGAGGATCACGCGACCTCGCCGCCGCCGTCATAAGCGATCGCCTCTTCGCCGTGCGACGCCATCAGGAAGCCGATCGGCCGGTGCTGCTCTTCGGCAAGATGTGCAAGCAGCCCGCCTGTGCGCGCAAGGATGGGAATGGCCCGCAGCATGTCGGCCGGGAAATCGAGGTCGAGCAGCACGGCGGCGATCGGCATGGAGACGTTCATCGGCAAGGCGCGGTCCCACGCCTTGTGCACTGCCTCGCGGAACCGAAGGGCAAGTTCGACATGCCGGGCGGCGACGCCGCGTTCCGCGGCAAGCACCAGGATTCGCTCGGCGCGCGGATCGAGCGGACGGTGCAGCGGATGGCCGAAGCCGGGCATTCTTCCGCCCGCCCGCCGCACCTCATCGGTCAGCGCCTCGACCGCCGCGCCGATATGCTCGCCGGCATCGACGCGGCTGCGTGCTCGCGCAAGCAGCGCGCCGCAGGCTTCGGCGGTTCCGAGCACCACCGGGCCGCAGCCCAGAATACCAGCCGCCACCGCGCCCTGCAGCGAGTCGGGGGCCGCGGCGTAGGTCATGCGCGCTGCCTGGGCGGTCGGCGTCAGGCCGTGCTCGGCGATGGCGATGAGCAGGAGGTCAAGGAAGAACCGCTGCTGCTGGGTAGCATCGCGGCCGGTGAGCAGGAAGAAGAAGAATTCCGTGAACGTCAGGCGGCCCATCAGGTCTCGGCAGAGGTCGCGGCTGCGGATCTCGATCCGGTCCGGTTCGGCGCGGCAGAGGGCGCTCCTGGCGGGGCCGGCTTTGCCGATGAGCATCGTCGCTTCCTTTTGACTGGCGACGGCGGGCGAAGGGCGCGGGCGCCTCAGGATGTGCCGCTGCGCCGTCCGAGGCCGAAGGCTTCGGCCTCGTCTTCGGCGTCGGAAGGCTCCTCGCGCGCAAGCGGGAACTCGGCGATCCTGCCGGCGCGCGCGGTGGTGGTGAGGAGAACCGGCGCCCGCGGCAGGAAGCCGAGCGACTCCGATGTGAACGCCAGTTCGTCAAGCTCCCGCCACAGGGCGATCATGCGCGTCTCGTCCTCGCGGCCGCCGTCGTCTACGAAGACGAGAGCCTGCTCGCTGAGGTGCGGCGCAATGACCGGAAGCGCCGGATAGCGGCTCAGCGACTGCATCTTGCCGGGCGGCCCGTCGACGAAGAGGAAGTCGATCTTGCCGGTGAGCGTCCTGAGGAACGGGTCGAGGTCGTACCAGTGGAAGGTACGGCTGCCGATCGTCCGCTCGACGAGCGGTGCGGCGACCGGCTGCACCCATTCGGCGAGGCCCGCCTGCCGCAGGAGCTGCGCCGTGCGTTCCGCGTGGCCGGCATCGTGCTCGACGGAGACGACGCGTCCGCTGCCATTGGCGCGCACCGCGGCGGCAAAGAGGAAGGTGGAGCTGCCGCTCCCGAGTTCGAGGATGAGCTTCGGCCGGTGGCGGCGGATCAAGTGGAAGAGGAATGCCGCCTCTTCGCCCGTGATCTCGAAGCCCTGGTGCGGGAAGGGCGGGACCACGCCGTTGATCCTGAGATCCGGCAGGATGGTCAGGAGGTTCACGATCGACGACAGGCCGGCCTTCAGCTTCTCCTGGCCACGGTCGTCGCGCGCCCGGATCAGCGACTTCAGCGCCAGATTGTCGGCTTCCACCTTGGCGAATTTCGCCTCCATCGCCTGCCGGCCTTCGGCGGCGTCGCGCTGCACGGCCGTCATGCGTTCGTCGATGGCAAGCAGGCGCGCCTCAACATCCGAGGAGTTGTCCGGACGGAGGCGCGAGAGGAGTGAGCGCAAGCGCGCTGGTATTCGACCCAACGTGTCCCCCGGAGCTACGCCTTCTTGATCCGCCCGCTTGCAATGCCCAGTCTACCCAAAGCATTTCTCGTATCAATGACAAGTTTGGCGGCCTCGGCGACCATCCGGTAGTCCACTTCGCTGTGGTCGGTCACGATCACGACAACGTCGTACTGCGAAATCGCCGCGGGGGAAAGTGCGATCGAGCGGCGGCCTTCAAGGCGGCCGTGCTCGCGCGTTTTCGGGATCGCCGGCACCCACGGGTCGTAATAGTCGACGGTGGCGCCACGCGCTTCCAGTTGCTCCAGTATTTCGAGCGCCGGGCTCTCGCGGATATCGTCGACGTCCGGCTTGTAGGCGACGCCGATAAGCAGGACCGCGGCTCTGCTGAGGCCCTTGCCGCTCGCCTCGTCCAGCGCCCTCGCTGCGCGTTCGACGACATAGAAGGGCATGCGCGCATTGATCTCGCCGGCCAGCTCGATGAAGCGGGTGCGGACGCCGAACTCGCGCGCCCGCCAGGTCAGATAGAAGGGGTCGATGGGGATGCAGTGGCCGCCGAGACCCGGGCCGGGATAGAACGGCATGTAGCCGAAGGGCTTCGTCTTGGCGGCTTCGATCACTTCCCAGATGTCGATTCCCATCGCCTCGAAGACGACCTTCAATTCGTTGACAAGCGCGATGTTGACGGCCCGGAAGACGTTCTCCGTGAGCTTGACGGCCTCCGCCACATCCGCCGAAGAGACGGGTACGACGCGATCCACGAAGCTGCCGTAGAAGCGGCAGGCGAGATCGAGCGCCTCGGGCCCGCTGCCGCCGACGACTTTCGGGACCTGGCGGGTGGAAAAGCTCCGGTTGCCGGGGTCCTCGCGCTCCGGCGAATAGGCGACGAAAAAGTCGGAGCCCGGCCGCAGGCCGCTCGACGAAAGGATGGTGGTGACCACCTCCGACGTGGTCCCGGGATAGGTGGTCGATTCCAGGATGACGAGCTGCCCGGGCCGCAGCGTGTCCGCGATCGCCTCGGCAGTTCCCGCAACATAGCTGAGGTCCGGCTCGTGATGCGGGCCGAGTGGCGTCGGCACGCAGATGGCGATCGCATCACACTCCCTGAACCGACCGAGATCGCCGGTCGGCAGGAAGCGCTGGTCCGCCGCCATCGCCGCAAGCGTCTCCGGCGCAAGATGCTTCAGATAGGACCGACCGGCGGCGAGGTGCCCGATCTTTTCCGGGTCGGTGTCGAAGGCGAGGACGCGATACCCTGCGTTCCAGACCGCCATGGCGAGCGGCAGCCCGACATAGCCCATGCCGCAGATGCCGATCGTCGCCGTGCGCTGGTCGAGCACGGCGGCGAGCGTTTCGAAGCTTGACTCGGCCGCCGGCGTTTTGGCGTCCATCGTTCCTCTCCGCGGAGGCGGAGCAAATCACTCCGCCCCCCGTGTTGCAATGCGAAACGCATCGCGATGCAATCTGCAGCGGCGTTGCATCCGCCTTCCCGTGAACGGTCCGTCAGCCTCAGCCGGCGGCCCCCGGGGGTGAAATCCCGCCCCCAAATATCTACTTCTCGCAGCGGAAGACTTGCGGCCGCCACGCTTATCGCCGCGCAACCCCGGGACAGGACCTGATGCAGCTTACCGGAATCCATCATCTCACCGCGATTTCCGCCGACGCGCCTGGCAACCGCGCCTTCTACGAAGGAACGCTGGGCATGCGGCTGGTGAAGAAGACCGTGAACCAGGACGATGTGAGCGCCTATCATCTCTTCTACGCCGATGGGCGCGGCTCGCCGGGTACCGACATTACCTTCTTCGACTGGCCCGCGGCGCCGGAGCGTCGTGGCACGCATTCCATTTCCCGGACGGCGCTCCGCGTTGCCGGCGCGGACACGCTCGATTGGTGGCGAGAGCTCTTGGTCCGGAGGGGTGCGAGCGTCGGCGAGGTGGCGGCGCGCGACGGCCGCGCCACGCTCGATTTCGAGGACCCGGAAGGCCAGCGCCTCAGCCTCGTTGACGACGGCGGCGCCGGCGCCGCGCATCCGTGGAAGAGGAGTGAGGTTCCGCCCGAGCGTCAGATCCGCGGCCTCGGGCCGATCAGGCTGAGCGTGCCCGAACTTGGCCCAACCGCCCGCGTGCTGACCGAGGTGATGAACATGCGGCCGGCGCGCGCCTACCCGCATCCCGAGAATGCCGGGGAGACCGTGCATGTCTATGAGATGGGGGAGGGCGGGCCGGCAGCGGAGCTTCATGTCGCGGTCGAGCCCGACCTGCCGCCAGCCCGGCAGGGGCGGGGCGGCGTCCATCACGTCGCCTTCCGCACCCCGGACGCCGACTACGACGCCTGGGCGAAGCGCCTGCAGGAGCTGCGCATCCCCAACAGCGGCAAGGTCGACCGCTTCTACTTCAGGAGCCTCTATTTCCGCGAGCCGAACGGCATTCTGTTCGAGATCGCTTCGGACGGGCCGGGCTTCGCCGCCGACGAGCCGCTGGAATCGCTGGGCGAACGGCTTGCCCTGCCGCCGTTCCTCGAGCCCAAGCGGGCGCAGATCGAGGCGGGCCTGCGCCCGCTCTGAGGGCGGCCGGGCTGCCGCCCGCGCGACCGTCGCTGTAAGCAGCCTTTCCTTGCAACGGCTCAGGGATTCATGTATATACCACGCTGTATATACGTAATGGCTGACGCATGACAAAGGCTCGCGTCTTCCGATCCGGAAACAGCCAGGCGGTCCGCTTGCCGAAGGAGTTCCGGCTTTCCGTCGACGAGGTTGAGATTTTTCGCCGCGGCGACGAGATCGTACTGCGCGAGAAGCCGCGGGGCATGGAGCGCGCCATTGAGCTGATCATGCAGCTCCCGGAAGAGATGTTCGCAGAACCGGAGGATACGCCGCCGCAGGAGCGCGAGGGCCTGTGAGTCTCGCGCGCTACCTGCTGGACACGAACATCGTCATCTTCATCCGGCGGGCGCGACCGCCTCACCTTGTTGAGAGATTTGGGGCGCTGCGACCGGGTGAAGCGGTGCTGTCGGTCATCACCTACGGCGAACTTCTGTTTGGATTGGAAAGGGCGCAGAACAAGGCGTCCGCCCGACGCGTGCTCGGCGAGTTGCTGTCC
>DASWJZ010000201.1:0-7503 GCA_036396875.1 Propylenella sp.
TTCGAGCTGGCGCTCTCGGCCGACCTGATCCTTGCCGCCGAGCACGCGCGCTTCGCCCTGCCGGAAATCCGTGCCGGCACGCTCGCCGACGCCGCCACGGTGAAATTGCCGAAACGGATTCCGCATCATGTGGCGATGGACCTTCTGCTCACCGGGCGTTGGATGGATGCGGAGGAAGCGCTGCGCTGGGGGCTGCTCAAGGAGGTGGTTCCGGCGGACCGGCTGCTCGACCGTGCGCGGGAGATCGCCGGAGAGCTTGAATCCGGCCCGCCGCTCGTTTTCGCGGCGATCAGGGAAGTCGCCCGCGCCGCCGAGGCAGAGGATTTCCAGACCGTGATGAACCGGATCGCGCGGCGGCAGTTCACGACGGTCGACATTCTCTACGGCAGCGAGGACCAGAAGGAGGGGGCCCGCGCCTTCGCCGAAAAGCGCGATCCGGTCTGGAAAGGCAGGTAGGCTAGGTTCGGTAGGGCGGCTGCTACGTCGACCGCGGCGAGTTTCTGAGCCGCATCCGCGTGCTTGCACGCCGGGGCCTTGCCCGCCCGGAGGGCGGTGAACGCCCTTGACGCCTGAAGGGGGGTCCCCACAAGAGTGCCGACAGGACGGAGCATGATCCGGCGGATGATCTTCCTGCAACGTGTCGAGCGGGGGCTGCAATGAAGGCTGCCGTCTGCCGCGCATTCGGCGCGCCGCTCGTGATCGAGGAAGTGTCGCTCCGGCCGCCGGCCGGAAGCGAGATCGAGGTTCAGGTCGCCGCCTGCGCCATCTGCCACAGCGACATCCACTACATGGAAGGCGCCTGGGGCGGCAGGCTGCCGGCCGTCTACGGCCACGAGGGGGCCGGCATCGTGCGGGCGGTCGGGCCACAGGTGACGGGGCTTGCGCCGGGCGACCACGTGGCGGTCACGCTGCTTCGCTCCTGCGGGCGCTGCCACTATTGCATGAGCGGGCGGCCGCATCTCTGCGAGGCGGCGTTCCCGCTCGACGCCGCTTCGCCGATCACCGGCGCCGGCGGCGAGCCGATCGCGCAGGCAATGAAGACCGGCGCCTTTGCGGAGGCGGTGCTGGTCGAGCAGTCGCAGGTCGTGAAGCTGCCGGATGCGATCGGCTTCGACGTTGCCTCGCTCCTCTCCTGCGGCGTGCTGACCGGATTCGGGGCGGTGGTGAACACGGCGCAGGTTCCGTTCGGCGCAAGCGTCGCCGTGATCGGAACCGGCGGGGTCGGCCTGAACTGTCTGCAGGGCGCCGCCATTTCGGGGGCGTACCCGGTCATCGCCATCGACATCGCTGCCGCCAAGCTGGAAGCCGCACGGGGATTCGGCGCGTCGCATGTGGTGGACGCGGCCGCGGGTGATACGGCCGATGCGGTGCGGGGCATCACCGGCGGGCGCGGCGCCGACTATGTCTTCGTGTCGGTCGGAAGCACGGCGGCGCTCGAGCAGGGGCTCTCGCTTCTGGCCGACGGCGGGGCGCTGGTCGTGGTCGGAATGCCGCCCAGCGGCGTCATGTCGACCTACGAGCCGGTGAATCTCGCCTACCGCAGCCAGCGCATCATTGGCAGCCGCATGGGCTCGGCGCGGCTTGCGGTCGATCTCCCGCGCCTGGTCGAAGCCTACCGGCAGGGCCGCCTGAAGCTCGACGAACTGATCACCGGCCGATATCCGCTCGAAAGGATCAATGAGGCGATCGACTCCGCGCGCCGGGGGAATGCGCTGCGCAACGTCATTGTTTTTGACCTGATTTCGCCGCCGTAGCGGCGCGCTTGGCCTGGTGACGCCGCCGCAGGTCGCAAACGCTATTGATGGTCTGACGGTGCGGCGATAGCCTCTCCGCCCGGGGCAACTGAAGAAATCGTCCGGGCATCAGCGCGATTTCTCGAACGGTGGAGGGGTTAATGTCACAGGAGCTCGACTTTCTGGCGCGTGAAGCCGCGCGCGGGCGTATCAGCCGCCGCAATTTTCTGGGCCGCGCCGCCGCTCTCGGAATGACGCTGCCGGTCGCGTCGAAACTCCTGACATCCACCGTTTTGGCGCAGGGGCCGCAGAAGGGCGGCGATCTCGTCGTCGGCCTCGTTGGCGGCGAGTCGACCAACAGCCTCGACCCGGGGTCGTGGCTCAGCCAGGTGCCGCAGGTTTTTGGAAAGACGTGGGGCGAGACGCTCGTCTACGCCGGGCCGGAGGACGCGTCGCCGCAGCCGATGCTGGCGGAATCCTGGGGGGCCTCCGACGACGTGAAGCAGTGGAGCTTCAAGATCCGCAAGGGGGTGACGTTCCACGACGGCAAGGAGCTGACGCCCGACGACGTCGTGGCGACCCTCAGACGGCACTCCGATCCGAATACGGAGTCCGGCGCAAAGGGCGTCATGGAAGGCATCGAGGACATCAAGGCGGACGGCGACAATGTCGTCGTAACGCTGAAGAACGCGGACGCTGACCTGCCGCTCCTCCTCAGCGACTATCACCTCGTCATCCAGCCGAACGGCGGCGTCGACAATCCGGCCGCCGGCATAGGCACGGGCCCCTACAAAATCGAGACCGACGAGCCGGGCGTCCGCCATGCTTCGACGAAATACGCGGACCACTGGCGCGACGATGTCGGCTTCGTCGATACGATCGAGGTGCTGGTGATGAACGACACGACCGCACGCCTCTCGGCGCTGCAGTCGGGTCAGGTCCACATCGTCAACCGGGTCGAGCCGAAGACCGTCGGCCTGCTGAAAGAATCGCCCGGCGTCGTCATCGAGCGGGTGCCGTCGAAGGGGCACTACGTCTTCATCATGCACTGCAATACGCCGCCCTTCGACAACAACGATCTCCGGATGGCGCTGAAGCTCGCCATCGACCGCGAGGCGATGGTCCGGCAGGTGCTGCAGGGCTACGCCACGGTCGGCAACGATTTCCCCATCTCGAAATCGTATCCGTATTTCCCCGCCGACATCGAGCAGCGTGTCTACGATCCGGAGGAGGCGAAGAGCTACTATCAGAAATCTGGCCATTCCGGGCCGATCCTGCTCAGGACCTCGGACGTCGCTTTCCCCGGCGCGGTCGACGCGGCGGTGCTCTTCCAGCAGCAGGCGGGGGCAGCCGGTATCCAGATCGACGTGCAGCGGGAGCCGGGCGACGGCTACTGGGACCAGGTCTGGAACAAGCAGCCTTTCTGCGCCTCCTATTGGGGCGGCCGGCCGACGCAGGACGGCATGTATTCCACGGCCTACCATTCCGACGCGGACTGGAACGACACGCGCTTCTTCCGCGACGATTTCGACGCGCTTCTCCTGCAGGCCCGCGGCGAGCTCGATCAGATCAGGCGGGCGGAGATCTATCGGGAGATGGCATTGATCGTGCGCGACGAGGGCGGCCTCATCCTGCCCATGTTCAACGACTTCATCGACGCGCGCAGCGACCAGGTCATGGGCTGGATCCCGGATCCCAACGCGGAGATGTCGAACCTCAGCGCGCCCATCCGGGTCTGGCTCGCCTCCTAGAAAGCGGGCCGGTGGTTACCCTCCCGCCCGCGAGCCTGGAAAGCGAAGGCGTCGTCCGCCACTTGCCTCGCCTGCGGATGGGAGGCCCGCTTCCGAAGATGATTGCCCAGCGCATCGCGCTGGGCATTTTGCTCCTGTGGGCGGTCTCCGTCCTGATCTTCGCCGGCACCCAGATCCTTCCCGGCGATGTCGCGACCGCCATGCTCGGCCAGCAGGCGACGCCGGAGGCGATCGCCAACATCCGCGCGCAGCTCGGCCTCGATAAGCCGGCCGCCGTCCGCTACTTCGAATGGCTCGGCGGCGCGGTGCAGGGCGATTTCGGCGTCAGCTATACCAACCGCCAGGACATTGCGACCAATATCGGCAAGCGGCTCGGAAACACGCTGTTCCTCGCCGCGGCGGCGGCGGCAATAGCCGTTCCGCTCGCCATCGTGCTTGGCGTGCTGGCGGTGCGCTATCGCAATACGTTCTTCGACCGCTTCATCTCGATTGTGACCCTCTCGGCCGTGTCGCTGCCGGAGTTCTTCGCCGGCTACCTGCTGATTCTGCTCTTCGCCGTGAAGCTGCGCTGGTTTCCGAGCACGGCGACGATTCGCGACACGATGAGCTTCGGCGAGCAGCTTTACGCGATCGCGCTGCCGACGCTGACGCTCGTCCTCGTCGTGGTCGGACACATGATGCGGATGACCCGGGCCGCCGTCCTCAACGTTCTGTCCTCCGCCTATATCGAGACGGCGGAGCTGAAAGGAATCTCGCCGTCGCGCATCATCTGGCGGCACGCGCTGCCGAACGCGCTGGCGCCGATCGTCAACGTGGTGGCGCTCAACCTCGCCTACCTCGTCGTCGGCGTCGTCGTGGTGGAGGTGATCTTCGTCTATCCCGGCATGGGCCAGTACATGGTGGACCACGTGTCGAAGCGGGACGTTCCAGTGGTGCAGGCCTGCGGCCTCGTCTTCGCCTCCGTCTATATCATCCTCAACATCATTGCCGACCTCGCCGCCGTGCTTGCCAATCCGCGGCTGAGGCACCCGCGCTAGGCATGTTCCGCCGCATGCCCATCTCGGCGATCGTCGGGCTCTTCGGGGTCGGGCTCTATCTCTTCCTCGCGCTCTTCGCGCCCTGGGTCGCCCCCTATCCTGTGTTCGAAGTCGTAGGAAGGGTGTGGGAGCCGCCGTCCTGGCAGTTCCCGCTCGGCACCGACAATATCGGCCGCGACCTTCTTTCCCGGCTCATCTGGGGGGCGCAGATAACCATCTTTGTCGCTACCGCGGCGACGCTGATCGCCTTCGCGATCGGCGTCGTTTTCGCATTCCTCGCCGCCATCCTGCGCGGCTGGGTGGACCAGCTCCTGTCCCGCTCGGTCGACCTGTTGATGGCGATCCCGACCCTCATCTTCGCGCTGGTGGTGCTCTCGGTGCTGCCGACCGACCTCTACGTCCTCATCCTGGTAATGGCGGTGCTCGATTCTACCCGCGTCTTCCGCATCGGCCGCGCCGTGGCGGTCGACATCGCGGTCATGGATTTCGTCGAGGCTGCGCGGCTGAGAGGCGAGGGTTGGGGCTGGATCATGTTCAAGGAGATCCTGCCCAACGCCCTTTCGCCGCTCCTCGCCGAGTTCGGCCTGCGCTTCGCCTTCGCCGTCCTCTTTCTTTCCGCGCTCTCTTTTCTCGGCCTCGGGGTGCAGCCGCCGGTGGCCGACTGGGGGAGCATGGTGAAGGAGAACAAGGACGGGATCGTATTCGGCATCTCCGCAGCGCTCATTCCGGGGACAGCGATCGCCACGCTGGCGATCTGCGTCAACCTCGTCGTCGACTGGGTGCTGAACCGGACCGCCAGCCTGAAAGGGGGCCGCGGCGATGTCTGAGCTGCTCCTCGACGTCCGCGACCTGAAGATCGAGGCGACGGTGCATCCTCCGGGCGAGCCCCCGCGCGAGGTCACGATCGTCGATGGCGTATCCTTCACGCTCGAGAAAGGCCGCGTGCTCGGCCTGATCGGCGAATCGGGCGCTGGAAAATCGACCATCGGCCTGGCGGCGCTCGCCTACGGTCGCGGCGGTTGCCGCATCGTCGGCGGCGAAGTGCTGCTCGGCGGTGCCGATATCCTGAAGCTCGGCAAGGCGGACATCCGCGGCATCCGCGGCGACCGCGTCTCCTATGTCGCGCAATCGGCGGCGGCGGCCTTCAATCCGGCCCGGCGGATCGGCGACCAGGTGGTGGAGGCGGCGGTGCGGCACGGGCTGATGAGCCGCCGCGACGCAGGCCTGCGCGCCCGCGAGCTTTTCCGCGTGCTCGGTCTGCCCACCCCGGAGACGTTCGGCGAGCGCTTTCCGCATCAGGTCTCGGGCGGACAGCTGCAGCGGGCAATGACGGCGATGGCGCTCTGCCCGAAACCCGATCTCATCGTCTTCGACGAGCCGACCACGGCGCTCGACGTGACGACGCAGATCGACGTGCTCGCCGCGATCAAGCGCGCCATCGACGAAACCGGCACGGCGGCGCTCTACATCACCCATGACCTCGCGGTGGTCGCCCAGGTCGCCGACGACATCATGGTCCTGCGCTACGGCAAGACGGTCGAATACGGCCCGGTCCAGCAGATCATCGAGGCGCCGCGGGAGGACTACACCAGCCGGCTCGTTTCCATCCGCAAGACCTTCAAGGGAGAGGCGCCCGACCAGTCGGCGGCGCTGCTCAGGATCGAGCATGTCGACGCCTCCTACGGCAAGCTGCAGATACTGTTCGACGTGACGCTGCACGTTCCGCCGGCGCAGACGCTCGCGGTGGTGGGCGAATCCGGCTCCGGCAAGTCGACGCTGGCGCGCGTCGTCACCGGGCTGCTGCCGCAATCGAGGGGCAGCGTGACCTTCGACGGCAAGGTGCTTGCGCCGGCGCTTAAGGACCGCAGCCGCGAAGAACTCCGCTCGCTGCAGATGATCTACCAGATGGCGGACGTGGCGATGAATCCGCGCCAGACCGTGCGGCAGATCATCGGGCGGCCGCTCACCTTCTATTTCGGCATCCGCGGCGCCGCGAAGACGCGGCGGGTCGAGGAGCTGCTCGACCAGATCGAGATCAACCGCGACCTGATCGACCGCTATCCGGCGGAGCTTTCGGGCGGGCAGAAGCAGCGCGTCTGCATCGCCCGGGCGCTGGCGGCGAACCCGAAACTCATCATCTGCGACGAGCCGACCTCGGCGCTCGACCCGCTGGTGGCGGACGGGATTCTAAAACTCCTGATGAAGCTGCAGGCGGAAACCCGCGTCTCCTATCTCTTCATCACCCACGACATCGCGACCGTGCGCGCCATCGCCGATTCGATCGCCGTCATGTATCGCGGCAGGCTGGTCAGGTTCGGGCCGAAGAACGCGGTGCTGTCGCCGCCCTTCGACGACTATACCGATCTCCTCCTCTCCTCCGTGCCGGAGATGGAGATCGGCTGGCTGGATAAGGTGCTGAAGACGCGCAAAATGGCTGCCGCCGGGCATTAGCCGGTTTGGCGGGAAATGCGCGCCATCGTAACCTCCCCCTTCGAGGGGAGGTCGAAATCTCCAAGCCGCAGGCGCAGGAAATTTCGGGAGGGGGGGTCCTTTTATTGGATCAGGACCCCCCCTCCCGAAGTCTGTCTCGCCGCGCTCGCCAGCCTTCGACCTCCCTCGAGGGGGAGGTTGGGCGGCGTCGTTGCGGCGGTGACGGGACTACCGAAGGAGGCTTGATCACGTGCAGCCGAATTTTCTGATCGTCATGGTCGACCAGCTGGCCGGAACGCTTTTCCCGGACGGGCCGGCGCCATTCCTCCATGCGCCGGTTCTGTCGCGGCTCGCAGAGCGGTCGGTCCGCTTCAACGCGAACTACTGC
Organism: Propylenella sp.; assembly: GCA_036396875.1. Taxonomy (GTDB): domain Bacteria; phylum Pseudomonadota; class Alphaproteobacteria; order Rhizobiales; family Afifellaceae; genus DASWJZ01. The sequence continues at coordinate 7,340 of DASWJZ010000201.1, forward strand.
GCAAGCCCGCTCTGCGCGCCGTCGCGCGCCGCCTTCATGTCGGGCCAGCTCCCCTCGCGCACCGGCGTCTACGACAATGCGGCGGAGTTCGCCTCCTCCGTCCCGACCTTCGCGCATCATCTCCGCCGGCTCGGCTATCGCACCGTGCTGTCGGGAAAAATGCA
>DASWJZ010000202.1:0-8740 GCA_036396875.1 Propylenella sp.
CTTGGAAGGGTGGCCAAAAGGGGGCCGACACCGGCATCGACGGGATCGTCTATTTGCGCACCGGCAGGACGAAGACGGACAAGGCGATCATCGAGGTGAAAGGCGGCGAGACGGTCGGCGTTGATGTCGTCCACAAACTGAAATCGGTGATCGAACGCGAAAGGGCGCTTTGCGGTCTCCTCGTCGCGCTGCGCTCGCCCTCGCGCCAAGCGTTGACCGAGGCGGCGTCTGCCGGTTTCGCCGAGATCGACATGGGAACCGGCACGGCTCGCTTTCCACGTATTCAAGTACTCAGCGTCGAAGGCCTTCTCGCCGGCACCGAGCACCCGCGATTGCCGATCATCGATTCCACCGTCTTCAAGAAGGCGAAGCGCGAGGCGAAGAAGACGCAGGGAGAGCTTAGCGTCTGAGACATCAGGGGCCCTGCCTGCCCGCCCACTTCAACTGCAAGCGGTCTGGCGTGGGATCATGAAGGAAAGTTCACTCGTGTCTCTTCGCTGCCGGCCTATATTGCCGCATGGTATCTATGCCGGAGGGCGCCGCCCGATGACGAGTCTCATTCGACTGGCTCTTGTGCTTGGAGTTTCGATGTCTTCAGTCCCCGCCTTCGCTGAGACCCGGGCGCCCGCAGCGGCGGCGGAAATCCCGCAGATGGCGCCGAATGCGATCGAGTTCACGCTCGACAACGGCATGCATGTCGTAGTCATCCCCGATCACCGCGCGCCGGTCGTCACCCACATGGTCTGGTATCGGGTCGGGGCGGCGGACGAAACCACCGGGCAATCGGGGATCGCGCATTTCCTCGAGCACCTGATGTTCAAGGGCACCAAAACGCATCCGGGCGAGGAGTTCCGCAATCGGGTGGCGGCGATCGGCGGCGACGAGAACGCTTTCACGTCAGCCGACTACACCGCCTACTTCCAGCGTGTTGCGAGGGACAACCTCGCCGAGATGATGGCTTTCGAGGCCGACCGGATGACCAATCTGGTGCTGACCGACGCGGTTGTGGATACCGAGCGCGACGTGGTGCTGAACGAGCGCCGCGACCGGGTCGAGCGGAATCCGGACGCCGTGCTGAACGAAGCGCTGATGCGGATTCTCTACTTCAACCATCCCTACGGGCGGCCGATCATCGGCTGGAACCACGAGATTCGCGCGCTCGACCGGGAGGCGGCGCTTGATTTTTACCGGCGCCACTACACCCCCAACAACGCGATCCTGGTGGTCGCAGGCGACGTAACCCCCGACGAGGTGCGCCGGCTCGCGGACGCTACCTATGGGACGATTCCCGCCCGCCCCGACGCGGTGCGCGCGCCGCGCCCGGTCGAGCCCTCGGCAGTCGGCGCACGCGCCGTGACCGTGGCCGACGAGAAGGTCAGGGAGCCGCAGCTCCTCAGAGCCTATGTCGTGCCGTCGGCGAACACCGCCCAGCCGGGAGAGGCGGAGGCCCTCACCCTCCTTTCGGAGATTCTGGGCGGCGGCTCGGTCAGCCGCTTTTACGATCGGCTGGTGCGCGGCGGCGGCACGGCGACGCACGCCGGCGCCAGCTATCATCCAAGCACCCTCGACGATGCGCGCTTCATCATCTACGGGCTGCCGAAGCCCGGAACGGACCTGCGGGCGCTGGAGTCGGACATGGAAGCGGCGATCGCCGACCTCAAGGACGGCGGCGTCACCGTGGAGGAAGTGGAGCGGGCGAAGCGCTCATCCATCGCGCAAGCCGTCTATTCGCTCGACAATCAGAGAATGCTGGCAAATCTCGTCGGCCAGGCGCTGACCGTCGGCCGCAGCCTCAAGGACGTCCAGGACTGGCCGGCGCGGATCAACGCGGTGACCGCGGCAGACGTGCAGGCCGTCGCGCGGAAGTATCTTCGCGCCGAAGCATCCGCGACGGGCTATCTCGAACCGGCGGTGGAGAGACGCAGCTGATGAGCCTTGCCTCTCGCCTCTGCGCTTACGCCGCCCTCATCGGAGCCGCCATGACCGTTGCCCTCGTCACGCCGCCCGCGCGGGCAGCCAACGTCCAGGAGATCGCAAGCCCGTCCGGCCTCAAGGCATGGCTGGTGGAGGATTACACCGTTCCCATCGTAACGATGAATGCCGGCTTCCGCGGCGGCAGCGCGCAGGATCCGGCGGGCAAGGACGGCCTCGCCAACCTGATGTCGGGGCTGCTCGACGAGGGGGCGGGCGACCTCGATTCCCGCGCCTTTCAGGCGAAGCTCGAGGACCTTAGCATCAGCCTCAACTTCGACGTCGGCTCGGACGCGTTCTACGGCAGCCTCCGCACCCTGCGGACCAACGCCGACGAGGCGTTCGATCTCTTCCGCCTTGCGGTGACCCAGCCGCTTTTCGATCCGGAGCCGGTCGAGCGCATCCGCGGCCAGATTCTAGCCGGGCTGAGGCAGGCGGAATCCGAGCCGAACGAGATCGCGGCCCGCCTCTGGGCGGAGACGCTCTTCGGCGACCATCCCTACGGCCGGCGCACCGACGGGTCGCTCAAGGGCGTCGCCTCGGTCACGGCGGAGGATCTGAGGGCGTTTCATGCCCGCACCCTGGCGCGCGACAACCTCTATGTCGTCATCGTCGGGGCCATCGACGCCGCAGCGGCGGGGGCGGCCCTCGATACGATATTCGGGGCGCTGCCGGAAACTGCGGACCTCGCCCCCGTCCCCGACGTGGAGCCCGCGGTCGGAGAAACCCGGCATGCGGTGCTCAGCGTGCCGCAAACGACGATCCGGCTCGGCGGACCCGGCCTGAAGCGCGACGACCCGGACTTCATCGCCGCCTATGTCGCCGACCAGATTCTCGGCGGCGGCACCTTTTCGTCGCGGCTTTACAAGGCGGTGCGCGAGGAGCGCGGCCTCGCTTATTCGGTCGGGAGCAGCCTCCTGCCCTACGACCATGGCGGCGCTTTCGTCGCTGCGACCTCCGTCGACGCGGCGAATGCGGGCGCGGCGATCCGGATCATGCAGGATGAAATCCGCCGCTATGGGGAGGAGGGCCCGACGGAGGCCGAACTCGCCTCGGCCAAGGACTATCTGGTCGGCAATTTCGCCCTGCGCTTCGATTCCTCGCAGCGGATCGCGCGCAATCTGCTCAACTTCCTCATGGACGGGCTTGGCATCGACTATCTCGAGCGGCGGAACGATCTCGTCCGCGCCGTCACCCTCGAAGACGTGCGGCGCGTCGCCAAGCGGCTCTGGAGCAGCCCGCTGTCCGTCGTCACCGTCGGCCCGGCGGAGTCCTGAGAAGGCCGGCCACCCGGAAGCCGTTGCGCCGACGCCTCTTTTCGATCCCGTTTCACCCGGCGGGACGCGGACGGGCTTGCGCCCGACGCCGCTTCTGGCCACGATGACGCGGGATTGACCGTCAAACGTCAAAAAGGTTGGTTGGGAGGGGCGTCATGAAATTCGCGGCTGCATGTCTGTCGGCGCTTGTCGTCTTGTCCGCACCGTCGCTGGCTTGCGCCGGCCCGGTCGTCGACGCCGCCGAGCGGGCCGAGTCCCTGCAGGCGGAGGGCAAGACGATCGAGGCGCTCGAAGCGCTCGATGCAGCCATTGAGGCGATCTGGAGCGCCAGCCCGCTTCAATTCCGCAAGGTGCTGGTGGTCGATTCGTCGGAGGGCTACGGAATCTATCAGGAACGCGCGGACACGACGTACCGTCCCGACGACAGGATGGTGATCTATGTCGAGCCGGTCGGCTTCGGCTACGGCACGCCCGGCGCCGAAGACACGATTGCGTTCAAGGCCGACCTCGCCATCGAGAACATGAGCGGTCAGGTGCTCGGCGAATCGAAGGACCTCTTCTCGCTCGCTACGCCGGGGATGCCCGGCAAGCGGGAGTTCAGCCTGACGCTCGCCTTCGGCGTGCCCTATCTCAGACCCGGCGAGTACAAGGCGGTGCTGACCGTCCGCGACCAGAACTCCTCGAAGTCCGGGACCTTCGAAGTGCCCTTCTCGGTCGCCCTCCCGTCGGCCGCGGGCGCCGCCCAGCCGCAGCAATAGGCCGCCAGCCGCAGCAGCAAGGGCGGCGCGAGCCGTCCTGTGCGCGGCCGGCAATCGGGCCGTGCGCCTCGCTGCGACCGCCACGGCTGTCAATTCTGCGGCCGGGGCATTGACAGCCGCTCGGCCCTTTCTTATCTCCACCGGGCCTGTTAGCACTCGCCTCAAGAGAGTGCTAACTAACGGCATTCCATCACAGGGGCAGCACGCCCTTCATTCTGGGACAGAGGGAAACATGCATTTCCGTCCACTTCACGACCGCGTCGTCGTCCGCCGCCTTGAATCCGAGGAGAAGACCAAGGGCGGCATCATCATTCCGGACACCGCCAAGGAGAAGCCGCAGGAAGGCGAGGTCATCGCCGTCGGCCCCGGCGCCCGCGACGAGACCGGCAAGGTGCAGCCGCTCGACGTCAAGGCGGGTGACCGCATCCTGTTCGGCAAATGGTCCGGCACCGAGGTGAAGCTCGATGGCGAAGAGCTCCTGATCATGAAGGAGTCCGACATCATGGGCATCATCGAGCCGACCGGCGCCGCGAGGAAGAAAGCAGCCTGAGCCGGCTCAGAACGAACATCCTGATCAAGAGGTAGGAATATGGCAGCGAAAGACGTACGTTTTTCCGCCGATGCGCGCGAGAAGATGCTGCGCGGCATCGAGACCCTGGCCAATGCTGTCCGCATCACGCTCGGACCGAAGGGCCGCAACGTCGTGCTGGAGAAGTCCTTCGGCGCGCCCCGCGTCACCAAGGACGGCGTGACCGTCGCCAAGGAAATCGAGCTTGAGGACAAGTTCGAGAACATGGGCGCCCAGATGGTCCGCGAGGTCGCCTCGAAGACCAACGACGTCGCCGGCGACGGCACCACGACGGCAACCGTGCTCGCCCATGCGATCGTGAAGGAGGGCGCCAAGTCGGTCGCCGCCGGCATGAACCCGATGGACCTGAGGCGCGGCATCGACCAGGCCGTGGCGGCGGTCGTGAAGGACCTGGCGAAGCAGTCGAAGAAGATCAACACCTCCGCCGAGGTCGCCTCGGTCGGCACCATCTCCGCCAACGGCGACAAGGCCGTCGGCGACATGATCGCCGAAGCGATGCAGAAGGTCGGCAACGAGGGGGTGATCACGGTCGAGGAGGCGAAGTCGCTGGAGACCGAGCTGGAAGTGGTCGAGGGCATGCAGTTCGACCGCGGCTACATCTCGCCGTATTTCATCACCAATGCGGAGAAGATGATCGCCGAGCTGGAGGATCCATACATCCTCCTCTTCGAGAAGAAGCTCTCCAACCTGCAGGCGATGCTGCCGGTGCTGGAGGCGGTGGTGCAGTCGGCGCGTCCGCTGCTGATCATCGCCGAGGACGTCGAGGGCGAGGCGCTCGCCACGCTGGTGGTGAACAAGCTCCGCGGCGGCCTGAAGGTGGCGGCCGTCAAGGCCCCCGGCTTCGGCGACCGCCGCAAGGCGATGCTGCAGGACATCGCCACGCTGACCGGCGGCCAGGTCATCTCCGAAGACCTCGGCATCAAGCTCGAGAACGTGACGCTCGACATGCTCGGCCGCGCCAAGAAGGTGACCATCTCCAAGGAGGAGACCACCATCGTCGACGGCGCCGGCGACAAGAAGGAGATCGAGGGCCGCGTCAACCAGATCAAGGCGCAGATCGAGGAGACGACCTCCGACTACGACCGCGAGAAGCTGCAGGAGCGGCTGGCGAAGCTCGCCGGCGGCGTGGCGGTCATCCGCGTCGGCGGTGCGACCGAGATGGAGGTGAAGGAGAAGAAGGACCGCGTCGACGACGCGCTGAACGCCACCCGCGCGGCGGTCGAGGAAGGCATCGTGCCGGGCGGCGGCGTTGCGCTGCTGCGCGCCAAGAAGGCGGTTGAAAAGATCACCTCGGAGAATCCGGACGTGCAGGCGGGCATCAAGATCGTGCTGAAGGCGCTTGAGTCGCCGATCCGCCAGATCGCGCAGAACTCGGGCGTGGACAGCTCGATCGTCGTCGGCAAGGTCTACGAGAACAAGTCGCCGACCTTCGGCTTCGACGCCCAGACCGAGGAGTACAAGGACCTCGTCCAGGCCGGAATCATCGATCCGACCAAGGTGGTTCGTACGGCGCTGCAGGATGCCGCTTCCGTGGCGGGGCTGCTCGTCATGACGGAGGCCATGGTCGCCGAGGTGCCGAAGAAGGAATCGGCGCATCCGCCGATGCCGGGCGGCGGCATGGGCGGCATGGACTTCTAAGGTCCGACGACCTGATCAAGCGAACGGGGCCCCTTGGGGCCCCGTTTTTCTTTTCTGGGATGCACGTCGGATCAGCGTCCGGAGGCGATCAGGCAGACCGCGACAGCCGTCTCGCTGAAACCCGACGGATTGGCGAGGATGTCCTCGCAGTTGAGCTTGAGCGCCGCGATGTCCGCCGCATCTCCCGGATTCTTTGTCGGGCTCGAAGCAGCCCAACCTCCGGGAAGACAATCGGCGGCCGAGAGCAGCGTTCCGGCATCCTATGCTGCAGCCTTTACGCTCTCTGAACTTTTGCCTGAAGGTTCGATTTCTTTGCCGGCGGTCGAGAAAGTTGTCGAAGCTTTACAGCGCGAGCGGCGGAGCCCGGTCAAGCTTAAGCGGAAGGCCGATCCGCTGGAGGCCCTCGATGAGCGGCAGGACGGCGCTCCGCTCCGCCTCGCTCCATGGCGCCGCGAGCGACAGCGCGAGCTGCGCCTCGGACCGCAGGATCACGCCGTCCTCCAGCACCTTCAGATGATTGGCGGCAAGCGTCGAGCCCGTCGTCGTGATGTCGACGATGATGTCCGCCGTTCCGGCGGCCGGCGCGCCCTCCGTCGCGCCGAGGCTTTCCACCACCCGGTAGAGTGCGATCCCGTGCGCGGCGAAAAAGCGCTGCGTCAGATTCCAGTACTTTGTCGCGATCCGAAGCCGCCGGCCGTGCCGGGCGCGAAAGCCGGCGGCCACGTCGTCGAGGTCCTCCATCGTCCAGACGTCGATCCACAGTTCCGGGACCGCCACCACCACATCCGCCCGGCCGAAGCCGAGCGGCGCAAGAAGCGCAATCCGTCGCTCCGCGTCGGCGACCGTCTCGCGCACCAGATCCTCGCCGGTGATGCCGAGATGCGCCGTGCCCGCCGCAAGCTCGCGCGCGATCTCCGAAGCGGACAGGAAAGCCACCTCGACGTCGCCGATGCCGGTGAGGCGGCCCCGATACTGGCGGCCGGCGTTCTGCAGCACGGGATGACCGGCGCGCGCCAGAAGCGCTTCCGACTCGTCCTTGAGGCGACCCTTCGAGGGGAGCGCAAGGACCGCGGTCCCGTTCATCGGCGGCGCTCCCCTTCCGCCAGGTCGAGGCGCATGGTGAAGCCGACGGCGGGAATCGGGCGCGCGGCGCCGAGCATCTCCATCAGCCGGTCGTAACGCCCGCCGCCGGCGAGCGGTGCGGACTTCCCGGCGGCGCGCACCTCGAAGACGAGGCCGGTATAATAGTCGAGGGGACGGCCGAACCCCGCCTCGAACCGCACGGATGCGGAGGGGGCGAGCGCTTCGATGGCAACGGCGCGCGCGGAGAACTGCCGCAGCGCATCGCCGAGCTCGACGCCATGCGCGCCGCAGAAATCGCCGAGCCGTTCCTCCGCCTGCCGGAGATCGGCCTGAAGCTCAAGGAACGCCCGCAACGCCTTCAGCGCGCCAATTTCGATCCGCGCCTCGGCGAGCGCGCGCTGGTCGAGGAAGCGGTCGGCGATCTCCTCCGTCGAACGGCCGGCGCCTTCCATGTGCCCGTGCGCGGCGAGCCGCCCGGCGAGCAGCGTGATCAGCCGCCCGCGGTCGTGCGCATCGGCGGCGGGGCGCATCTCCGGATCGAGCCGCACATCTTCTCCGCCGCGCGGCCCGGCGAGCCGGTCGAGATTCGCGGTCATCACGGCCGGCAGCCCGAATGAGCGGCGGAGCCGGCGGCGCCAGCGGCCCGGCAGGCCCAAGCTGCGAAGCAGCGCATCGAACACGCCGATGTCGCCGAGGCGTACCGAAAGCGGGGCAGCCGTGACCGCCGCCGCGGCGCCGAGGGCGAGCGCCAGCGCCTCCGCGTCGGCCTGCACACGGTCGGCGCGCCCGATGTCCTCGTAGCCCGCCTCCGGGCGCTCCGGCGCGCCGGAATCGTGGCGGCGGAAGACCAGTCCCTCATAGGCGTAGCGGCGCGGGCCGGCGCCGTCGCGGAGATGCGCAAGACAGACCGGAATGGTGAAGTCCGGCCGGAGCGCCAGCCGCTCCCCCTGCGGCCCCTCGGTGACGAACATCCGGCGGCGGATGTCCTCGCCGGCGGTTTCGAGGAACGGATCGGCCGGATGCAGCACCGGAACCTCGATCCATTCCGCCCCCGCCGCCTCAAACAGCGCGCGGAGGGGAGAAGCGAGGCCGGGCATCAGGCGCCGCCGTCGGCACTGTTCCTTGTCGTCATTGCCGGGCTTGACCCGGCAATCCATTCCATGAGCGTCGCAGCAGACCGCTCGGTTCCGGAATGGATGCCCGGATCAAGTCCGGGCATGACGACAGTCCTGAATCGTTGAGCACCGGATCAACCGCCCTTCTGCCGCTCGAGCAGCTTTTTCACTGCGGCGACGAGATCGGCGCGGGACGCCTCGAACTGGCCGGGCCGCTCCTCGCGCCACGTCTCGTGATCGGCGATCGCCGCCGCCCGTTCCTTCCCCGCCGCGAGATCCTTGATCTGCACTTTTCCGGCGTCGAATTCC
>DASWJZ010000203.1:0-1931 GCA_036396875.1 Propylenella sp.
CACTTCTGGATCGCCGTCGTCGGCGCGATCCTGCTCGTCATCGGCATCATCGGGGCCGTCATGCCGGACGCGACGCTCGACAAGGTCGTCATCCCGGGCTCGCTGCTGACGCTCCTGGCGATGGTCCTCTTTCTTGTGATCATGGCCCGCCACCGGAGCGCCTGAGGTCTGGCAGCGGCGCTGCCGACATTAACCCCCGCACCCATTGAGGCGATCAATCAGTGCGCCGACCGGCCCGTCGCCTTCCATGATCAGCCTCGCCAATGCGCTGCCGTCGCTGACGCACCAGCGTGCCGCGCGCATGGGGCACGTGTAGGCTGGCGGTGGTGCCATCGGCGAACTCGGCGTCGGCGAAGGCTTCGTCTTGGGCGACCTCCTTCGAGGTGATGATCTCGGTCAGCGCCATCACGGCCCGATAGCGCGGATCGGCGATCGCCTCCTCTTCGAAGGCAGCCGGCGTGACGTGACCCTCGACCCAGGCGACGGCGGCGTCGTAGAGCAGCGAGAATTTCGCTTCGAGCTCATTGGTCGGGTTGGGGTTGCCCATGAGATGGGTCGACTCGGGCGAGACCCGGAGCTTCAGTCGCTTCAATTTCGCGTTCGGTCCGACCTTGGCGCGGAGGTCGCGGACCGCGTCGATCATGGCATGGGCGACGAAGCCGCAAGGATAGGGCTTGTAGCCGTTCTCCAGAATCGACCAGCGCTCGCCGAGGCCGTCAGTCATAATATTGTGGCGCGGCGCCTCGTCGAACATTTCGAGGAAACGGCCGACACCGAAGATGTCCTCGCTCGAAGTGAAGCCATCGGCGGCGAGATAGGCGCTCTGCAGGCCAGAGGCGCCGGCGCGACCGATGTTGAGCGGCTTCGACATCGAGCCGAAGGTAGCGATCAAGCCCGAGGCGTTGGTGGCGGCGATGCCGAGCGCATGGACGATCCGGCCGGTATCGAGCCCCATCATCCGCCCGATCGCGGCAGCGGCCGCAGCGCCGCCGGCCATGCCGGTTCCCTGCCAGCCGCGAAGATGGACCGACGGGTAGACTACGTGGTTGATCCGCGCACCGACCTCGAAGCCGATGGCGAAGGCCGGAATGATCTCTCTGATCGTCCAGCCTTCGATCTCGCCGGCTGCGATCAGGGGCGGCAGGAGCGCGGCGCTGAGGTGGGCGCGCGTCGGCAGGATCGTGTCGTCCCAGTCGAGGACATGGGCGGTGACGCCGTTGGCGAGCGCAGCGCTGAGGGCGTCGGTGGTCTTGGTCGAGCCGACGATGTGGCAGGGCCCGCCGCCGCTCACCCGCGTTACCATCGCGATTGCCTTGCCGGAGGCCGGATGGCGCGTGCCGGCGACGCTAGAGCGTTTTCTGCCCGGACGGAATCGTAGGGGATTCCGTTGAACCGATGTTTCTGATTCAACATGTGGGCTGGAGAAGGAGGCCAGCCTGCATGACGCGAGCTCTTTTGATTGATCTTCGGGAACGACTGATATCGGCAGTTGAAGGCGGCCAGTCGCGCCGGGCTGCGGCGGAACGTTTTGGGGTGGCGGCCTCGACGGCGATCAAATGGGTTGATCGGTGGCGACGGACGGGTCATACCAGCGGCTTGAGCTGGTGACTCATTTTGGGGATTCGCAAATCAGGTGATTTCTGATTCAAGGCTGGCAATTGGAGGATGGTCCGATGCCGGCTGCGATAGATGTCCGAGATGACTTCACGGCGAGCGAGCTCAGGAAGCTTGCTGCTCGTGCGAAGGATGCCAATCAGGGTCGCCGTTTGTTGGCGCTGGCGGCGATCTATGACGGGATGAGCCGGGCCGACGCAGCGAAGATCGGCGGGATGGATCGCCAGACACTTCGCGACTGGGTTCACCGCTTCAACGCGGAAGGCCCGGACGGCCTTGAGAACCGTTCGGCGCCGGGACGGGCGTGCTGGCTGAGC
>DASWJZ010000204.1:0-4095 GCA_036396875.1 Propylenella sp.
GCTCCGCTTACCTTTGGCCCCGCTACCCCATCGCAATTTAAACGAGTCCACCTTTTGGAAAACAATGTTGAAATCCACCGTTCCCCTGGTGGCTTCTATGAGGAGGTTGAGGCGACCTTCAGCATAGCGTTTGGCCAAGGCCAAGTTGCTGAGGGTGAGCCTGTCGTTGAAACGCTCAAGCAGTACGCAGACCTCGTCGAGCGCATCCTCGGGATTTTCGAGAAACACGCCCGTTGAGGGTCGGCCGGCCTGTCCAGCCGGCCCATATCCGCTATCCGATGCTTTGTCATCCATATAATTAGGAATATGTTCCTGTTCAGCCGATTCGGTGTGGCTTATGCCTGGATTCCCCTCGCATGCCTTTCGGTGGCATGCGGGCCGGGCGTCGCCGCAGGTGGCGAAGTCCTTTCCGGGCCCTATTCCGCCGTGGTCGAGCGGGTGGTCGACGGAGACACGCTTGCCGTCCGCGTGCGGATCTGGGTTGGTCAGGGATGTGGGCGTGCTGGTGCGGTTGAGGGGCATCGACGCGCCGGAGCTGCGCGGGCGCTGCGACAGCGAGACGAGACGCGCCGGCGAAGCCGCGATGGCGCTCGGGAGGCTGGTGGCGGAGGTGACGGTCAGGCTCAGCCAGGTCGAGGGCGACAAGTATTTCGGGCGGGTCGTAGCGGACGTGACGACGGCGAGCGGCGAGGACGTCGCCGACATGCTCCTCGCGGACGGCTTCGCCCGGGCCTATGACGGAGGCGCCCGCGCACAATGGTGCGGTTCGGCCGGCGCGGACGGCCTGGACGCCGCCGGCTTGGCGCAGCGGTGATCAGCCGGTGGCAGCGCCCTTCGCGTTACTCGCCCCTCGATCTGTCATCCCGATTCGGGCGCCGGCAGATGCGCCTCGGCGAACCGGACGATCTGCGCCGCCTGCATGGCGCCGCTTTGACGCGCCGCATCGCGGCCGCGATGGAACAGGATCATGGTCGGGATTGCCTGAACGCCATAGCGCGCGCCGAGGCCGGCCGCCGCCTCGGTGTCGACCTTGGCGAGCCGCGCCCGCGGCTCGAGCCTTGCCGCCGCCTTCTCGAACTCCGGCGCCATCATCAGGCAGGGCCCGCACCAGGGCGCCCAGAAATCGACGAGCACCGGAACGTCGTTCTTCTCGATGTGCTTCTGAAAGCGGGCCGGGTCGTCGAGCGCGACCGGCATGCCGGCAAAGAGCCTTCTCTTGCACTTGCCGCAGACGGCCTTGGCGCTCTCCGAACGGAGGCGCGGGGCCGGGACGCGGTTCACCGCGTCGCAATTCGGGCAGACGATATTCAGCATCGCGGTCATCGGCGCGTCGCCACCACATAGGCGCGCGCCGATCCGTTGCAATTGATATGCGTCAGGCGGTCGGCGCCGAGTCCACGCCGCGGTTCTGGCGATTGTCCACCAGATTGTCGACCACCGTAGGGTCGGCAAGGGTGGAGGTATCGCCGAGATTGGAAAAGTCGTCCTCGGCGATCTTTCGCAGAATGCGGCGCATGATTTTTCCCGAGCGCGTCTTCGGCAGGCCCGGTGCGAACTGAATGAGGTCGGGAGAGGCGATCGGCCCGATCTCTTTCCGCACCCAGTTCCGCAGCTCCTTGCGCAGCTCCTCCGTCGGCGACTCGCCGGCCATCAGTGTCACGTAGCAGTAGATCCCCTGGCCCTTGATGTCGTGCGGGTAGCCGACGACGGCCGCTTCCGACACTTTCGGATGCGCGACCAGCGCCGATTCCACCTCCGCCGTGCCCATGCGGTGCCCGGAGACGTTCAGCACGTCGTCGACGCGGCCGGTGATCCAGTAATAGCCGTCCTCGTCGCGGCGGCAGCCGTCGCCGGTAAAATATTTGCTCCTGTAGTGCGAAAAGTAGGTGTCGGCGAAGCGCTTGTGGTCGCCGTAGACGGTGCGCATCATGCCCGGCCAGGCGTCGAGGATGCAGAGATTGCCCGCCGCCGGCCCCTCGAGCAGCTTGCCTTCATTGTCGACGATGGCGGGCACCACGCCAAAGAAAGGCAGCGTCGCGGAGCCCGGCTTCTGGCCGATGGCGCCGGGGAGCGGGGTGATCAGAATTCCGCCGGTCTCCGTCTGCCACCAGGTGTCGACGATCGGGCAGCGGCCATCGCCGACGACGCGGTGGTACCATTCCCACGCTTCCGGATTGATCGGCTCGCCGACCGTGCCGAGGAGCTTCAGCGACTTCCGCGACGTCTTCGTTACATGTCCGTCGCCGGCGCCCATCAGCGCGCGGATGGCGGTCGGCGCGGTGTAGAAGATGTTGACGCCGTGCTTGTCGATGACCTCCCAGAAACGCGACATCGTCGGATGGTTCGGCACGCCTTCGAACATCAGCGTGGTGGCGCCGTTCGCGAGCGGCCCGTAGACGATGTAGGAATGGCCGGTGACCCAGCCGACATCGGCGGTGCACCAGTAGATGTCGCCGTCATGATAGTCGAACACGTACTGGTGGCTCATCGACACGTAGACGAGGTAGCCGCCGGTCGTGTGCAATACGCCTTTCGGTTTGCCGGTCGATCCCGAGGTATAGAGGATGAAGAGCGGGTCCTCGGCGTTCATCTCCGCCGGCGGGCAGTCGGGCGAAGCCTTCTCCATCTCCTCGTGGTACCAGACGTCGCGGCCGGGCCGCATGTCGACTTTGCCGCCGGTGCGGCGGACGACGAGGACGTGACGGACGGAGGCGCCGTCCTTCTCGGCCTTCTCGATGGCCGTATCGGTGTTGGCCTTCAGCGGAATCGGCTTGCCGCCGCGCAATCCTTCGTCGGCGGTGATGACGAAATCGGAGCGGCAGTCCTCAATGCGGTTGGCGAGCGAGTCGGGCGAGAAGCCGCCGAAGACGACGGAATGGATGGCCCCGATGCGGGCGCAGGCGAGCATCGCGTACGCCGTCTCCGGGATCATCGGCATGTAGATCGTGACGCGGTCGCCCTTCTTGACGCCGCGTGCCTTCAGCACATTGGCGAGGCGCGAGACCTCGCCGTGCAGCTCGCGATAAGTGATCTTCCTGTCCTCTGCCGGATCGTCGCCCTCCCAGACGATCGCGACCTGGTCGGCGCGGTCCCTCAGATGCCGGTCGATGCAATTGGCGGCGATGTTGAGCGAGCCGTCCTCGAACCATTTGATGGAGACGTCGGGATAGGCGAAGCTCGTATTCTTCACTTTCGAGAACGGCTTGATCCAGTCGATGCGCTTCGCCTGCTCCGCCCAGAAGCTGTCCGGATCGTCGATGCTCCGCCGGTACATGTCGCGGTATTTCTCCGCGTCGATCCAGGCCCGCGCGGCCCAGGCCTTCGAGACGGGGTAGAGCTTCGCTTCCGACATTCATTCCTCCCGCACGATTTCGCGGTGCGACGCCCGCGTTGTTGGCCGCATTATGCGGAGGCGAGGCGGCCGCGTCTATTGGAGGAACGTGGAAGGGGAGATGGCTCACCCGGCCTGAGCGACAAGCTCCCAAACGCTTGTCTTCTTGATCTCGGAATCCTCAAGCGCGCGCGTGACGGGCACGGCGTAGGTGGCGCGCAAGGCAAATCCGGTCTTGGGAAAATAGGTGCGGCCCGGGTCGCCGGCGAGCACGGTCGCGCCGCGCGCCGCGAGCCTCCGGAGCCAGGGCATCAGGCGTTCGGCAAGCGGTTTCTCATAGAAAACGTCGCCGGCGAGGACGGCGTCCCAGCCGTCGTCGCGGCCGATCAGATCGTCGCCGCAGGCGGCGAGCGCGACTCCGTTCGCCTCGGCGTTCAACGCAATGGCGGCGAGCGCGACGGCGTCGATATCGCTGGCGGTTGCAGCGGCGGCCCCGGCCTTCATCGCCGCGATGGCGAGGAGGCCCGAGCCGGACGCGACGTCGAGCACGCTGCGCCCGGCGACGACGCCCGGATTGTCGAGCACATAACGCGCCAATGCTTGACCGCCCGCCCAGGCGAAAGCCCAGAAGGGGGGCGGCAAACCAATCTTGCCGAGCTCTTCTTCGGTCTTCTCCCAAAGGGGCAGCGCTTCGTGGGCGAGGTGGAGCCTCACCTCCGGCACGAGGGGCGGCGCGATAAGCGCCGTGTTGGCGCGGATGAAAG
>DASWJZ010000205.1:0-10698 GCA_036396875.1 Propylenella sp.
GTAGTAGCTGCCGTCGGCGCAATGAAGAATGTAGACGGTAACCTGCATCCCGTTCTCCTGGCCGGAACTCTGCTACACAGGGTGACCTGGCATTCAGCACTCCGCGAAACGACGCTACCGCAATACACCACCCTCATGGTGAGGAGCGAGGCGCGTTAGCGGCGAGCCTCGAACCATGGGAAGCCGGGCGTCGGCGGTGGTCGCGTCCTTCGAGGGGCTCGGCGGCCGCGCTTCGCGCCGCCGCCTCGCGCCTCAGGATGGGGGGCGTTGAGGGCTTTAACCCCACCCTCATGGTGAGGAGCGAGGCGCGTTAGCGGCGAGCCTCGAACCATGGGATGCAGGGCGCCGGTCGCGCCACGGCCCTCGTCCTTCGAGGCTCGGCGGCGTCGCTTCGCATCGCCGCCTCGCACCTCAGGATGAGGAAGGTGGTGGTGCATTGCTCTCGCCCTGCGACGCGGCACGCACCTCATGATGCGGGGGCGTTGTGGGCTGCGGAACTGGCGCAACGGCCCTTGCCGCCCCGCCTGCCGCTTTCTAGAGACGAAGCGGGAGGGGCCGGGAATGTTCAGAAAGATCCTCGTCGCCAATCGCGGCGAGATTGCCTGCCGCGTGATTCGCACGGCCCGACAGATGGGAATCGGAACTGTGGCCGTCTATTCGGAGGCGGACCGCAATGCCCTTCATGTCGAGATGGCCGACGAGGCGGTTGCGATCGGCCCGGCGCCGGCAATCGAGAGCTATCTTGCGATCGCGCACATCATCGATGCGTGCCGCAAGTCAGGCGCGGAAGCGGTCCATCCCGGCTATGGCTTTCTGTCGGAGAATGCGGCTTTTGCCCGTGCGCTCGAAGCGGCCGGCATCGTCTTTATCGGGCCGCCGGCCTCCGCGATCGAGGCGATGGGCGACAAGATCGCATCCAAGAAGAAGGCGCTGAAGGCCGGAGTCGCGACCGTTCCCGGCCATCCCGCGGCAATCGGCGATGCCGACGAGGCGGCAAGGGTCGCGGCGGGGATCGGCTATCCCATCATGCTCAAGGCGTCGGCGGGCGGCGGCGGCAAGGGGATGCGTGTCGCCTTCGACGAGACGCAGCTCCGCGAAAGCTTCGGGCTTGCCAGATCAGAAGCCCGCAGCGCCTTCGGTGACGATCGCGTCCTCCTCGAAAAGTTCATCGAGGAGCCGCGGCACATCGAGATCCAGCTGCTCGCCGACAATCATGGCAACGTGATTCACCTCGGAGAACGCGAGTGCTCCATCCAGCGCCGCAACCAGAAGATCGTGGAGGAGGCGCCGTCGCCGTTTCTTGACGCGAAGACGCGGGCCCGCATGGGCGCCGAGGCCGTGGCGCTCGCCCGGGCCGTCGCTTACCGAAGCGCCGGTACGGTCGAGTTCATCGTCGACCGGGAGCGCACCTTCTATTTCCTCGAGATGAACACCCGGCTGCAGGTGGAGCATCCGGTCACGGAGCTTGTGACCGGCGTCGATCTCGTCGAGGAGATGATCCGCGTCGCAGCAGGAGAGAAGCTGCGGCTTGCACAGTCGGACGTTCGGCTGCGCGGGTGCGCCGTCGAGGCCCGCATCTACGCCGAAGATCCATATCGCAGCTTCCTGCCGTCGATCGGGCGACTGACCCGCTTTCGTCCCCCCACGCCGGAAGTCCGGGGCGGTGCCGCGCTCCGGATCGATAGCGGCGTCGTCGAGGGCTCGGAGATTTCGGTCTTCTACGATCCGATGATCGCAAAGCTTTGCGCCCATGCGTCAAGCCGCGTCGCTGCGATCGACGCGATGGCCGATGCCCTCGACGCTTTCACGCTCGACGGCATCCGGCACAACATCCCGTTCCTTGCCGCTTTGATGGCGCACCCGCGCTGGCGTGAGGGGCGGCTTTCCACCGCCTTCATCGAGGAGGAATTCTCGGGCGGATTCCGGGGCCGTGTCCCGGAGGCCGAGGAGCGGACGATCCTGGCCGCGGTCGCGGTGGCCGCCGAACTCCTCGAGCTTAGACGCTTTGCGCGGCGGCACGGTTCGTCCCCGCAAGCCGCGGGCGGAACCCGGTCCGACTTTGTCTTGGCGCTGGGACGCGAGCAGCTGCCCGTCCACATCCAACTCATTGCGTCGCTAGACACCCTTGAATTTGAGCTGTCGGTTGCAGAGGGGCCGCCCGTTCGCGTCGAGACGGGTTGGCGGCCGGGCGCGCGCGTGTGGCGTGGGGCGGTCGCCGGTGAGGCGGTCGTCGCGCAAGTGAAACGGCTTGGAAGCGCTGTGCGCGTGGAGCGGCGCGGCGTCGATCGAATGGCGCGCCTTCTTACACCCGGGACGGCCGGGCTCGCGGCGCTGATGCTCGACAAGCCGCAGGCCGACACTTCCAAATCTCTGCTCTGTCCGATGCCCGGTCTTGTCGTGTCCATTGCGGTCGCCGAAGGGCAGCGTGTCGAGCCGGGCGAGACGCTTGCCGTGGTCGAGGCGATGAAGATGGAGAATGTGCTGCGCGCCGAACGCGGCGCGGCGATCGCCAGAATCCTCGTGAAGCCGGGCGACAGCCTGGCGGTCGACGACGTCATCATGGAATTCGCCTGAGCCAGGAATGAAGGTGGCCGAGATTATTTCCGTGCATGTGAGGATTTCCGGCGACGTGCAAGGCGTCGGCTTTCGCGCTTGGACGGAACGGCGGGCGAATTCGCTCGGCCTCTCCGGCTGGGTGCGCAACCTGCCGAACGGTGATGTCGAAGCTGTTTTCCATGGGGAGGCCGCCGGTGTCGACGCCATGCTCGCCGTCTGCCGCAAGGGCCCTCCGCTTGCGCGCGTCGCGCGGATCGAGATGCTCGGTCCGACGGCTCCCGTGGGAGGGGTCTTCGCCGTCCGCTATTGATGGCAACGGCGGGACCGAGGTCGCGGCGCCGTCGTAGGCTGCGATCGTTTACCATCCTCGCCGATCGTTAAGAACTTCAGTGGCGCGTTAACCGTTCGTTAAGCTAGCGTGGCTGGCGGGAACGGCGTGGCGTCATGGTCAGGTTCGTGTGTTTTGGTGCATTGCTCGCCGCCGGTATGGCGGCTGCTGGCGCCAGCTGGCCGCAGCACGGTGCGGCAGCCACTGGCGGCGGAGCGCAGGTTTTGTCCGATGCGGCCGCCGGCGTCTCTCCCATGCTCGGCGAGGCCGCCGACCTCACGCTCCGCTTCATCCAGGAGGGCCGTCCGGAAGATGGCCGCGTGCGCGTCCTGCTCACGCCGGCGATCCGGCTGCTCACCGTGCTCGAAGCCCGCAGCGCCGCCCAGCGGGGCTTTCTCGAGGCACTGAACGAGCCGGGCCTCGGCGATCACCTTACCCGCATCACCGTGGTCGTTCGGCTGATGCCCGCTTCCCATCCGGACCCGGCGGGCGAGCAAGTCGTCGTCTTCGTGCACAAGGGGGGCAGCGACTGGTCGGTGCTTCCCGGGGAGTGATGGCCGGAGGCTCAGGCCGCGGCCGGAACGGTCCTGCCAAACAGCCTTTCGAATTCGGCGTGGAGCGCCGCATCCACCTCCGGCATCGACACCGCAAGGCCGAGATCGGCTAGGCTCGTCACCCCGGCGCCGGCGACGCCGCAAGGAACGATCCCCGAGTAATGCTCAAGATCGGGATCGACGTTCAGGCTGAGGCCGTGAAAAGAGATCCAGCGGCGCACACGCACCCCGATCGCCGCAATCTTGGCCTCTGCCGGACGCCCGTCCGCGCCCAGCAGGCCCCCCTGCTGCACCCAGACGCCGACCCTGCCGGCGCGCCTTTCGCCCGTCACGCCGAAATCAGCGAGCGTCGCGATCACCCAATCCTCCAGCGTCGCCACGTAGCGCCGAAGGTCCGTGCCGCGCCGGTTCAAATCGAGCATCACATAGACGACCCGCTGACCGGGCCCGTGATAGGTGAACTGACCGCCGCGGCCGGCGCGGAAGACCGGCAGTCGATCCGGCGCGAGCAGGTCGCAATCGCGGGCGCTGGTCCCGGCGGTGTATAGCGGCGGATGCTCCAGCAGCCAGACGCGCTCGGGCGCCTCGCCCGCCGCGATCGAAGCGGCGCGCGCCTCCATCGCGGCCACCGCGTCCGGATAGGGCACGAGGCCATCGCTGACGGCCCACTCGGCGGCTTGCCCGTCGGCCCGGCGCATGCCTTGCCGCGCCGCCTCGGCGGGCGGATTTTCCCGCGCCGGACGCCGGGCGAGACCGGCCGGACCCGGCGCCTCAAGCAGTCCGAAGGGCGGCGGCGCGCTCATCGGCGCCGTTCTCGGCATCTTTGCCTGAAATGGCAAGACTTTCAGCTTATCCCCGGCGCCGGCAGAAGCGTTCAAGAGAAGATTGAACGATGTTCACACGACCTTGATTGACGGCGCCGGATGGGCGCAAGGGAGTCTGATGGTAGGCATCGAGAGTGGATCATTGACCGGCCTGTTAGGCGAGGCGCACGTTTCCCGGCGGATCGGTGCCGAGAACGGCGGCCTTTCGATTTCCTTGAGCGGCGGACTTGATTCGCGGCGTGCCGCTGGCGAGGCAGACTTCAAGCGCGATCTTTGAATGAGGCATCGATGGGAAGAGCGGCTGAACGGCGACAGGAACTACAAGACGCACTGGTGCGAGCCGCGGAGAAGACCATCCGACGCAAGGGGTTGACGGCATTGAAGGCCAGAGATTTGGCCGGCGAGGTCGGATGCGCCCTGGGGGCTATCTACAATGTCTTTCCGGACCTCGACGCGTTGATTTTGGTCGTCAATTCACGAACGCTCGCCGCCTTCCAACGCTATATTGGCAGGCTTGATCCGGATGAGGGCGCAGATCGAACGCATCCAGCTATCGCTCGCCTCGTGCGCTTATCCAAGGCCTACGTTGATTTCGCCGTCGCCAACCAGCCGCGCTGGCGAGCGCTCTTTGAGCATCGAATGGGAGGCGTGGGCAAGATTCCGAGCTGGTTTATCGATGCGCAGAAGCCTCTATTCGCCCTGGTAGAAGGGCCGCTGAGCGAGCTCCGGCCGGAGCTCGATCCGCAGCAGCAAACCTTGCTGGCGCGCAACGTCTTCGCCGCCATTCATGGTGTCGTAGATCTGGGACTCAACCGGAAGCTTGCGGAGATGCCTGCTGGAGTTCTCCGAAACCAAGTAGGGCAGATCGCAGGCGCCATTGGCGCAGGCCTTATGTCCAACGCCCCGGCGGCGGCAAAACCGATATCAGGACCGGCTCGATCATCTGCCAGAAGTGCAGCGCGTTGACTCGGCGGGCCGATACCCCGGGAGGCGATCGGGAACTCCCGTCTTTGCATCCGCACGCGGCTTAGAAGGGCGATCGTCCCGGCAGCTGCTCGAAAACTGGGATTCAAAGCAGGCAAGCCCTCAGCTTCATGCGACCTCTCTGCGTGCCCCTTCGCTCACCATTCGAACGATTGCAGGATAATCAGTCTTCCCGGTGCCGAGGACGGGAAGGCGCTCCATCATGATCACTACTCGCGGAAACGTGATCTCCGCGGCGCCTATTGCACTGGCGTGCTTCTGGTAGCACTCCCGGGTGAGAGCGGGATCCTCCGTGACAAGAACGATCTGCTCCCCCTTGCGCTGATCGGGCAGGCTGATCGCAGCGTGGCGGAAGCCTGGCGAGGCTCGCGCAGCAACCTCCTCCACCGCTGCGAGGGAAACCATCTCGCCCGCAATCTTGGCAAAGCGCTTGGCCCGTCCCATGATGCGGACGAAGCCTTCGGCATCGACCGAGACAATGTCGCCGGTGTCGTACCACCCAGCCTCGACCGGCTCCAACTGGCCAGGAGCGCTTTCCCGCATGTAGCCAAGCATGACGTTCGGCCCCTTCACATAGAGCCTGCCACCATCATCGATGCCCGGTACTGGGTCGACGCGGTCCTCGATCCCAGGCATCAATCGGCCCACCGTGCCTGGCCGGAAATGCATCGGCGTATTGAAGGCGATGACCGGCGACGTCTCGGTGGCGCCGTAGCCTTCGAGGATACGGATGCCGAATTTATCGTTCCATAGACGCTGGGTCTCATCGGAGACCCGCTCTGCTCCGGCGCCCAGAATGCGAACCGAACGGAAATCATACGGATTGGCGGAGCGGGCATAGCTACGCAGAAACGTGTCGGTGCCGAAGAACACAGTCGCATTGGTCTGATAGACCAGTTCCGGAATGATCCGGTAGTGCAGAGGCGAAGGATAGAGAAACGTGCGAATGCCGGCGAGGACCGGAAGCAGGGTCCCGACTGTCAGCCCAAAAGAATGAAACATCGGGAGTACGTTAAAAACAATGTCCTGAGAGTTGAATGCGATGCGGGCCCCGACCTGATGGCGGTTCGCTTGCAGATTGCGGTGCGACAGCACAACTCCCTTGGGCGCCCCCTCGGATCCCGAGGTGAACAAGATAACCGCGGCTCCATTGGCGTCGTCATCGCGGTAGAAGATATTTGGGAGCCGCGAGGCGACAACGCCAAGCAGCTTGTCAATAATTCCAATCTCTGTCCGAAGGTCTTCGAGGTAGACCACGCGAACCTCTTTCTCAAGTCCGGCGAGCAGCGACTCAAGTTTTGCGCGCTCCACGAATCTTCGTGCGCAGAGCACCGTGCTCACGTTGGCTGCACGGCATGCGGCGAGCACACCCTGGATGCCGGTTGATGGGTTCAGCATCGCGGGAACCCGCCCGCTTGACTGGAGCGCAAAGAAGACAGCGACGGCCCCTACCGAGTTGGGCAGCAGGATGCCGACTGCCTCTCGCTTGACAGAAATGCCCTTCAAGCTGCGCCCGAGCACAAACGAGCCGGTGAGCAGGCGGCCATAAGCAAGTGGACTAAGCTCCACGTCCTCAACGATTGGATACTTGCGCCCATGAAGCTGCGTGGCGTCGATCAGCGAGCGAAAGAGGGTCCTGTCGAGTTCCGACGTGCGGAAGAGCATGTCCGACATCATATCGTAGAGAAGTCGGCCCGCTTCCTTTCGACGTTCCCGTCCGTGGATCATGTCGTCGATCACAAGTGGGCGCGGGGGAAGGGCGGTCAGCGTCACCTTTGGCGCGAAGCGACGCGCCACGCGTCCCTTGAGCCGAGAGAAGAAGGTATGCTGGAGTCCGTCGATCCGCACCGGAATGATGTCGGCCGCCGTCTTATCGGCGACCAGGCCAGGCCCATCGTAGACTTTCATCAATGAGCCGGTGACGGTGAGCCGACCCTCTGGGAAAATGACCAGCGGGCGCCCCTTCTCCACTTCGCGAACAAGCGACTTCAACGCCAGCGGATTCGTCGAATCGATTGGCGCGAAATCGACCAGTCGCAGCAGGGGCCTGGCCCACCAAGTCTTGGCGACATGTGCGCTGACCGCGAAAATTGGCTCACTCGGCATGAAGGCCGCCAGCATCGCTCCGTCGAGAAACGAGGCGTGGTTGGCGACTACCATCTTTCGATTGCCAGCTTTGGCGAAATTCTCGATGCCGCGAACCTCCACACGGTAAATCGTCCCTAGCAGAGCGCGCGTGATTGCCTTCAGCACCAGCCGCGAGAGAAGGTGCACGATGATCGCTGTGGCAACGAGATTGAGCAGCGCAAGGAGGACTACGATGCCTGCGATCGGCAGATGTAGTCCGCTCGACAGGATTGCCACTACCACCATGCCAACCGCCATCATCGATGCGTTGAGGACGTTGTTGGCACCGATCATGCGAGCCTTTGCTTCCTCCGGAGCGCTGTGCTGCAGGACCGCGAAGAGCGGAACCGCATAGAACCCGGCAGTGGCCGCAAGCAGAAAGAGAACAATCGTCAGGGACCAGCTGCCTGCACCTGCGAGGACAGTCTGGAGGCCCTGACTCTCGGCGACAGGCGTCGGTAGGGCGGAGAGAACTGAAGCGAGGACAAAAAGGAGCAGGGAAATGCCGATCGACGCGAACGGGACATGGCGGGGGGTGATCTCACCACCGAGCCATCGTGCGCACAGCATCGAGCCGGCGCCAATGCCGATCGAGAAAACCCCAAGAAAGTAGCTTGCAAGGCTCTCAGCTCCACCGAGCAGATCCTTTGCGATGGCCGGCAGCAGGGAAAGCAGGATCGCCCCCACCGTCCAGAACCAGGAAATGCCGAGGATGGAAAGCCAGACGGATCTGTGCCGGTGGGCCGCTGCAACCAGCTCGCGTGTGCTGCGCACGATGTTGAGGGACGGGCGAGGAACAGTCGCGACCGGGGGCGCCGGCGGAATGAACCGCGCGGCGACATAGCCGAGCACCGCTATCGCGCAAAGCGCCACACCAAGCATAGCGATGCCGCGATCCGTGCCGATGAGGGCCCCGCCGAGAAGGCTTCCGATCAGGATGGCGAGAAACGTTGCGCCCTCGATGAGCGCGTTGCCCTGGATGAGTTCGTCATCGCGTAGGTGTGTTGGGAGAAGGCTGTATTTCACCGGGCCAAACAGGGCGGATTGCGCGCCCATCAGAAACAGAACTGAAAAAAGCGCAGCCATGCTCCCAGAAATCAGGGCGATGCCGGCAAGGGTCATCAGGACGATTTCCGCGAGCTTGAGCGAGCGGGCAACCACCGCCTTGTCGAGGAAATCGGCCAACTGGCCAGCGAATGCGGAGAAGAGAATGAACGGTGCGACAAAAGTTGCGGTCGCAAGCGGCACCAATGACGCAGGACTAAGACCAGTCGAAGACCCGAGACGATAGGCAACCAGAAGCGCCGTCGCTTGGCGGAAAAAGTTGTCGTTGAAGGCGCCGAAAAACTGCGCCCAAAACAGAGGCGCGAAACGGCGCGTGCGGAATAAGTGACTGATCGGTTTGGCGGGCCTCATTTCCTAGGCTGCCGCAATACGCGCCCGATTACGGGGCTCCACCACGGTTTGACGCCGTTCAGTCGCCTGAAGTGGCGTCTGTTCGCGACCACGCAAGCGATGGTGCCAAATCGATGCTGCAGGCGTTCCTCTGCCATTTTCGGCAGTGCCCTCCAAGAACGCGCTACCGAAAACGTAACAGCGCTAAAGTCGCGAGTCTACTCAACTTGGTAGCAGCAGCCGTTCCCTGCCTCGCCACCGGGGCGCCGCCGAGAAGCGGTAACCATCCAAAAGGCCGTCTTTGACAAGGCGGTCCGATTGCAGGAGATTTCTCCGAGGAGGCTCAAGAACGCTTCCGGCCGTCACCCGGCCGGCGGCGTGGCTTGCTCCATCGCGGCGCCATTCACATGATCGTCCGACCGGCCGGAATGTTTTTTGTCGCGCAGCTCGTTCTTCTGGCTGCCGGGTGCGCGCTTGCGATCCCCGGGCGGGCCGCGGCGGAGGATTTCTATCGGGTCGTGGGGGTCGAAGGCGAGGACGTGCTGAACGTCCGCGCCGGGCCCTCGACGCAATTTCCGGTGGTCGGAACGATCCCGCGCGACGGGCGCGGCATCGCGGCGATCGGGCGCTGCGTCGAGCGGTGGTGCCCGGTCCGCTACGGCCCGGTCACCGGCTGGTCGAGCGCCCGCTTCCTCGCCCCCGACACCGAACCGGGGGGCGCGGGCGTGGCCGACACCGGGCCGGGAAGCGCGGAGGGCGCGCCCGCGGCGGGGCTCGCCGCCCGCCGGGTGCTCGACGACGGCACGCTCGAAATCCGCTTCGCCGACGGCTCCGGCCGCCGCCGCCTGCCGGACGGCCGCCTGCAAATCGTGCGGCCCGACGGCACGCTCGCGCCGCTCGCCTTCGTCAATGTCCCCTCGGCGGACCCCCCGCCGCTTCCCGCCGAATATGCCGGCTGGGGCACGCGCGTCGGCGACGACCTCCTCGGCATCCTGCGCAACATCCTGACGCCGGCGGAGATGGAGGCGTATCTCCAGACCGAAGAGGGCAAGAATTTCTATCAGCTCCTCAACTGGCGCCTGCGCAGCATTTCTTTCCTGACGGTGCCGGCCTCGTGACCGCCGGGATAGGGGCGACGGCGCGCATCCTTGCGATCGCTCTTCTCGTCGTCGGCGGGCTCCTCGGCGCCGCCCTCGCGCAGGAAGAGCCGGCGGAACCCGACCTCAGCCGCATCGAGCAGCTGCGGGCGCTCGACCAGGAGGCCGCGCCGGGGCTCGCCCCGGCGATCGTCGCGCCCGAATTCCTCGGCGAGGAGGGGAGCGAGGCGCTCCGCCAGGCGCTGACCTCCTACTACCGCTACCGGGTCGACGGCTACGAGCATCGCGGGCGCGTCTTCGCCTGGCAGCTCCTGTCGTCGCGCATCATCTTCGTGCTGGTGATCTTTCTCGTGCTCGCCGGGCTCTATTTTTCGTGGATGCAGTTCCGCGCCGGGCTCGGCGGGACGGGCGCGGAGCCGCGCGACACGACCTTCGAGGCGTCGGCGACGGGGTTCAAGGTCAGCTCACCGGTGCTCGGCGTGATCATCCTCGCCATCTCGCTCGCGTTCTTCTACCTCTACCTCCTACACGTCTACCCGATCGTGGAGATTCTTTGAGCGGGATCGCGCCCCGGGCAATTGGCAGGCTTGCTTCACCCAGCCGGCGAGTTGATCCTTCGAGGCTCGGCGGCAGCGCTCTGCGCCGCCGCCTCGCACCTCAGGATGAGGGCGGGGGGTGGGCTGCGCCCGTCAAGCGCACACCCCTTCCATAATCCGGCTTGTATTGACATTGTGGATACGACGGATCATATTTCAATGTATGCCAAAAGGCCGGTCTTCATCGTCAGAACGCCTTGGAACCACAACCGTTGCGGTCGTCGAGCGCTCTTCGGC
>DASWJZ010000206.1:0-2863 GCA_036396875.1 Propylenella sp.
GCACGAACCAGGAAATGTCGAGGCGCTAGCCATGGCCCTGCTCAAGCGCCGGCGCAAATCGCGCAACATCATGGTCAACATCGCGGTCATCGTGCTCGTCACGATCTGGACGGTGCCGACGCTGGGGCTGCTGGTTTCCTCGCTCCGCGACAAGGACCTGATCTCGATCTCGGGCTGGTGGACGGCCCTCGTCACCACCGAGAGCAACCTCATCGGCCGCGCCGCGCCACCGTCCGACCAGGTCGAGGCAGGCGGTCGTTACGTCATTGCCGGCAACCTGTTCTCGGAGGGGACGACCGGCGTCATCACCAGGTTCGGTGCCCGCATCCAGAATCCGACCGAGTTTGCCGCCGGCGAGACGGCGACGTTGCCTGACGGGGCGCGCCTGACCATCGCCGAGGATGGCAGCTACGAGCTTTCCGCCGACGCGCCGTTCGAGGGCGCCGCTGGCCGGCGCCTGTTCTACACGGCCGCACTGCCGCCGCGCTTCACCTTCGACAACTATCGCAACGTCATGGCCGCGGAAGGCATCGGCCAGTCGTTCATCAATTCGCTGACCGTCACCATCCCGTCGACGGTCATCCCGATCCTGATCGCCGCCTACGCCGCCTATGCGCTGGCGTGGATGAAGTTTCCGGCGCGCGCGCTGCTCCTCGCAGTCGTCGTCGGGCTGCTGGTTGTGCCTTTGCAGATGTCGCTGATCCCGCTTCTGCGCCTCTACAATGGCGTCGGCGCCTTCGTCGGCGTGCCGGCCAAGACCTATCTCGGCATCTGGCTCGCGCATACCGCGTTCGGCCTGCCCCTCGCGATCTACCTCCTGCGCAACTACATCGCCGGCCTGCCGCACGAGATCATGGAATCGGCGCGCATCGACGGCGCCAGCGACTTCGACATCTTCGTCAGGATCGTGCTGCCGCTCTCGCTGCCGGCGCTCGCCGCCTTTTCCATCTTCCAGTTCCTGTGGGTGTGGAACGACCTGCTCGTCGCCATGGTCTTCCTCGGCAATACCGAGGAGCAGCTGGTGCTGACCGGGCGGCTGCGGGAGCTCCTCGGCTCGCGTGGCGGCAACTGGGAGATCCTGACCGCCTCGGCCTTCGTCACCATCGTGATTCCGCTCATCGTCTTCTTCGCGCTGCAGCGGTTCCTTGTCCGCGGACTGCTGGCCGGCTCGGTCAAGGGTTGATTTGGGGGCAGACAGCATGGCCGAAGTCCAGCTCAGCGATGTCCGGAAATCCTTCGGCGCGGTCGACGTCATCAAGGGCGTCGATCTCGACATCCGCTCCGGCGAGTTCGTCGTTTTCGTCGGGCCGTCGGGATGCGGGAAATCGACGCTGCTCCGCCTGATCGCGGGGCTCGAGGACATCACCAGCGGCACGCTCAAGATCGCCGGCGATGTCATGAACGACGTGCCGCCGTCGCGGCGCGGCATCGCGATGGTGTTCCAGTCCTATGCGCTCTACCCGCACATGACCGTCTACAACAACATGGCCTTCGGCATGAAGCTCGCCCGCGCCGGCAAGGAGGAGATCGACAAGCGCGTGCGGGCCGCCGCCGGCATCCTGCAGCTGACGCATCTGCTCGACCGCCTGCCGAAGCAGCTTTCCGGCGGTCAGCGGCAGCGGGTCGCCATCGGCCGTGCGATCGTCCGCAACCCGCAGGTCTTCCTCTTCGACGAGCCGCTCTCCAACCTCGATGCGGCGCTCCGCGTCGCCACCCGCATCGAGATCGCCAAGCTGCACGAGAGCATGGCGGGGACGACCATGATCTACGTCACCCACGACCAGGTGGAGGCGATGACCCTCGCCGACCGGATCGTCGTGCTGAATGCCGGGCTGGTGGAGCAGGTCGGCTCGCCGCTGGCGCTCTACCACAACCCGGACAACCTTTTCGTCGCGCGCTTCATCGGGTCACCGGCCATGAACGTCGCGCCCTGCGTGGTCGAGGCGGCGAACGGCCAGGCGCGCGTGCGCCCGCAGAAGGGCGATCCGGTGCGGGTGCCGGCGAAGATCCCGGCGAGCGCCGTCGGCAGGACGGGAACCCTCGGCGTCCGGCCGGAGGATTTGCGCGTCGCGAACGGAAGCGACGCGATCTTCCGCGGCAAGGTGCTCTTGGTGGAGAAGCTCGGCGAGGTGACGTTGCTCTACGTCGACGCCGGCAACCCCGAGGATCCGATCATCGCCAAGCTCGACGGCAGCGCCTCGGTGGAACGGGGGGCCGACATCGCCCTCACCGCCGCGACCGAGCACCTCCACGTCTTCGACGAGAGCGGCAAGTCCTTCCCGCGCTCCGCATAGCCGCGGCTCTTCGCCGCCAATCGGTTGGCGCGAGTAACCTCCCCTTGAGGGGAGGTTATGGCGCAACCTGCGTCACGCGGGCGCTACGCGTCTGCAATCACCACCGCGAGCGCGAAGCCGTCGTGACCTTTGCAGCTCACCGTCTGCACGGCGGTGGCGCTGACGCGCTTCTCCGCCGCGATGATCTCCATGAAGTTCCGCACGCGCTTGCCGCGCGAATCCCTCCTCGCATCGTCCGCAAGCGCGCCGTAGCGGACAACGTTGTCGGCGACGATGACGCTGCCCGTCCGCGACAGCTTCAGCGCCCAGGCGAAATAGGTCGGGTTGTTCGGCTTGTCGGCGTCGATGAAGATCAGATCGAACGGCCCCTCGCCTGCCGCTTCGAGCTTCGGCAGCACCTCGAGCGCCGATCCGACCCGCACCTCGATCTTGTCGCCGAGGCCGGCGCGCTCGATGTTCTGCCGCGCGATTCTCGCATGCTTCGGATCGGCCTCCAGCGTGATCAGCCGGCCGTCGTCCGGCAGCGCCCGCGCCATCCAGATCGTCGAATAACCGCCGAGTGTCCCGAT
>DASWJZ010000207.1:0-15782 GCA_036396875.1 Propylenella sp.
CTGTCGGGCGGCGAATTCAGGCGCGTGCTGATCGCCCGCGCGCTGCTCGCGCGGCCGGAACTGCTGGTGCTCGACGAGCCCGTCCAGGGAGTCGATTTCACCGGCGAGGTGGCGCTCTACGAGCGCATCGCCGACATCCGCAAGGAGCACGGATGCGCCGTCCTCCTCGTATCGCACGATTTGCATGTCGTGATGGCGGCGTCGGACCGCGTCCTCTGCCTGAACGGCCATATCTGCTGCGCCGGGGTCCCCGGCGAGGTGGCGGAGGCGCCGGAATATCTGCGTCTCTTCGGCCCGCGGACGGCCGGCGCGGTGGCGATCTACCGCCATCATCACGACCACGCCCACGACCTACACGGCGAGGTGGTGGAGACGCGGGACGGCTCCCGCGGCCAGGATCACGAGGGCTGACGCGCTCCCGCCTCCTCCAGCATCAGCCGCTGCACGATAACCAGCGTCTTTGCATCGTCGAGCGCGTTCCGCCGCGCCATCGCAAAAAGCTCCTCGAGCGGCATCTCGACGACCTCGATGTCCTCGCCCTCGTGCGCGTTGCCGCCGCCGTTCTCCGTCATGTCGGTGGCCGACACTTCCGCCACGAAGAGATGCATGCGCTCGGTCAGCGTACCGGCGGACGGAACGATGGTGCCCATCGCCCTCATCTCGCCGATGCTGACGCCGATCTCCTCCTCCGCCTCGCGGCGCGCCGCCTGCTCCGGGGTTTCGCCCGGATCGACGATTCCGGCGCAGGCTTCAAGGAGACGGGGATCGCGGTCTGCGGCGAGCAGCCCGGCCCGCCACTGGCGCACCAGCAGCGCCATCCCGCGCCCGCGATCGATCGCCAGCACGACCGCCGCGTCGCCGTGGTCAATCACCTCGCGCAGGTGGCGGCGAAGGACGCCGTCGGCCCCCTCCACCTCGACGGTCAGAATGTCGAGCTTGTTCCAGCCCTCAAACACGCGTCGCCGTTCGACGATGCGCGGCAGATCGGACGCCATGCGCTCCCTCTTCATCCAGACCCGGCGGAGGGGCCGCCGCAGTATTGCCTGCGCGGTACCGGGCCGGCCGCGCCGCCTGCGCGATGTCAGGCCGCCGCCACGTCGTAGCTTCTGAAATTGTTCTCGATGTGGCTCGCCAGCGCATCGAACAGCGGCCCCTTCGCCGAGGACGCGCGATGCAGCTCGATCTCGAAATGTCCGATCATCGGAAGCCCCGCCTCTTCCCCGAACGCCTTCATGTCGCCCTGCACGCTGGAGCGCGGGAACGGCGCGACGGCGAGCCCCGCCATGACCGCCGCCAGCTGCCCGAGATAGTGTTTGCTCGAATAGGCGATGCGATAGGCGATGCCGGCGCGGTCGAGCGCGTGGAGCGCCTGCCGCCGCCAGCAGCAGCCGAGATGCGAGACCGCGAGCGGAATCGGATCCCGTTCGTGCGCGCAGCCGTGCCGGAGCCCGGCCCAGACCAGCTCCTCGCGGTGGACCGTCAGGCCGCCCGACTGCTGACCGTGCCCGGCGCTGACGAGCGCCACGTCGATCATGTTGTCCTCGAGATAGGCCAAGAGGTCGCGGCTCGACTGGCAGAACACGTCGACCTCGACATTCGGATGGCTTGCCGCGAATCGCGCCAGGATCGCCGGCAGGAACTGGCCGGCGTAGTCGTCGGGCGTGCCGAGCCGGATCGTCCCTTGAATCTCATCGCCGCGGAACCGCTGCAGCGCCTCGTCCGCCAGCTTCAGGATGCGGCGGCCGTAGCCGACCAGCGATTCGCCGTCCGGCGTCAGCGCGACCGACCGCCCGTCCTTGGCGAAGAGCGGCCGTCCGATCTGTTCCTCGAGCTTCTTCATCTGCATGGAGACCGCCGAGGGCGTGCGGAAGACGGCGCGGGCGGCGCGATTGAAGCTGCCGGTGTCGGCAATCGCCACCAGCGTCCGCAAAAGGTCGAGCTCGAGCCCCGCGCCGCCGCGGTAATCCGCTGCGGCGCTGCTGGTCTGCGGGTTCCCGGAGAGTTGGACGACGCTCATTTCGGTCTCCGATAACGTTCAGTGAGATTGACCATATACATAAAATCAATTCGCTTGATTGAGCAATAGCCCTGCGACAAATAACACACGCGAGCCAGGCCAATCCCGACCTGACCCCTCAAACCGAAACGAGGAACGACGCCGGATTTCCGGCGAACGAAGGAGATTTGCCATGCGTGAAGCTGCCACTTTCATCGCCCGACAGAGCGGATATCAGGATGCCGGCATTCTTGCCGGGCTGCTCCGCACGGTCGCCAAAGCGGTCCGGGTGTGGACACACCGCCGCCAGGTCGTCGATCTCACCCAGTTCGATGATCATATGCTCGCCGACATCGGGCTAACCCGCGGCGACGTGCGCCAGGCGCTCGATCTGCCGTTCAGCCAGGACCCGAGCCTTGAGCTGCGCCGCCTCGTCGCGGAGAACCGCGGCCGCCGCTGGAATGTCTGACCGGCCGCGGGTACAGCCAATGCAGCCGGCGAGCTTTCAACCGACGACGAACATGCTATCGGAACTCCGCACCCCGGAGTTCCGATGCGCACCGAGAATGCCCCGCTTGTCAGGCTCGAAGACTACCAGCCGACCGATTATCTCATCGACACCGTCGATCTCGACATCGGCCTCTCCCCGGATGCGGCGCGTGTCGTATCGCGCCTGTCGATGCGCCCGCGCGAAGGGGCCGCGCGCAACGCGCCGCTGGTCCTCGACGGCGACGGCCTTGTCCTCAGGAGCCTGACACTCGATTCGACCCTCCTTCCTCCCGACGCCTACGAGGTCACGCCGGACCGCCTGACCCTCCATGCGCCGCCGGCGGGGCGGTTCCAGCTGGAGATCGTCACGGAGATCAATCCCTCGGCCAACAGCAAGCTGATGGGGCTCTATCGCTCGAACGGCGTCTACACCACGCAGTGCGAGGCGGAGGGATTCCGCCGCATCACCTATTTCCTCGACCGGCCGGACGTGCTCGCCGTCTACACGACGCGCATCGAGGCGGAGAAGAGCGAAACGCCCGTCCTTCTCTCCAACGGCAACCTCGTCGAAGCGGGCGACGTGCCGGGGACCGGCCGCCACTTCTCCGTGTGGCACGATCCGTTTCCGAAGCCCTCCTACCTGTTTGCCCTGGTTGGCGGCGCGCTTGCCGCAATCCACGACAGTTTCCGCACGCGCTCGGGTCGCGCGGTGCGGCTCGGCATCTACTGCGAGCCGGGGAAGGAGGAGCGCTGCCGCTACGCCATGGACGCGCTGAAGCGCGCCATGCGCTGGGACGAGGAACGCTTCGGGCTGGAATACGACCTCGACGTCTTCAACATCGTTGCCGTGTCGGATTTCAACATGGGGGCGATGGAAAACAAGGGCCTCAACATCTTCAACGACAAATACGTGCTGGTCGACCCCGAAACCGGCACCGACCAGGATTATGCGCATGTCGAGGCGGTCATCGCGCACGAGTATTTCCACAACTGGACGGGCAACCGGATCACCTGCCGCAACTGGTTTCAGCTCTGCCTGAAGGAGGGGCTGACGGTCTTTCGCGACCAGGAATTCACCTCCGACGTGCGCTCGCGCCCGGTAAAGCGGATTTCCGACGTGGTCGGCCTCCGCCAGCACCAGTTCCCCGAGGACGCCGGGCCGCTCGCCCATCCGGTGCGCCCCACCAGCTATCGCGAGATCAACAATTTCTACACGGCGACCGTCTACGAGAAGGGCGCCGAAATCTGCCGGATGCTGCACACTTTGCTCGGCCGCGAAGGGTTCCGCGCCGGCATGGACCTTTATTTCGAGCGGCATGACGGCGAGGCGGCGACGGTGGAGGATTTTCTCGCCTGCTTCGCCGACGCGACCGGCGCCGACCTCTCGCAGTTCGCGCTCTGGTACCATCAGGCCGGCACCCCGACCGTCACGGCAAGCCACCATTACGATGCGGCCGCAGAGACGCTGACCCTCGACCTGAAGCAGGATCTGCCCGAAACGCCGGACCGCAAGCCGAAGCAGCCCATGCTCATCCCGCTCGCGGTCGGCCTCGTCGGGCCCGATGGGCAGGATCTGAGCCATGCGGGCATCGGCGGCGCCGTCGTCAGGGACGGCGTGATCCACTTCGCGACCGGCAGCGCCCGGGTCGTGTTCGAGGGGGTCAAAGCACGGCCGATCCCCTCGCTGTTCCGCGGCTTCTCCGCTCCCGTGCACGTCGAATCCGATCTCAGCCGGGAGGACCGGCTGGCCCTCGTCGGGAGCGACCCCGATCCGTTCAACCGGTGGGAGGCCGCCCAGCAGATCGCCCTCGCTATGCTTCGGAGCGCCTCCGGCGCGATCGGGAGCGGCGAGACGCCGGCATTCGATCCGCGCTTCGGCGAAGCCCTCGCCCGGCTTGCGCAAAACGACGAGCTGGATGCCGCCTTCCGCGCGCATGCGCTGGTGCTGCCGAGCGAGACCGATGTCGCCCAGGCGATCGTGCGCGACATCGATCCCGACGCCATCCATCAGGCGCGGCGCGCGCTGCAGGCGTCGCTCGGCGCGCAGATCGGCGATGTCGTCGCCGCGGCCGCGGCGCGCGCCGCCCCCGCCCGACGCTATTCGCCGGACGCCGAGAATGCCGGGCGCCGGGCGCTGGCGCATTGCGCCTGGAACCTGCGGCTCGCGGGCGGCTCGATGACCGCGCCCGAAGTGACCGCGCTATTTGATGCCGCCGAGAACCTGACCGACCGGCTCGCCGCGCTGAGGCTCATCCTTCACCACGGGCTGGACGGCGCCGATGCGGCGCTGGCGAGCTTCTACGCCCGCTATCGCGACAATCCGCTCGTGCTCGACAAATGGTTCGCGGTGCAGGCGACGGTGCCGAGCCATGCCGCGGTCGACCGCGTCGAGACGCTGATGTCGCATCCCGCCTTCTCGCTCAAGACCCCGAACCGCGTCTACGCGCTCATCCGCTCCTTCGGTGCGGCCAATCCGGTCGGCTTTAACCGGCCCGACGGCGCGGGCTACCGGTTGATGGCGCGGATGATCATCGCGATCGACGGCCAGAACCCGTCGGTTGCCGCGCGGCTCGCCACCGCGTTCCGCTCCTACCGCATGCTGGAGGCGGGGCGGCGCGGCAAAGCCGAGGAGGAGCTTCGCCGGATCCGCGGTTCAGACCGGCTTTCGCGCGATGTCGGGGACATCGTTGAACGCACTCTCGCTGGCTGAAAAGCCACGCCTGCCCACAACCGGCCCTCAAATCTCCCGGAGGCGGTGGACAAGCCGATTCGGCTTGATTCAAATGTAAGTGATTCGGGCGGCGGCAACCCGACGAAGTGGCGAGGAGGCAAGGGATGACGCGGCCGCGGGGGGCCATGGCGTCGGCGCTGAAGCGCATGCCCGACTTTCGGAACGTCGACCGTGCGGCCCTCGCCGGGCATGCCCGCCTTTTCGTCCATCCCGGATATGCGCGGCTCGTCAATACAGAGCCCTACGTCAAGCAGTTCATCCCGCTTCTCATCATCCTGTTCGTCGTCGCGCTTGGCGCGATGCGGGGCGTAGCGCTCTACCAGGCGCATGCCGAGGCGGAAGCGAGCGCCGCGGTCCGGCTGTCGCTGATCGCCAAGGCGGTGGGCGGCGAGTTTGCGGAGCCGCGCGCGGCGGTCTCCTTCACAACCCCTTCCGAGATGCTGCAGGGCACGCTCGAAAACGCGCTGCCGCCTTTCGCGACCGCGCTGGGCCGGATGGTCTTCGTCATGGACCCGCAGGGGATGGTGCTTGCCGCGGTGCCGCGCGATCCCGATCTCATCGGCCGCTATATCGACGAGGTGTTCGGCGCCAGCCAGCCGCTCACCACGCTCGGCGAGCGCGCCGGCGTGCTGCCGCTCACGCTGCCCACCGGCGACGACGTCATCGCCACCGTCCACCACAATCTTGAGGGCGCCGGCTCGATCGCCGTCCTGCAGCCGCTGTCGGGCGTCTTCGCCGACTGGCGAAGAACCGTGTCGCGGGAAGCGACCGTGTTCGTCGCAACGAGCATCGTGCTGGTCATCCTGGGCTTCGCCTTCCATGCGCAGGCCGCCCGCGCGCAGGAGGCGGATTCGATCTACGCCGCCACCCAGAGCCGCTTTCACACCGCGCTGCGGCGCGGCCATTCGGGGTTGTGGGAATGGGACCTGTCGCGCGGGGCGATCTTCTGGTCGCAGTCGATGTTCGAGATCCTGGGGCTCGAACCGCAGGGCCAGCTGCTCTCGGTGGGCGAGGTCGCCGAGCTGATCCACCCGGACGACACCGATCTCGTCGAGTGGGCGAACGGCCTGATGCGGACGGGCGAAGGCCAGATCGACCGGGAATTCCGCATGCGGCACGCCGACGGGCACTGGATCTGGATCAGGGCCCGGGCGGAGGTCGTCGCCGATGCCGAGGACGAGCCGCACCTTGTCGGCATCGCCGTCGATGTCACCGAGCAGAAGCGGATGGCGGAAGCCTCGCGCACCGCCGACCTCCGGCTCCGCGACGCCATCGAGGCGATCTCCGAGGCCTTCGTGCTGTGGGACGCGGCCAACCGGCTCGTCCTCTGCAACTCGAAATATCAGCAGCTCTACGGTCTCCCGGACGATCTGGTGCGGGCGGGAACATCGTACGACGAGATCGCGCGGGGCGGCCGCCGCCCGATCATCGCCAACACCCTTCCCGTCCGCGACGACGGCGCCGGCGCCCGTTCGGTCGAAGCGCGGGTGGACGACGGGCGATGGCTGCAGATCAACGAGCGGCGAACCGACGACGGCGGCTTCGTGTCGGTCGGCACCGACATTACCGCGCTCAAGCAGCACGAGGCGCAGCTCTTGGAAAACGAGCGCGTGCTGAAGGAGACCGTCACCGATCTTCGCCGCTCCCGTCAGCAGCTGGAGAAGCAGGCGCAGCAGCTGGTCGAGCTGGCCGAGAAATATGCGGTCGAGAAGGAGAAGGCGGAGGACGCAAACCGGATCAAGTCGGAGTTCCTGGCGAACGTCTCGCACGAGCTGAGGACGCCGCTCAACGCCATCATCGGCTTCTCCGAAATGATGCTCGGCGGCGCCTTCGGGCCGCTCGGCGACGAGAAATACGCCGAATATTGCCGCGACATCCGCGAGAGCGGGAGCTTTCTGCTCCGGGTCATATCCGACATTCTCGACATGGCGCGGCTGGAAGCGGGGCGGATCGAAATCGACCGGGAGCCGCTTTCGCTAGGGGCGCTGGTGGCGGAGACGCTCGACGCATACGGCGCCGACGCCGCGCGCAACGGTGTCGAGATCGTCACCGAGACGGAGCCCGACATCACCTTCAGCGCCGATCGCCGGGCGGTCCTGCAGGTGCTCTTCAATCTTGTCTCCAACGCCGTCAAGTTCACCCCCGAAGGGGGGGTGGTCCGCATCAAGTCGCAGCGGCGCCGCGACGGCGTGCTCCTGATCATCGAGGATACCGGAATCGGCATCCCGCCGCCGGCGCTTGCAAAGCTCGGCCAGCCGTTCGAGCAGGTGCAGAGTCCGCTCACCCGCAGCCACAAGGGCTCCGGCCTCGGGCTGGCCATCTCCCGTTCGCTGGTCATGCTGCACGGTGGTGAAATGGACATCGATTCCGCGCAGGGGCGCGGGACAGCCGTGTCCGTCTATTTCCCCTCGCGCCCCGAAGCCGCCGCCGCTTAGGCGGCAGCGTCGACCGTCACGCCGAGAACGCGCTCCAGCGCCTCTCTCGTCTGCCCTTGCACCTGCCTCAGCCGCGCCTCCAGCGCCTCCACGCCATCCACTCCGCTTCGCTCGGCGCCGACGCCCGCGTTGCGCAGGATCGCGTCCGCCGAGGCGACGAGCAGCCGTCGCAGCGCCTCCGGTGCATTGCGCGGATCGGGGTCCCTCGCATCGGCGACGCGCAGCATCTGCAGCAGCGCCGTCTGCAGCATCGCGGACAGGACGAGGCGCTCGCCAATGTCGGGCGATAGCGCCCCCTGCCGCGCGGCGCGTTCGAGCGTCTCGGACGTCGTCTCGCCGGCGACCCGGCCGAGGCCGGACAGCACCAGAAACTGCGCCGCGAATTCACAGTCGATCAGGCCGCCGCGCGCCAGCTTCACGTCGAAGGGACCGGCCGCCGACTTCTCGCGTTCGATGCGGGCGCGCATCGCGGCGACATCGGCGGCAAGCGCGTTCCGGTCGCGGGGCTTTGTCGCGGTCCGGTCGAGCACGGCGGAAATCCGTGCCATGAGATCGGCGTCGCCGGCGATCACGCGGCCGCGCGACATCGCCATGTGTTCCCAGGTCCAGGCCTCGTTCAGCTGGTAATGCTCGAAGCTTTCGATGTGCGTCGCAAGCGGCCCCGCCTGGCCGGACGGCCGCAGCCTGAGATCGACCGCATAAGCGATCCCCTCGGCGGTCGGCGCCGAAAGCGCCGCGACGAAGCGCTGCGTCAGCC
The DNA here is from genome assembly GCA_036396875.1 of Propylenella sp. Classification (GTDB taxonomy): domain Bacteria; phylum Pseudomonadota; class Alphaproteobacteria; order Rhizobiales; family Afifellaceae; genus DASWJZ01. The sequence continues at coordinate 8,409 of DASWJZ010000207.1, forward strand.
GCGTGTAATATTGCGATGGCGCAAGCGGCCGGTGCCCGTCGGAGGCGGCCGCCCCCGCGTCATGGTCGTAGACCACGATGAGATCGAGGTCGGAGCCGGCCGTCATCTCGCGGCTGCCGAGGCGGCCGAAGGCGAGGACGGCTACGCTGCCGCCCGGCAACCGCCCGTGCCGGCGCTCGAATTCTGCGAGCGTCCGCCGCAGGAGCGCGCTGGCGACCGTCTCGGCGACGTCGGAGAGGGCGCGGCCGGCTTCGGCGGGACCGAGCGTGCCGTTCAGGAGTCCGATCGAAACCAGGAAGCGCCGCTCGGCGGCGAACAGCCGCGCCCGGTCAAGTACCTCTTCGTGGCGGGTGGCTTCGGCGAGGCTCCGCTCGAGATCGGCTTCGAGCGATTCCGGGCCGGCCGCGCCGCCGGCGGAACTTGGATCGAGGAGGGCGTCGACGACGTGCGGGCGGCGCGCGAAGATCTCGCCGAGGCGTGGCGCGGCGCCGAGCGTCGTCGCCAGCAGGTCGAGCAGCTCCGGATTGTTCCGCAGGATGGCGAAGAGCTGTGCGCCGGCCGGCATCGCCTTCAGGAGATGGTCGAAGGCGCGCACCGCCGCATCCGGATTGCCGGTCCGGCTGAAAGCTTCGAGCAGCGCCGGCGTGATCTCCGTCAGGCTTTCGCGCGCAGCAGTGGAGCGCATCGCCGCGAAGCGCCCGAAATGCCAGCCGCGCACCGTTTCGGTGACATGCGCGGGGTCGGCAAACCCCATCTCGCGGAGCGAGTCGAGCGTGTCGGGGTCGTCCTCGCCCCCGGTGAACACCAGGCTGCCCGACCCGGCGGAGAGGTCCGGGGCGGTTTCGAACAGCTCGGAATAGCGGCGGGCGACCGCCTCGAGCGTCGCCGCGAGCTTCGCCTCGAAGCCGGCCGCATCGGCGAAGCCCATCAGCCTCGCGACCCTCGCCAGACCCGCCCGGTCGCGCGGCATTGAATGCGTCTGCTCGTCGTTCACCATCTGCAGCCGGTGCTCGACCATGCGCAGGAATCGGTAGGCGGCATCGAGCTCGCTCCGCACCTTCTCCTCGATCCAGCCCTTTTCCGCGAGCCTGCCGAGCACCGCCGCCGTCTCCTTGCCGCGCAAGGCGGGGTCGCGTCCGCCGGCGATCAGCTGCTGCGTCTGCGCGAAGAACTCGATCTCGCGGATGCCGCCGCGGCCGCGCTTGATGTCGTGTCCCCGCACGCGGACCGCCGCGTGTCCGCGATGGGCGTGCACCTGCCGCTTGATGGAGTGGATGTCGGCGATGGCGGCGAAGTCGAGATACTTGCGCCAGATGAAGGGCGCGATTTCGCGCAGGAAGGCTTCGCCGGCGCGGATGTCGCCGGCCGCGGCGCGCGCCTTGATGAGCGCGGCGCGCTCCCAGTTCTGCCCCATGCTGCCGTAATAGAGGAGCGCCGCATCGGCCGAGATCGCCACCCGCGTCGCGCCGGGATCGGGCCGCAGCCGGAGATCGACGCGGAACCCGTAGCCGTCGGCCGTCCGTTCCTGCAGGAGCGCGACAATCTTGCGGACGATCCGCACCCAGAAGTCCGACGGTTCGACCCCTTCGGCGAGTCCGCCCCGGTCCGCCTCGTAGAGCGCGATCACGTCGATGTCGCTCGAATAGTTCAGCTCGTGCGCCCCGTACTTGCCCATCGCGACGATGAAGAAGCCGTCCGCCTCGGGTCGGCCCCTCAACTTTCCGGCCCGGGCCGCCTCGGCGAGCGCAAAGCGCAGCGCCGCACGGAGCGCGGCGTCGGCAAACGCCGTCAGCAGCGCCGTCACCGTTTCGAGCGGGAGTGCGCCGGCGAGATCGGCAAGGCCGATCGTCAGCGCGACGTTCTGCCTGGCGAGCCGCAGCGCCGCCATGGCGTCCGCATTCGCCGTCCAGTTGCTCTCCGCCAGCGCCGCGGCCTGGGCTTCGACGCGTGTCTCGGGCGCCGCGCCGAGGATCGCCGCAAGCCGCGGAACATCCTTGCGCGCGAGCTCCAAAAGGAAAGGGCAGTCGCCGAGCGCGCTTCCGAGGAATGCGCCGACATCCGGCTCGCCGAGCAGCTCGTCCAGCGCCCCCTCGGCGCCGCTGCGTGTCGCCGCCTCGTGCAGCTTGTCGAGAGCGGCGGCGGCGTCAGGCGAGTCCGGCAGAGCCGCGATGCGGCGGTTCAGCGGCTCAGGCGGCACGGCCGGCTGCCGGCCCGCGGACATAGAGCGTGGCGGAAAGTCCGGGCCTGTTGTCGCCAAGGACCAGCTTGCCCCCGTGCAGCTGCGCCACCGCCGAGACGAGGCTCAGCCCGAGCCCGGCGCCGGGCTTGGAGCGGCTCTCCTCCAGCCGCACGAAGCGTTGCGTCACCCGCGCCCGGTCGGTCTCGGCTATGCCCGCGCCGTTGTCGGACACGCTGAGCTTCACGCCGCCGGAATCCCCGCTGACCGAAATGACGACCTCCGGTTTCCCGGCGTTCTCGTCGGCATATTTCACCGCATTGTCAACGAGGTTGGCGAGCGCCTGGCTGATGAGTTCGCGGTTGGCGCGGACGAGCGTCGGCCCGCATGTCTTGAGGACCAGCGCCACCCCCGCCTCCTCCGCCAGCGGCTCATAGAGTTCGAACACGTCGCGCGCCACTTCCGAGGCGTCGAAATCGGCGAACTCGGCGCCCGACGCGCCCGCCTCCGCCCGCGCGATCAGAAGCAGCGCGTTGAAGGTGCGGATCAGCTGGTCGGCTTCCTCGATCGTTGCGCGCAGCGCCGCGCGATGATCGGCCTCCGTCGTCCCCTCCGCCAGCGCCCGCTCGACCCGGCTGCGCATCCGCGTCAGCGGCGTCTTCAGGTCGTGGGCGATGTTGTCGGACACCTGCTTCAGCCCGAGCATCAGCCGCTCGATGCGGCCGAGCATGGTGTTCAGGCTCTCCGCCAGCCGGTCGAACTCGTCGCCGCTCCCGGTCACTTCGAGCCGGCCGGAAAGGTCGCCGGTCATGATGCGCCGGCTGGTGCCCGAGATGGAATCGATCCGCTGCAGGACCCGGCGGGAGACGAATATCCAGGCGATCAGGCCGAGCGCCACCATCAGCGCGGCGGTCAGGATCAGCGAGCGGCGGACGACGGCGACCAGCGCCTCGCTCTCGCTCACGTCGCGCCCGATCAGCATTTCGTAGCCGCCGGGGAGATCCGCCACCCGGACCAGCGCCGAATAGCGCTTCCGCGAGCCCTCCTCGTCGAGCCGCATATAGGGCACGACCTGCGGCTCCGGCGTGGAGCGGTCGAGCAAGCCGCTCGGCACGTCTTCGACGTTGCCGGCGATCTTCGCGCCCGCGGCGTCGCTGATCAGATAGAGGCTGGAGCCCGGCTGGCGACTCCTCAGCTCGATGGCGCTGGCGAGGCGCGGGATTCCGCCGCGGCGGTAGTGCTCGGCCATCGCCTCGAGCTCGGCATCGACCGCCTGGCGCATCTCCGTCTGCAGGATCTCCGACGTGTTGCGGGCGATGTAGCCGATCAGGAAGGAGGCAAAGAGCGCGAAGACCGCCAGGAAGATCGCCGAGAGCTTGAAGGCGGTGGTGCGGAAGAGGCGGAGCGGGCCGCGGCTAGACATCGTCCCGCAGCACGTAGCCCGAGCCGCGCACCGTATGAAGGAGCGGCCGGCCGAAGCCTTTGTCGATCTTGGCGCGCAGCCGCGACATGTGCACGTCGATGACGTTGGTCTGCGGATCGAAGTGGTAGTCCCAGACCTTTTCGAGCAGCATCGTGCGCGTCACCACGGTGCCGGCGTTCTTCATCAGGTATTCGAGCAGCCGGTACTCGCGCGGCTGCAGCACGATCGGCTCGCCGCCGCGCTGCACCTTGCGCGACAGGCGGTCGAGCTCGAGATCGGCGACGCGGTAGACCGTCTCCGCCTCCTTCGGCGCGCTGCGCCGGCCGAGCACTTCAACGCGGGCGAGCAGCTCGGAGAATGCGTAGGGCTTGGGCAGGTAATCGTCGCCGCCGGCCCTGAGCCCGGTCACGCGGTCGTCGACCTGGCCGAGGGCGGAGAGGATAAGGACAGGGGTGGCATTGCCGCCCGCCCGCAGCTCCCGGATCACCGAGAGGCCGTCGCGCCTCGGCAGCATACGGTCGACGACCAGCACGTCGTAGTTTCCGGCGGCGGCGAGTTCCAGCCCGCGCGGCCCGTCATTCGCCTGGTCGGCGACGTGGCCGGCTTCGCCCAGCGCCTTCACCAGGTAGCTTGCCGTCTCCCGGTCGTCTTCGATGACGAGAATACGCATGCGGCTGAGATAGCTGCCCGAAGGCGCATCCGCCAGTCGGCCCGTACGCGCTCGGCGGGCCGCTTGCGCGGCCCGCCGGCTCAGTCCGAACGATCGGGGGGCGGTGACCGTCCGGCCTGTTCCTCCAGCCGACGCGTCAGCTGCGCTCGAAGGGCACGCCGACGAAGCGGGTGCCGTTCTCGCCCTGCAGGCGGAAGAGGACGGCGTCGCGGCCCTGCTCCTGCGCCGCGGAGATGCCTTCCTCGACATCCGTGACGTCCTCCACCGAACGGCCGCCGATCGCGACGATGACGTCGCCGGCCTGGATGCCCTTCTCGGCGGCGGGGCTGTCATCGGCGACGCCCGTCACGACCACGCCATCGCCTTCCGGGTTCTGCTCGACCGTCAGCCCGAGACCGTCGAGCGAGCCGGCCTCGGCCGGCATGTCGGTGTCCTCGTCGCGATCGGCCTCGGCCCTCTGCATCTGGTCGAACTCGCTCAGGTTGCCGAGCGTCACCTTGATTTCGCGCTCTGTCCCGTTGCGCACGATTGTCAGCGTGACCGTCTCGTCCGGCTCGATTCGGGCGATGGTCTGGGACAGCGCCTTCGGATCCTCCACCCCCTTGCCGTTCACCTTTGTGATGATGTCGCCGACCTCGACGCCCGCGTCGAGCGCCGGTCCGTTCGCCATCGCATCGGCCACGATAGCGCCGTCGGTGCTGTCGATGCCGAGGCTGTCGGCGATATCCTGCGTGACCGGCTGGATCTGCACGCCGAGCCAGCCGCGGGTGACCGTCCCGTCATCCCTCAGGTCCTCGATCACTTCGGCGACCATCGCGGCGGGGATGGCGAAGGCGATGCCGACATTGCCGCCCGACGGGGAGAAGATGGCGGTGTTGACGCCGATCACCTCGCCGCGCGTGTTGAAGGTCGGGCCGCCCGAATTGCCGCGGTTCACCGGCGCGTCGATCTGCAGGTAGTTGTCGTAGGGGCCGGAGCCGATGTCGCGGCCCTCGGCCGAGATGATGCCGGCCGAGACCGAGCCGCCGAGCCCGAAGGGGTTGCCGACCGCCAGCGCCCACTGTCCGACCTTCGGCTCCTCTGTCGCGAAGGTCACGTAGGTGAAGTCGTCGCCTTCCACCTTGAGCAGCGCGAGATCGGTGCGGTCGTCGGTGCCGATCACCTCGGCGTCCAGCTCGCGCCCGTCATCCATCGTCACGACGTATTCGCGCCCGCCTTTAATGACATGGGCGTTGGTGACCAGGTAGCCGTCCCCGGAGATGAAGAAGCCCGAGCCCTGGCTCAGGCCGCGCCGCGGGCTGTAGGGGCGGCGGCCGCCGTCGTCATCGTTGCCGAAGCCGCGCGGCATGCCGAAGCGGCGGAAGAACTCGTTGAACGGGTGGTCCTCGGGAAGGTCGTCGAAGCCTTCCATCATGCTCCTGTCGGCGACCGCTTCCATCTCGGTCTTGACCTGCACGCTCACCACCGCCGGCGCGACGCTCTCGACCACGGCCGTGAAGTCGGCCGGGGCCGGCGTTTCGACGCGGACGGGGTCGGCAAGCGCGATCGGGCTGTTGGTGAACAGCGCGCCGGTGCCGGCGGCGCCGGCAACGCCGAGGGTGAAGACGCTGGCGAGCAGCGCATTGCGGATGCGCCGGGCTCGCGGACTGGGTGTGGTGGATTCGCTCATCGCTTTTCTGGACTCCGTTGAATTCGATGCGTCCGCCCCGACAAGCGGGGCGGACTGGAGGTCTGCGTCAGCCAATGCCTTGGGGGCGAATGCACCGGCCGCGCAGGTTCCTAACTAGGAAATGCCGCCTTACCGCGCCGTGTCCGCCGCGTTAATTTTCGGTAAGGTTGGCGCGCTGGTTGGATGCTCTCTCACTTTGAAAACCATGCCGTCCTCTGAACCTAAGGCGTGACGCCATGTGGAAGCACTGGCGCTGCTTCTGGCAGGGGCAGGAAGGGCTTTGAAGTGAGAAAATCGAGCGTAGGCATCGGCGCCATCATCTCGGTGGCAGCCGTACCGCCGTCTGCGCTCTCGTCTGGCATCAAAAACACGCGGCCGCTCAGCTCGTCATAGTAGGCCGGCCGCTGGTTGTGCCCGATGCTGCGGGCAAGCTGCTCAACCTCCACCCGCACGTCCTGAGCGATGTCATCGAGCGCGATACCGGGGCGGGCGAGGTGCTTCAAAAGGACCCGCATGTAAACGGAGGTGGGCTCGATGTCGCTTGGCCCGAGATGGTCGAGCGCGGTCTGCCGATAGCCCGCGGAATACATGACGAAGGTTCCCGCCGGAACCTCTTCTATGCGGGCGAGTCCGCGCGTGGCCCCGACCGAGCGAACGCCAAGCAGTTCGAAAGGATTGTCTCGGCAGGCGTCGATCACAAAGATGCGGGTGCGCGCGCCGGAATCGGAAATGCGAGCGATGAGCGCGCTCATTCCGATGGCCTCCGCCTTCACAAAGTCCTTGGCGCCGCTCGCCGGCTTCGGCGCATCGGCAGCCAGGAGGTAGTTCTCCCCGTCGATCGCCACTCCATGACCGGAGAAATGCACAAGGGCGATGTCGGCGGCCGCGGCGGCAGTGCTGAAACTTGAGATTGCTTGGTTGAGAGTACGGCGATCCGGATCGTGGATCTCCGTGACATGGTAGCCTAGATTTTTTAGAGCGGATGCAAAGGCTCGGGCGTCGCCGACGGCCTTTCGGAGCGTGGGCAGTTCGCGATAGCCATCAATTCCGACCACCAGCGCGACGCGACCTCCGGTGACCCGGGACGCGGTTATAGGGCTTGGCTGCTTCACAGCGGGTGTCGGCGTGGCGGGAGTTGGGCGTGTCTCAATTGAGGCGATAGATTGACGAACAATCTCGTGCTGGGGGTCACCTGCAGCTAGTAGCCGCTCCGCGGAGCGCAAATCGGTTAGAGCCAGGTGGAAGTCTCCTTGCGCTTGATAGGCGAGACCTCGCCCCAAATGCGCGGAGCCGTCCTCCGGGCTGAGCCTGATAGCGCGATCAAAATCGATGATACCGCGGTTGAGGTCGCCCTGTCTGACGTGGGCTACGCCGCGGTTGATGTAGCCACCCACAAAGGTTGGTTGTAACTCAATAACGCGATTGTAGTCGGTGAT
>DASWJZ010000208.1:0-35068 GCA_036396875.1 Propylenella sp.
GGCCGCGACGCGCAGCTTTTCCTGTTCGACAAGCTCTTTGCCCATTTCGAGCGGGAGGAGAGCATCGAGACCCTTCGCGGCAAGCTCGAGGACGACCTCGTCCGCATTCACGACATTCTAGAACAGGCGACCCCACGGAGCATCATCATCCTGAACGAGATCTTCACCTCCACGACGCTTCGGGACGCAACCAGCCTGAGCAAGAAGATTCTCCAGAAGGTCATGGATCTCGACCTGTTGTGCGTATGCGTGACCTTTATCGACGAGCTGGCGTCGCTGAGCAGCAATACAATCAGCATGGTAAGCACGGTCGTGCCGGAGGACCCGACGCGGCGAACGTTCAAGATCGTACGGAAGCCTGCTGACGGGCTCGCCTACGCGCTGTCGATCGCCGAGAAATATGGGCTGACCTACGACCGCATCAGGGAGCGCGTGCCGTCATGAAGGCCTTTCTCATGTACCGCGACCGCGATTTCGATCCCGAGCAAATCCTCGCGCGCAGACACCAAAGGAACACAGCGGAAGAGCTGGGCCTGCAGCGGCTTCTACCCTGGAACGCCGAGGTGCTGACCCAGGATCTCGAACTCGATACCCTCATCGATGCCATGGCGGGTGGCGATCAGTTCCTGTCCGAGGCGTCGCGGAGCGCCATTGTCTCGGCCGTGCGCCAGGACCTCGACACGATCGCGTATCGGCAGGCGATCCTCGCGGACTGCCTGAAGAATGCGGCGATCATCCGGGACATGTATGCCCTGACGATCGATGCGATCGAGCGCGAGAAAAAGAAGTTCTGGAGCTGGTTTGGCGACTCGCCGACCGCGACGCTGAACCGGGCGGTCGGCGTGATGGGCATGCTCGTCGAAATCCTGCGGCGCTTGCGGGAGATGGCCGACCTGCACGACGACAAGTTCGCTTCGGACGGCTTCAGGCGCCTGCTGGCGATGCTCCGGGCGGAGCTTTCCGACGACTATTTCGCGGAGGTACAAGCGCATCTGCGCGAGCTAAAATTCCGCGACGGCGTCCTGGCCAGCGCGGAACTCGGCGAGGCCGCCAAGGGCAACAATTACACGCTGCGCCGATTGCAGCCGCGCGACCGAAGCTGGCTCAAGCGGATATTCACCCAGCCGCCGCCCTCCTTCACCCTTCACCTCAGTCCGCGCGACGAAGCCGGCGGGCGGGCGCTTTCGGAACTGCACGACCGCGGCATCGCGCTGGTCGCCAATGCGCTCGCCCAGTCCTGCGACCACGTTTTGAGGTTCCTCGCGATGCTGCGGACGGAACTCGCCTTCTATGTCGGTTGCCTGAATCTGCACGGCCACTTGGCCAAACTTGACGAGCCGGTGTGCTTCCCCGTCGCCGCTGCGCCAGGCGAGCGCCGGTTCTCTTGCCGGGAGCTTTACGACATCTGCCTCGCGCTCCGCATGGGCGTGAAAGTCGTCGGCAACGACGTGAACGCTGACGGCAAGGACCTCATGGTGATCACCGGCGCCAACCAAGGTGGTAAGTCAACCTTCCTTCGGAGTGTCGGCCTCGCCCAGTTGATGATGCAAGCTGGTATGTTCGCGCCTGCCGAGTCCTTCTCCGCGAGCGTCTGCGAGGGCGTCTTCACGCACTACAAGCGGGAAGAGGACGTGACCATGAAGAGCGGCAAGCTCGACGAAGAGCTCGCCCGGATGAGCGAGATCGTCGACAATCTGCGCGGTGACGCGCTCGTGCTTTTCAACGAATCGTTCGCGGCAACGAACGAGAGAGAAGGCTCCGAGATCGCCCGGCGGATCGTCGAAGCGTTGGTCGAGAAGCGCGTCAGAGCCTTCTTTGTCACCCACTTGTTCGAATTTGCCTACGGCATCTACGAGACAGGGGAGCGCAACGTCCGGTTCCTGCGAGCCAAGAGGGAAGCTGACGGACGACGAACGTTCAAGCTGATTGAGGGAGAACCGCTGCAGACCAGCTACGGCGAAGATCTTTACAACAGGATATTCGCTCCCCGGCGACAGGGCGCGCGCTCGTTGGCGGACCAAGTCGCAGGCTAGGCGATCCGACCGTCTTACGCGGCACGTTGGTCACGCCTTCCGATCGAACCTAAGGAATGAAGGATGACACCTCTGGAGAACGGTTCGGTTGCGGCGGAGCAGACACCCCTCGGTGCGCGCCCAACCGCGTGGCTCAACAGGACGGTCATCGGTGCGGGTGTGACGAGCGCGCTCGGTGACTTCTGTTACGAGACCACGACCGTCATTCTGCCTGGCTTCCTGGCAGCCTTGGGCGCCCCGGCGGCCGCGCTCGGAATCATCGAGGGGATTGCCGACGGCATCATGAGCTTCACGAAAATGGCGACCGGCTACGTCGCGGACAAGTTCGGGCACCGAAAGACGCTCGTCTTGCTCGGCTATGCCCTCACGCCCATCGGCCAAGCCCTGATCGCTGTCGCGCTCGGCTGGCCCCTGATCCTGATCGGCCGGATCGTCTCCTGGTTCGGCAAGGGCCTCAGGGGACCTCTGCGCGACGCGATCGTGGTGCAAGCGATCACCGCGGAGACGCGCGGTCGCGCATTCGGATTTCACAGGGCTATGGACACCATCGGGGCGGTCCTCGGGCCGCTCCTTGGCGTGGCGCTTCTCGGCTGGGCGCAGGGTCTCAATTGGGAGAACACGGCCGGCCCGTTCCGCATGGTGTTCTGGCTGACGTTAATTCCCGGCCTCCTGGCAGTGCTCGCGTTCCTCGCCCTAGTCCGGGATCCCGAAGAATCGCCAAATCCTGCCCTCAAGTTCTTCCGGACATTGCGTGGTCTGCCCCTCCGCTTCAAGCGCTACCTCGGAGCGGTCGGCATCTTCGGCGTCGGCGACTTCTCGCACAGCCTCCTCATCCTCGCCGCCATACAGCTCCTCACGCCGTCCATGGGGGTCGTCAGGGCAGCCCAGGTGGCCGGGCTGCTCTATGTGTGGCGCAACATCGTGCAGGTCGTGACCTCCTACCCCGTAGGCGCGCTTGCGGATCGCTACGGCTCGCGAGCCGTGCTGATCGCTGGGTACGCGCTCGGTGTGTTGACTGCCGCGCTGATGGCATTCGCCTTCGTCTCAGGCGGAGGCAACGTTCTCATCCTCGGCGCCATCTTCTTCGTCGCGGGCCTCTATGTCGCCGTCCAAGAGGCACTGGAATCGACCGTAACTGCGGACATGGTCAGCACAGAGACGCTTGCCACGAGTTATGGCGCTCTCGGGACCGTGAATGGAGCGGCAAAGCTGGTGTCCAGCAGCGCTGTCGGCCTATTGTGGACCCTTGTTTCGCCGATATTCGCCTTCGGCATCGCTGCGGTGCTGATGGCTGCGGGCACCTGCGCGCTCCTGCGTGCACGATGACCGCGGGCTGCGATGACGCGAAGGCCGCGGAGCACTGACCTCGGATTGTGCTCGCCTCCTGTTGCGTCCAGGCGATTGCCGATTCGCACGGGCACGCTACGCTTCCCGTTTCGGGCTGGGGAGCTCGTCCATGCATCGGATCGCAATCGCTGTCGTCTTTTTGACTCTTGCGACAATGTCGGCGTCGGCCGGAATCGTGGCTCGCATCGACGTTTCACGCCAGACAATGACGGTCGCGGAGAACGGGCGGGTTGTCTACGCTTGGCCCGTTTCCACTGCCCGCAAGGGATACCGCACGCCGCGAGGGTCCTACCGCCCGACGCGGCTGCACAAGATGTGGTATTCGCGCAAGTATGACAATTCGCCGATGCCGCATTCGATCTTCTTCCATGGCGGCTACGCCATCCACGGCACGAACTACGTCAAGAGCCTCGGCCGTCCGGCTTCGCATGGCTGCATCCGCCTTCACCCGAGCAACGCCCGGGCGCTCTACAACCTCGTCAGGGCGCACGGCAGCCGCAATACGCGGATCATCATCCAGAACTGAGGCGGCGGCCCGGCCTCGCCGGCTTGCGGCCGGGGGCGCGGCTCACGCCGGCCGGCGCCGATGACGGAGCGCCAGGAGCCTCTGCCGCTCTTCCGCATGGAGCAAGGCTCGGGCGGCGTGCCGCTCGTCCTGCTGCACGGCTTCGGGGCGAGCCATGCCGCCTGGACCGACATTCTCGATCTGATCGGTCCCCTGCGCCATACGATCGCCTTCGATCTTCCCGGCCACGGGCGGTCGCTGGCGGCTCCGCACGGCAGCGCCGCAATTGCCGCCCGAGCGGTTCTGGGCGAACTCGACCGCCTCGGGATCCGCCGCGCCCATCTTGCCGGCCACTCCATGGGCGGCGCGGCGGCCGCGCTCGCCGCGCTGATGCAGCCGGACCGCGTGGCGTCGCTCACGCTGCTCGCGCCGGGCGGGTTCGGTCGGGAGATCAATCATCGCCTGCTTCGCCGATATGCGGCGGCGACCGAGGAAGGCGGCATCGCGCTGCTGCTGGAGCAGTTCTTCGGCTGGGAGCGCGAGCTGCCGGACGGTCTCGCGGCCGCGCTCGCCCGCGACCGACAGGCGCCGGGCGCGCGCGACGCGCTGATGCGGATCGTCGAGAGCTTCTTCGACGGGAATCACCAGAAGGTCCTCGCCGTCGGCGACCTCGCGCGGCTCGCCATTCCCATCAAGGTGATCTGGGGGACGCAGGACCGGGTCCTCCCGACGCGGCAGGCGCACCGCCTGCCGGGCCGCATTGGCGTCCACATCTTCGAGGGCACCGGTCACATGCTGCCGCTCGAAATCCCGGCCGAGGCGGCGAGCCTGCTCATGGAGAATACCCGCTAGCGGAGGTCGATGATGCGGGCGCCCGCCGCGTCGGCAAGCGCCTGCGGCGCCGCCTCGAAAACCGTATGCGGCGCACCCGCCGCCGCCCAGACGGTTTCATAGGCGAGAAGATCGGCATCCATGTAGGCGCCGACCGGCGTGAGCGAGCCGAGCGGGGCGACACCGCCGATTGCGAAGCCGGTGATCTCGCGCACCGCGGAAGCATCGAGCCGTTCGAGCGGTTCGCCGAGCACGCCGCGGATCGCATCCTGGTCGACACGGTTTGCGCCGGACACCAGCAGCAGCACCGGCTCGCCGCTCGCAGCCTTGCGGAAAAGGAGCGACTTCACGATCTGCGCGACGGAAACGCCGCATGCCGCCGCCGCTTCCTCCGCGGTCCGGGTGCTCCGCGGCATCTCGCGAATCTCGACGGCGAGGCCGGCCTTCGCCGCAGCCGCGCGAAAGCGGTCGGTGCTTCTCATTCGCTCGCTCATCAAAGGTCCGGATCGCGTGTGCCGGCGGAGGGAAACTGCTACTCTGTTCCGGAAGTGCATGGAAGCGGGTTGCGTGATGGCGGAAAACCAGGCCAAGCGGGTTCTGAATCTGAAGCGCGTGATGCGCGAGGTCCGCATCGGCCACGCCGAGCGGAACGACGTCATGGCGGATCTGCACGAAGCCGAGCAGGCGCGGCTCGAGCTTCTGGCGGAGGCGCTGGAGGGCGTGTTCGAGGACCTGCCGCCGGATCACGACCAGCTGCTGCTGGGCATTCTGCCGGGCCGGCCGCCGCGTTTCTGGGTCGACGCCACCAGCTTCGTCGCCATGGCGCGCGACAAGCGCCACTACCAGTTCGTCAAGGACACGCGGCTCGGGCGGGCGGTGCTGGCGGAAAGCGCCAGCGTGGAGACGATCGCGGACGCGGTCACCCGCTACGTCGCGGAGCGCATCGTCGAGCGCGAGCAGGCGATCGAGGGCGACTGGCTGACGCGCGCGTTCCACGGGCGGCGGGCAGCGCCCGCCGCGGGACGGCCAGGCGCCGACAGCCTCGCGGCAATCTGGGGCCTGTGCGGTTTCGGGCTCGGCATGATCGCTGGGATGTTTCTGCTCGTCGCCTATGCCTGGTTCACGGTCGATTGACGGAATAGGCGACGCGCGCCGTCTCCACGATCTCGCCGGCCGCCGAATAGCCCCGATGAATCACCGTCAGCTCGTAGGTCGGGCCGCATTCGGCGATTTCGTGCAGCGCGTAGCCGCCGGCGCGCGGGCCGCCGAGCGCCGGCCCGCTGCCGGCCGGCACGCCGACGACCGGCACCACGCCGGTCGCCCCCTTGATGGCGGACATCATGCGGACATGCTCGTGACCGTGCAGGATCAGCTCGGCGCCGCTCCGCTCCACCGCCGCCCGGAAACGGCGGCCGTCGGTCAGCTTGCGCCACTGGCTGCGCGGGTCGATCACCTTCGGCGGGTGATGGATGAGGATGACGCGGAAAAGGCCCTCCGCGCGGGCTTCGTCGAGCAGCATGCGCAGCCGTTCGGTCTGTTCGCCGCCGACACGGCCGGTCGCCATGAAGGGCGCCGAAGCGACGGCGGAGGAGACGCCGATCAGCGCGACATGGCCCTTGCGGCGCATGAACGGAAAGAGCGCCTTGCCGACGAACTCGGCGTCGTCGCTCGCCATCCACGGCGCCCACAGGCGGCGGTAGCGGTGATGGGCGCCCGGCACGTAGGCGTCGTGGTTGCCGGGGATGGCGGTGACGCGGTCCGGCGGCCCGAGCATTTCAAGCCAGCGGCGGGCGTTCTCGAACTCCTCGCGCATGGCGATGTTGGTCAGATCGCCGGTGACGGCGATATGGTCGGGCTCCTGCGCCCGCAGATCGGCGACCAGCCGGTCCAGGGTCTCCGAAGTCATCGTGCCGGCGCGGTTCCGCCACCAGTTCGCGTAGCCGATGACGCGCTTGGAGAGCAGGTCGCGCGGGCGCAGCCGCGGGACGGCGCCGAGATGGACGTCGGAGAGATGGCCGAGCCGGAACATCGCCTCGCCTAGCGTATTTCCGAGCCGCGCCCTCTTGTCCGGATGTTCCGCAGACAGGGGTTGCGTGCTACTCGCCGGTCCCGATGCCGCTCAAGCTTCACTACCGGCTCCTGCAGCGCGGTTTCCTCGCTTATTCCCGGCTCGCCCGGGGCATGACGCTTGGCGTGCGGGCGATGCTGATCGAGAACGGCGGCGTGCTGCTGGTGCGGCACACTTACGTGCCGGGCTGGTACCTGCCGGGAGGCGGGGTGGAGGCCGGCGAAAGCGTGCATGAGGCGCTCGCGCGGGAGGCCGAGGAGGAGGCCGGCGCGCTGCTGACCGGCGCGCCCGAGCTTTTCGGCATTTACCGCAACGCCGGCACCGACGCGCGCGATCACGTCGCGCTCTTCGTGTGCCGCGCATGGGAGCGACGCTCCGGCAGGCGGCCGCCGAGCCGGGAGATCGCGGCAGTGGATATCTTTCCGATGTCGGACCTGCCGGCCGACGCGACCCCGGCCACGGCGGCGCGCATCCGCGAGGTACAGTCCGGCGCGCCGCCCGCGGAGGACTGGTAGAGGCTCACCGCGACGGGATGCCGGTCCCGCCAAAGCGGTCGCGATCATGCGGCGCATCGAGGATTTGCAGCGGCCCGAGCGGCACAATGCGGGTCGGATTGATCCGGTCGTGACTGAAATAATAATGCTGCTTGATGTGCTCGAAATCGACCGTGTCCTTGACGCCGGGGACCTGGAAGAGATCGCGAACATAGCCGGAAAGGTTCGGATAGTCCGCGATGCGCCGGCGATTGCACTTGAAGTGCACGTAATAAACCGCGTCGAAGCGGACGAGCGTGGTAAACAATCGCCAATCCGATTCCGTCAGCCGGTCGCCGATGATGAAACGCTCCTCGCCGAGCCTCTGATCGAGTTCGTCAAGGGTGTTGAACAGCGCGCGGAACGCCTCCTCATAGGCTTCCTGGCTCGGCGCGAAGCCCGCTCTGTAGACGCCATTGTTGACGTTCTCGTAGACGACGGCGTTGACCTCGTCGATCTCGGCCCGGAGCCCGTCGGGATAGAAGTCGAGCGAGGCGTCGCCGAACTCGTCGAAGGCGGAATTCAGCATGCGGATGATGTCGGCCGATTCGTTCGATACGATCGTCTCGCGCGCCTTGTCCCAGAGGACCGGGACGCTGACGCGGGTCGTCGCTTGCGGATCGGCCATCCGATAAATCTCAAAGAGTCGGCGCTTGCCGTAGAGGTGATCCGGCCAGCTCTCATCGAACTCCCATCCCTCGGACAGCATGTGCGGCGCAACGCAAGACACGCCGATCACCTCGGTGAGCTTCTTGAGCTTGCGGAAGATCAGTGTGCGGTGCGCCCAGGGGCAGGCGAGCGACACGTAGAGATGGTAGCGGCCGGGCTCCGCCGGAAAGCCGCCTTCGCCGGTGGGGCCGGGCGAGCCGTCCGGGGTGATCCAGTTGCGGTAGCGCGCCGGCGGGCGCTCAAAGCGTCCGGTGGCGGTCCGGTCGTCGCGCTTCTTTACCCATTTGCCCTCGACGAGCATACCCATGCCAACCGTCCTGTCTGTAACCGCATCCGACGGGCCTCATGCCCTTTGCAGGCGCGGCGGGCAAGCTGGAACCGCACGCGGCCCGAACGCGGGCCGCCGGCGAGTTGCCCTGTCCTGCGACCCATGATAGTGCCGCCCGCCATGATTGGGAGATGCGTCTGCCCGCTGCGACGAAGGCCGTCCACCCCGCGGCCCTCGAGCCGCGCCGCCCGAACGCTGCGCTGAACCGCCCCGATCGGGCCGGTCCGCAGCCCGAACAACAAGACGCGGACTGTCGATGAACTCCAATCCTGTCTTCACACGGCCGGAACGGCCGTCCGACGCGGCGGCGATCGACGCCCTGCAATGGGCCGCCTTCGGACCCGGGGCCTATGTCCGGGCGGCCTTCCGCGTGCGCGAGCAGGCCCCGCACGACCCGGCGCTCTCCTTCGTCACCGAGATGGACGGCGTCCTGATCGGATCGGCGCGCCTGACGCCGATCGCGGTGGGCGAGCGCCACGGTCACCTGCTGGGCCCGCTCGTCGTCGATCCGGCTTTTGCGGGGCTCGGCCACGGCAAGGCGCTCGTCCGCCATGCGCTGGCGGAGGCGAAGAGGTCCGGGACCGCCTTTGTCATCCTGGTGGGTGACGCATCCTATTACGCGCCGCTCGGATTTTCGCGGCGGGCGCCGCCCGGGGTGAAGATGCCCGGGCCGGTGGACCCGGCGCGTCTCCTGGTTGCGGAACTGACGCCGGGCGCCGCCGACAGGCTTAGCGGATCGATAACGGGGATCCGGCCCGGGAAGAGGCTAGAGCAGCAGGCCACGGTCTAACGCGCCGATTGGCCTCGCTCCCGTCGAACGTCAGCAGTTCGTCAACCTCTCGGTGTCGCTGTTTCACGCCGCGATTGCACGGGCTTGGATCACGGCCTAGGGTTCTGCCAGGTGCGGGACCTGAGTATCATGCGGACCAGTGTTCGTCTGGGGCGGGCGGCCGGAATGCGGCCGCGCCTGCTTGTCGCCGCCGCGATCTCGGCGTGCGTCCTCGTTCTCTCCGGCGACATTGCGGACGCCCAGAACCAGGGCGCCGGGGGGGCGGCGGGGGCGCCCGTGGCCGCTCCTCCCGTCGTGCGCCAGACGCTACAATGCGAGATCAAGAAGAGCCGGGCGATCGCGCGAGAGTGCGCCTCGCGCTGCCAGGACTTCTATATCTGCCCGGGACAGCCCAAGGTTCCCCTGAACTGCGCGCCTCCGCCGTGTTAGGCTGCATGTAGGAGGATGACGTGGAGGAGAGGACCAATCCTCTTTGGCCGCGCGCCGGCGCGCTCTGGAACGGCGTGCGCGGCGCCGCTACCCGCCTCGGCGGAGCCGCCGTCGCCAACCGCGGATTCCTGCTGGGGTGCCTCGCCGCGCTGGCGGCCTTTGCGATGGTCTGGCAGCCATCCTTTCCGTTGCGGGTCTGGTGGACGCTCGCGCCGCCGGACCGCTCGATCTTCGTCGACAGCCCGGAGGTCTATTCGCGCGAGCGCCTGATCAACGAGCGGCTGAGCGAGGAGGCGTGGCTGAACGACGAGCTTGCCTCCGCGAGCACGGCGGAGAACCTCAGCGGAAGGCTGTTCGTGCAGCAGGAGGATGTCTCCGCCCGCGTGCGGGCGCCGAACCTGCAGGGCGGCGGAGGTGAGGGCGGAGGCGCGGAGCTTCCGCCTGCCCCGAGCGACGCCGCGCCTTCAGGAGTGGCGGCGATGCTCGCCTCGTTCGACCAGGAGTTCAAGCTCAGGAGCTCCTATCGCAGCCTGATCCGGCAAAGGCTCATCGAGAACAAGCTCGACGACCGCCACGACCTGGAAGGCAACTCCCTCTATATCCTGAAGTTCGACACGACCGTCCTTAGCGTGCCGGCGACCGGCGATCGCGCGGTGGTCAGAATCCGGATTTTGCCGCCGGCGGAGATCCAGGGCGGCGATGGAAGGCCGGCGCCGGGGTCCTGGGGCCTCGCCGGCATAGAGCAGACGGACCGGTTCAGTTTCCTGACCGACACCTACTCCGAGTGGATGGGAAATCTGGAGGGGCGCGTGAACGCGCGCATCTCGCAACTCTACGAGGATTTCTCCGCCGTCCGCACCTCGAGCTTCCTGCAGACCGAGCTCATCGAGTATCTGGCCGGCAAGCTGGAAGCGAACTTTCCGGGCCTGTTTCAGGAGCTGCGCAGCCCGAACGCCTCGCTCCAGCAGCGCCTCGACATCCTGCGGGCGCAATACCGCAACGAGGGCCTGCGGCGAGAGTTCCAGGCTTTCTTCGCGCTCCGGGCGGCGGCGGAGGTCACCGGCGCATCGCTGCAGGACCTTAGCCTTGGCGCACAGTACCAGTCGAGCAAGGCGATTCCCATCGTCGGGCTGCCCTTCGGCGATTACATCTATCCGGTGGTGACGCTCAGCGACACGTTCCAGTTTCCGCCGCGCGTCGACTTCCATCCATTCACGATCATCGCGGTCCTGACGAAAGGAAACTGCAAAAACTACTTCAGCGCCAATCCCGACCTCACCCGCGACCTCGTGTTCCGGGGGAACCTGACGTTCGAGGGCGAGCAGTACGCGTCCTACGCATACTGGAGCCCGGACTGGAGCGACTCTTTCACCAGCAGCGATGCCTCGTTCAACGGCGCCATGACCCATGCCTTCTCGAAGTTCCTCACGGCCGGCGCGCGCCAGGGGAACGGCTGGAAGATCACGGACCGCAAGGCTGTCCTTCCCGCGGCGGCGGCCGAAGGGTTCGGCGACTGCGAGGTCTACGACGCATATTTCCAGGCAGGGCTTCTGAGTTTCGCGGCGAAGATCTCCTCCTTCAACACCTACAGCTACTCGGTGCTCCCGCGGGAGAGCCCGATCGCGGTGATGAACGAGATCCTTCAAACGCGGTCGGCGATGGGGGAAGCGACCGGCGTCGCGGCCCGTCGCTCCACGCGCGAATCGCGACGCGGGCTGGAATTGAAGCCGGCGCTGACGACCTTCGGAGACATCGAACTGGCGAGCACCGATGCGGCCGGCAGCCGGCAGCCGATCGTGGGATGGGTGATCGATCCGAGCGCCTCGACGATGGGCACGGCGGCCGATTTCCAGCCGATGGCGGTGAGCGAGTCGGTCCTCGCCATCATCTCGGTGCCGGCCTGGTGGTCGGCGATCCGCCTTGACGTCGACAAGACCTGGTGGGGCGAGACCACGCCGATCCTGCGGCGGAGCGGCGGCGGCGAGGCCGCGGCCAACGGGTCGGACGGCTACACCGGCTTCGGCAGCATGTCGGTCAGGCTCCCGAACCGCTACGAGCTGCTCGATGGCCTACTGATCGACGACCTGAGGCGCAGCCCCGTCATCACCGGCATCGACGTCTCGCCGGACCAGCCCTGCGGCACGCTGCGGGTTCTCGTCGTCGGCGAGCGCTTGTGGCGGAACACCGCCGTGACGATCGGAAGCTACAAGGCCGCACGCATCGAGGTGCTGCCGAACATGGAGGGCATTCTCGCGGAATTCGCTGCGAGCGACCGTCCGCAGATATCGCCGGACGGAAGGAGCGAGCTCAGGGTCTGGACGAGCGAGGGCGTGGCCGAGCTGCCGCGGGAGCTGGCGTCGAACCTGCCGGCCCTGCCGAAATGCGACGAGAGCGGCGCCGCCGCTACTCCGTGACGAAGCCCGGCGTCTCGCCGCAATAGCACACCGACCCGACCGGCTGGGGCGGGATCGGGCACGAACCGAATTCGGTGGTGCAGATGAATCCGAGCGTCGCCTGGGCCAGTTGCGTCGGAGCCTCGCGCCTCGCGGCCTGGGGGGTCGTCACGACCGGCATCGCCAGCAGGCAGGCGATCAAAAGGCCAATCATTCAGCGCTCCCGTCGATGCGCCGGCTTTCGCGGCGCAGCCCTCATCATAGCCCAAGTGCCTGCCGAATCCTTAACGGATCGCTGCGTGTGCGGGCCGCCACGCCGCATGCCTTCACACGGTCGGCCAAGGCAGGCCGATATCCGGTGTCTCTTCGGAGCTGCGCTCGGGCTACCGGGCTTCCCGATACCAGAGCGCCGCGAAGCCGCCGACAAGGAGGGCAAGGCCGAGGAGGCCGCCGAAGAGCGGCAGCTGGTCGATGCTTTTCAGCACCGTCGCGTCGGAGCGGCGGAGGCCGATCCAGTCGCGCCCGGCGGCCGGTGCACGCGAGGATACGGCGGAAATGCGCGGAAGGGCGATGCCGCCATTGCCGGCGATGCGGCGGGCAGCGCCGCCCATCGCCTCGGCGATCGGAGCGAGACGGTCGGTCGTCGAGATCACGTCCTGCAGTTCGGCCGGGTTGGCCGGCCCGACATGGGCGAGGGCGGTCAAGGCGCCGTCCTCGGCCCGGTGCAGGCCGAGCGGCGCCTCGTCGACGACGCCGCGCCAGAGCCCCGGCTCGGCCTCGGTCAGCGTCACGTCCTCGGCGACGCCGCCCGGTCCGGAAATTGTCACGTCCGGCCGAGCGTCGGCGAGCGTCTGCCGCTCGATGACAAGGTCGCGCCCCTCCGAATGGGCGGTCAGCGCCTCTTCCTCCAGCTGCGGCTCACGCATCAGCCAGTGGAGCAGCCGCCGCAGCAGAGCGGCATGCGGGCCGCCGCCGTCATAGCCGCGCGCCCAGAGCCAGGCATGGTCGGAGAGCAGCATCGCGACGCGCCCCTCTCCTTCGCGCGCGAGCACGAGCAGGGGGCGGTCGCCGGGGCCCGTCATGGCGATGTCGCCGGCGATCGCGTCGGCATCGACGAGGCGGAACCACGGGCTCCAGGCCGGCGGGTCTGTATCCGAGCCCGGCAGGTCGCGGGTCACGGGGTGGCGCATGCCGATCGGGCTGATCGTGGCGCGATACGGTTCCTCGACGACCTCGCCGGTCGGCACGGCCGGCAGGACCGGCCCGAGGGGCGTGCGGTAGAGGCTGCCGCTCGCCGCATAGTCCGGCCCGGCGGCGACCAGCACCGCGCCGCCGTCGCGGACATAGCGGGCGAGGTTGTCGTAATAGACGATCGGCAGAACGCCGCGGCTCTGGTAGCGGTCGAAGATGATGAGGTCGAACTCGTCGATCTTCTCCTCGAAGAGCTCGCGGGTGGGAAAGGCGATCAGCGATAATTCGTTGATCGGCGTACCGTCCTGTTTTTCCGGCGGGCGCAGAATGGTGAAATGCACAAGGTCCACCGCGGCGTCCGATTTCAGCACGTTTCGCCAGGTGCGCTCGCCGGCGTGCGGCTCGCCGGAAACGAGAAGCACGCGCAGGTGCTCGCGCACGACCTCGATCTCGGCGACCGCGACGTTGTTCTCGAGCGCCAGCTCGTCGGCGGCCGGCTCCACCTCCAGCTCCACGATGCTGCGGCCGGCATGGTCGAGCGGCAGATCGATCACGTTCGGCTGGCCGACCGCGACGCGGTCGGTTGCGACCTCGGCGCCGTCGATGCGCAGCCTGACGGTGACCGACGCGCCGGGCGCGAGATCGGAATCGAGCACCCGATATTCGAGGCTCTGCGGCTCGTCGAGGATCGCGAAGCGCGGCGCGCGATCCAGCACGATACGGCGGTCGCGCTCGTCCTCCTCGCCGGTGATCAGCGCGTGAAGCGGCGCGCTGAAGCCGAGCGCGGCGGCGTTCTCCGGCACGTCCGCGACGATGCCGTCGGTGACGAAAAGGGCGCCGGCCAGCTGATCGGGCGGCAGGTCGTCGACGAGCTTCGTCAGTTCGGAGAAGAGCGCCGTGCCGTCGCCGTCGGGCCGGTCGACGGCGCGCACTTCGCGCAGCTCGAAGCCGCCGAGCGCTTCGAGCCGCTCGCGGATCGCCGCGACAGCGGCTTCGGTCTGCGCCTGGCGGGCGCCGAGGCGCTGGCTCGCGCTCTCGTCGACGACCATCGCCACGATGCCCGGCAGCCCTTCGCGCTGCTCGCGCTGCAGCACCGGGTTGGTGAGCGCGAGCACGATGAGGGAGGAGGCAAGGCCGCGGAGCAGGGCGCCGCGCACGCGCTGCCAGACAAGCACGGCGAGAACCGTCGCGAGCAGCGCGCCGAGCGCGACGACCAGCGGCCAGGGCAAGAGCGGATCGAAGGCGATATAGAGCCGCGTCATGGCGCTGCCGATCTCACTGGCCGAGCCGCTCCAGAAGCGCCGGCACATGCACCTGATCGGCCTTGTAGTTCCCGGTCAGCGCATACATCACGATGTTGACGCCGGCGCGGAAGGCGAGTTCGCGCTGGCGGGGGTCGGCCGGCACCGTCGGATAGAGCCACAGACCGCCGCTGTCGATCGCCCAGGCGGCGGCAATGTCGTTGCCGGTGATGATGATCGGCGACACGCCGTCGCCGCCGCGGGCGGGGCGGCTCGGGTCCTGCGGCGCCTCCGACAGGCTTTCGACCCAGAGGTCGGAAGCCGACCAGCGGCCGGGGAACTCCGACAGGAGATAGAAGGCCTTGGTCAGCACGTGATCGGGTGGAACGGGCTCGAGCGGGGGGACGTCGACGAAGGACAGGATGGCGCGCAGCTTATCCGTCTCCGGCGTCTCGCCGAAGCCGGACCCCGAGAAGCCGCCGGCGTCGCGGGTGTCGAAGAAGATCGTGCCGCCGCCCTTCATGAATGTGTCGACCTTGGCCATCGTGTCGGCCGAGGGCGTCGGCTGGCCCGGATCGATCGGCCAGTAGAGAAGGGCATAGAAGGCAAGCTCGTCGGTCGCGATGTCGACGGCCGCCGGCTCGCCCGGCTCCAGCGCCGTGCGGTCCGAAAGATACATCGACAGCCCTTCGAGACCGGCGCGGCTGGTCTCGTCGAGGTCGGCGTTCCCGGTGACGACGTAGGCGAGCTGCGTCTGCGTCGTCGCGGCCAGCGCCTTGGCCAGATCGCCATCCTGCGCGCGGGCGAAGTCGGCGGCGGGAACCATGAGCGCCAGTCCGGCAACTGCGGCGGCGGCGCGCGCGAAGCGGCGCGAGAGGCGGCCCGACAGCGCCAGCACCGCGAGCCCGTCGAGGATCGCGAGCACCGCGGCGGCGGCGAGCAGCCAGGGCCAGACGGGGGTGGACGGCTGCGGCTCGAGCGGCGCAGTCGCGCCCTCCCAGCCGATCTCGGCGGGGACGAGAGGGGCGAGCACGGTTTCGCGACCCACGGCATTCAAGGCGAAGACCGTGCCGTCGCGATCGT
Source organism: Propylenella sp. (assembly GCA_036396875.1). Taxonomy (GTDB): domain Bacteria; phylum Pseudomonadota; class Alphaproteobacteria; order Rhizobiales; family Afifellaceae; genus DASWJZ01. The sequence continues at coordinate 15,442 of DASWJZ010000208.1, forward strand.
AAAGGCCGGGCGGCGTCTCCCAGCCGGGCGTCGCGCCGGCGATGTCGGCGACGAGCCTGGCGCTCGGATCCGGCGGGCCGAGGTCGCCATAGCCGTCGAGGACCTGGATCGGCCGCCACGGCGCGCCGCTCGCCTGCACCTCCCGGCGCTGACCCGCGTCGTCCGTCCGCGGCAAGACGGCGCCGGCGACGTCGACGATGGCCTGCAGCATCTCCACGAATGCGCCCGAGAGCGGAAGGTTCGACCAGCGCGGATCGGCCGTGACATGAAAGAGCACGATGCGCCCGTCACCGCGAACGGCGGACGTGACCAGAGGCGTTCCGTCGCGAAGCTCGGCCCAGACTTCCGCGTCGCGCAGCGCCTCCGGATCGGCCAGGACCTGCCGGTTGACCACGACGTCGCCGGGCACCTCGATATGCGCGAACGGTTGCGCCGCGGGGAAGACGCCGATCGGCTGCGGCTCCTCCCAGGAGAGCGAGCCGCCGAGCGCCCGCTCGCCCTGCCTCAGCCGCACCGGCAAGAGCTCGTCGACCGTCGTCGCCGCGAGATTGGGGCTGGCGAAGCGCAGCAGTGTGCCGCCGTCCTCGATCCATTCGACGAGAGCGACGTTGGTGTCAGGCGGCAGCGTTCCGGTTTCGGTGAGGACAATGATCGAGGCGCCGCGCCGGATCAGCGCATTCACCGCTTCGCTGGTGCTCGCGGCGTCGGAGCGGAGGAGGTCGGAGGCCGGCGCGAGCGCGCGCTCCACATAGGTGAGGGGCTCCAGCAGCGGCTGCGAGCCGCCGGCGCTCTCGCCTGCGATGAGGCCGACCGTCTTCCTCTGCCAGCGCCCGTCGAGGAGCTGGACCGCGCCGGCGCTCTCCTCACCGGTGACGGCGAAGCGGGTGAGCGCGTTACGGATTTCGGCGGGGAGCGCGATCTCGGCGCTGCCGCTCCCCGCGGTGTCGAGGGCGGCGACCCCTTCGAGGAGGCGGCGGCCTTCCTGATCGAAGCCGGCGACCGCTACCGTGCCGCCACCGCCCAGGCGAACGATCGGCACGTTCACGGCATCGGCGCGGTTTTCGGGCGGCCGCATGACGGCCAGGGGCCTGGCGGAGCGCAGGACGGTGCCGCGGGCGGCGGCGCGATTGAGCGCGGCGGCAAAGGCCCGGGCGTCGCCGCCGTCAAGCGCACCGGCGATCCACACAATCTCGACGGAACCCTCGGCGAAGGCTTCCTGCAGCCGCCCGACCAGGGCAAGGCGATCGGGAAGGTAGGGTCTCGGCACGACGGCGCCGAGCCGGGCGAGAGCCGCGTCGGCGGTCTCCGCGGCAAGGCCTTCCGGGCGCGGCTCCGCGGTGGCGAGGAACGAGACCGGGCGCGCGTCGCGGCCGGCCTCCGCAATCGCCGTCTCCGCCGCCGCAACGCGCTCGGCGAAATCGGGGGCCGTATCCCAGCCGTTGTCGAGCACGACGAGCAGCGGTTCCGTTCCCGCCGTCACCCTGAGGTCGGGCCGGTAGACGGGCTCGGCCAGCGCGAGCACGACCAGCGCGACAAGCGCGAGCCGGATCAGCGTCAGCCACCAGGGCGTTCGCGCCGGCGTCCGGTCGCGATCCTCCAGCCCCATCAAGATGCGGGTCGGCGGGAAATCCACGAGCCGCGGCCGCGGCGGCGTCAGTCGCAGGATCAGCCAGACAAGCGGCAGGGCCGCCAGGGCGACCAGCATCCAGGGCGACAGGAAGCCGAGCGAGCCGATCATGCCGCTGGACGCTCCTTGAGGCGGGCGCCACCGTGCCGAAAATCCCCCGGTGCGCCGGCGAGCCGCGCCTGCAGGAACAATAATCCCTCGGCGGCCGGGCGATCGGTGTGATGCACGGCGAAGGAGAAGCCGGTCTGCCGCGCGTAGCTGCGGATCAGTTCGCGATGCGAGGCCAGTTTCGCGCGGTAGTCTTCGCGCACGCCGCCGGCGCGCTCCGTCAGCCAGGTCTCGCCGGTCTCCGGATCGCGAAACTCAAGCCGGCCCTCGTAGGGAAAGGTCTCTTCGGCCGGGTCGAAGACCTGCAGCAGGTGCAGCCCGGCGCCGCGGCCGGCGACCGACTTCAGGCGGTCGCGAAGCGTCGCGGTGTCGGCCAGAAAGTCGCCGAGGACGACAACATCGGCGAAGCGGCCGACGCGGCCGAGATCGGGCCAGTCGCGCTGAACCGCCGCATGCGCGAGCACCTGCGCGACGCGGTCGGCGGCGTCGCGGCCGAGGCGCGGCTCCGCCAGCCCGGGCACGCCGACGCGCTCGCCGCCGCGGCCGAGCATCTCGGCAAGCGCGAGGAGCAGGATCACCGCCCGGTCGAGCTTGGTGACGCCGGAAAGTCGCGACCGGAACTCCATCGAGGGCGACAGGTCGGCCCACAGCCAGACGGTCTGGGACGCCTCCCATTCGCGCTCGCGGACGTAGAGATGGTAGTCGTCGCGGGCGGAGCGCCGCCAGTCGACCTGGCGGGCCGGCTCGCCCCGCACATAGGGGCGGAACTGCCAGAAGGTCTCGCCCGGGCCGGGATGCCGCCGACCGTGCAGGCCGAGCAGCACGTTGGCCGCAATGCGGCGCGCGGCGACGAGGAGGTCCGGCAGGCGCGCGGCGAGGGCCCGCGCCGTTTCGACGCGGGAGCGGGTGCCGGCCGGATACGCTTCCGCCATCGCCTAGAGGATGCTCTTCACGGCGCCCGAGATCAGGTCCCGGACCGTGACGCCATCCGCACGCGCCGCAAAGGTCACCGCCATGCGATGTTGCAGCACCGGGATGGCAAGCGCCTCCACGTCGTCGAGGGACGGAGCGAAGCGTCCGTCGAGCAGCGCGCGGGCGCGCACGGTCAGCATCAGTGCCTGGCTGGCGCGCGGGCCGGGACCCCATGCGATCCGATCCGCCATATCGCGGCTTGCCTCATCCGGACGCAGCGCACGAACCAGCTTCAGGATCGCCTCCACCACCGCCTCGCCCACGGGCATCCGCCGGACCAGCGTCTGTACTTGCATCAGCTCGTCCGCGGTGAGCACCGGTCGCGCCCGCGGCTCCTCGGCGCCGGTCGTTTCAAAAAGCATCCGCCGCTCGGCATCGAGGGCCGGATAGAGGACGTCGATCTGCATCAGGAAGCGGTCGAGCTGCGCTTCGGGCAGCGGATAAGTACCCTCCTGCTCGATCGGGTTCTGAGTCGCAAGAACATGGAACGGCCGCGGCAGGTCGTAGCGCTGGCCGGCGATGGTGACGTGGTTCTCCTGCATCGCCTGCAGCAGCGCCGACTGCGTCCTCGGGCTGGCGCGGTTGATCTCGTCCGCCATCAAAAGCTGGGCGAAGACCGGGCCCCGGACGAAACGAAAGCTCCGCGTGTGGTCGGGCGCCTCGTCCAGAATCTCGGACCCCAGAATATCCGACGGCATGAGGTCGGGTGTGAACTGGATGCGGTTGGTGGTCAGTCCGAGCACTGCGCCCATCGTGTCGACCAACTTGGTCTTGGCGAGGCCGGGCACCCCGACGAGAAGGCCGTGGCCGCCGGAGAGCACCGATGCGAGCGCACGCTCCACCACCGTCTCCTGGCCGAAGATGACCTCGGCGACGGCGGCCTTCGCCTCCTGCAGCCTCGCCGCAGCAAGCTTCGCCTCCTCGACGATCGGCTCGGAACCCACTGTGGCAAGATCGATTGCGCTCATGCGGCAGTATCCCTAGTGCCAGGCTCAGAATTGCGATGCCGACTCATGTCGGGCGATTGTGTCAGCGCGCGGGCAATACGAAAATCGAAATCGTCAATGCCGATCAGAGTGCCATGAACGCAGAAACAGACGCGAGGACAGGGAAGGGCCGGCTGCCGCCGGGCCTTGCCGGGCTGGTGGCGCAGGCCGGCGCGACGGCAAAGGCGCGGCCGGTCGAGCGGTGGGACCCGCCCTATTGCGGCGAGATCGACATGCGCATCGCCGCCGACGGCACATGGCTCTACCGCGGCAGCCCGATCGCGCGCGAGGCGCTGGTGCGGCTTTTCGCGTCCATCCTCCGGCGTGAGCCGGACGGGCGTCACGTTCTTGTGACGCCGGTCGAGAAGGTCGGGATCGACGTGGAGGATGCGCCATTCCTTGCCGTCGAGGTGGCGACGGCCGGGGCGGGAGCGGACCGCGTGCTGAACTTCCGCACCAATGTCGGCGACATCGTCGCAGCCGGCCCCGGCCATCCGCTGCGCTTCGACACCGAGCGAGGTACGGGCGGGCTGAAGCCATATCTGGCCGTGCGGGGTGGACTGGAGGCGCTCGCGACGCGAGCGCTGGCGCACGAACTGATCGCGATGGCCGACGACAAAGACGGCGCGCCCGGCCTCTGGTCCGGCGGCCTCTTCTTCCCCTTCTCCGGGGCTCGCCTTGACTGACCCGGCGCGCTATTCGGCCGAAGATTTTCGCCGTCGCGTCGCGTCGAGGCTTGGCCCCGACCCGGGCCTCGCCGTCGGCGACCACAGCTTCAATCCGGACATCGCCGATCTGCTGCTCGGCATGGAGCGCCGGCCGGCCGCCGTGCTCGTGCCGGTCGTGCACCGGGAGCCGGAAGCAACCCTTCTCCTGACCGAACGAACGGCGGTGCTCCGTTCGCACGCCGGCCAGATCTCCTTTCCGGGCGGCCGCATCGATCCCGACGATATCGGGCCCGAGGAGGCGGCGCTGCGCGAAGCGGAGGAAGAGATCGGGCTCACCGCCGACTTCGTGGAGACGCTCTGCCGCGCGCCCGACTATCTGACCGGCTCCGGCTATCACGTTGCCCCGGTCATCGCGATCATCCGCCCCGGATTCCGGTTGCGGCTCAATCCGGCCGAGGTGGCCGACGCCTTCGAGGTGCCGCTATCCTTCCTGATGGACCCGGCGAACCACCGCACGGGCAGCCGCATCTGGAGCGGCGTCCGGCGGAGCTTCATCGAGATGCCCTATGGCGACCGCCGCATCTGGGGGATCACCGCCAACATCCTGCGCATTCTCTACGAGCGCCTCTACAACGATGCCGAGGCGGGGGCGGGCGGATGAGCGCACCGCTCCGCGATTGGCCGCTGCTTCGGGATCCTCACCTGCAGGCGGTGATGGCCGCGCTCGACGGCGAGGGGCGGGCGACGCGGATCGTCGGGGGGGCGGTGCGCGACGCGCTGCTCGGACGCCCCGTCGCCGATGCCGACCTCGCCACCATCTTCCCGCCCGGCGAGGTCGTGGCGCGGGCCGCGGCGGCCGGCCTGAAGACGGTGCCAACGGGGATCGAGCACGGCACCGTAACCGTCATCGCGCGCGGGCGGCCGTTTGAAGTGACGACCCTCCGGAGCGATGTGGAGACGGACGGCCGGCGCGCCATTGTCCGCTACACCTCCGACTGGGCCGAGGACGCGGCGCGCCGCGATTTCACGATGAATGCGCTCTATTGCGATCTCGCCGGCGAAGTTCTGGACCCGGTCGGCGGGCTCGCCGACATCAGCGCCGGCCGCGTCCGCTTCATCGGCGATGCCGCGGACCGCATCCGCGAGGATTATCTCCGCATCCTGCGCTTCTTCCGGTTCTTCGCCCGCTACGGACGCGGGCGGCCGGACGCGGAGGCGCTAAAAGCCTGCGCGCGCCTCAAAGCGGGTGTCTCGACCCTCTCCGCGGAACGGGTGTGGGCGGAGCTGAAGCGGCTTCTCTCCGCGCCCGATCCGGGACGCGCGCTCCTCTGGATGCGGACGACCGAGGTGTTGCAGAAGGCGCTGCCGGAAAGCTGGGGAATCGACGCCATCCCCCGGCTGGTGGCGGCGGAGGCCGCCGAAGGATGGCCGCCGGACGCCCTCCTCAGGCTGGAGGCCATCCTGCCGCCGCACCGCGCCCGCCTCGACGCCCTGGCCGAACGGCTGCGGCTTTCCCGCGCCGAGGCGGCGCGCCTGCGCGCCTGGGCCGACGCACCCGAGATCGATCCGGCGACCACGGAGAGCGATCTTTCGAAGCTGCTCTATCGAGCCGGCGAGAGCGGAATCGTGGACCGTCTGCGGCATGCGCTGGCGCGCGAAGTCAGGGCCGGCAACACGGATAGCGCGGCACGCCTCCGCATACTGCTGCGCTTCGCGGGGAGCTGGAAAAGGCCGGTGTTCCCGCTCGCCGGAAAGGATATGGTCGGGGCCGGCATGAAGCCGGGGCCGGACGTCGGAACGCGGCTCAAAGCGCTGGAGGACCGCTGGGTGGAGAGCAATTTCAAGCTGGCGCGAGAGGAATTGCTCGCATCGGGATAGGCGCTCACGGCCATTTCACGAGCGGCGGCAGGGACGACAGAATTGAATCGACGTTGCCGCCGGTCCGCAGGCCGAAGATCGTGCCGCGGTCGTAGAGGAGGTTGAACTCGACGTAGCGGCCGCGGCGGACGAGCTGTTCTTCGCGGTCCGCTTCCGTCCACGGGGTGGAAACGTTGCGGCGGACAAGCTCCGGATAGATCGCCAGGAAGGCGCGCCCGACATCCTGAACGAAGGCGAAATCGGCGCCCCAGTCGCCGGAATAGAGATAGTCGAAGAAGATCCCGCCGATGCCGCGCGGCTCGTTGCGGTGCTTCAGCCAGAAATATTCATCGCACCAGGCCCGGTAGCGCGGGTAGTCGATGTGGGGATGGCTTTCGCAGGCCGCTCTCATCGCGGCGTGAAAGCTCTCGCTGTCGGGGTCGTCCTGCGTCCGCCGGCGGTCGAGCACCGGTGTCAGGTCCGCACCGCCGCCGAACCAGCGCTTCGTCGTTCTCACCAGGCGCGTGTTCATATGGACGGCCGGCACGTTCGGGTTCAGCGGATGCGCGATCAGCGAAATGCCGGACGCCCAGAATCGCGGGTCGTCGTCCGAGCCGGGTATCTGGCCGCGGAATTCGGGCGCGAACTCGCCATATACGGTGGAGACGTGCACGCCGACCTTCTCGAAGACGCGCCCATGCATCAGCGCCATCGTGCCGCCGCCGCCCGGCGCGCCGGTGTGATCCGTGCGGTCCCAGGGCGTTTTGACGAAACGGCCGGGGAGACCTCCCTGTTCTGTGGTCGCAGGCTCGTCCTCCAGCGCCTCGAAAGCGGCGCAGACATCGTCGCGCAGCGTTTCGAACCAGCGCTCTGCCGTCTGTTTCCGACCCGCGGCAACCACGTCGTCGGGCAAGCCGGGAGCGCCGGTCGGTTCGCTTGCGACGCCGCTGCTCATCTCGCGCCGGTCACCGCAGGCGATCGGCGGCATTTGCCAATCCGGCGCCGCCGGCTTCTGAGGCCGGGACAGCTTCCCCAGAATCCCGCGTCGCGTATTTCGCGATAATTGCGTTGATGCGCTCTATCCGGCGCAGCTTGCTGCGGCGGTTTAGACGCGCGCTGAAAGAGTTGAGCGGGACGAGGTTCTTGTCGCCCAGTCCGTCGATGACGACGAAGTGATCGCCGAGGACAGGGTCGTGGCCGAACACGAGATTGCCGGGGTTCAGATCGCCGACCACGACGTTCGACTCGAGCAGCCAGCGAACGAACTCGTCGAGCTGACGCCGCGCCGCCTCGCCGAAGCGATCTTGCTGCAGGAGCTGCAAAAGCGATGGCGCCAGCTCGCCGTCGCGTCCGCGCACCGCCTGCGAGACGAGGCCCATCCCAAGATCCGTTTCGACGATGCCGACGATCGTCTGCACGTAGGGCGGCAGGGCGGCGGCCGACGCGCGCAGGGCGAACTGCTCATGCAGCTCGCGATGGAAGACCAGGAAGTGGCGGGAGCGGAGGTACTTGCGATGCAGTTTCTTCCACCATTTCCCTCTCTCGCCGGAGCGGCGATCCACATAGCGCTCGGTCGGAACCTTCACGATCAGGTCCGGGTCGTGCGGATGAACGAAGACATATCGCTGGCTGCCGACGGCAACCGGCTTCAGGTGGGCAAGGTGAAGAATCTTCTGCATTCCAGCGGCGGCGGCATATCAGCCCGAGGCGGGCGAGGGATTGCCGGAAAGCCTTGTCGTGTCAAGGAACTTCGGCCCGCGCGCCGCGGCCGCCGACATGCGGGCGGGCGACAATTGTGGAGGGCCCAAGCAATGCGATCGCAACTGCCGACACCACCTCGAATGAACGGTTTCCGGCCCGAACGGGAATTCTGACGAATAGCGTCCGCGCGCTCTGCCGAAAGTCCGGCTCGAAAAGTGCACAATCGAGCATTAGATTGCGAATGAAGGTATCTCTTTTCCTCGCCGCTTGCCGCATCTGCGCTGCGGGATACAACCGGGAGCTGGATGTCGGCTGTCATATTGCGACGATTTCTGAGCTATGCAGGGCTCGAGGGATGGTTCGATCCGCTCGACGCGGCGACGGTCGAGCAGCCGCCGAGGGCGCTCGCCGCCTTCTACCGTCATTTCCTCCAGCCGATCAAATGGCTGATCGCCACGACGCTCGTCGTGTCGCTCGTCGCTTCGGTGACCGAGCTCGCGCTCTTCGCATTTCTCGGCTCATTGGTCGACCGCATGTCAGAGTCGGATCCGGAGCGCTTCGTCGCCGACAATCTCTGGCTCCTCATCTTCATGAGCTTCGTCCTGCTCATCGTGCGGCCGGTCTTCACGATCGCCTCGCGCGCGCTGGTCAACCTGTCGATCGTGCCGAGCCTTACGACCCTCGTCAGGTGGCGGAGCTACCGCTACGTGATCCGGCAGAGCCTGGGCTTTTTCCAGAACGATTTCGCCGGCCGCATCAGCCAGAAGGTCATGCAGGGCGGCATGGCGCTGCGCGAGAGCGTGGTCAATGTCATCGACGGCATCTGGTACCTGTTCATCTACCTGATCGGCACGCTCGTCATGTTGGGCGGGTTCGACTGGCGCCTGCTCCTCCCGGTCATTGTCTGGGCGGCCGCCTACGGCGTCGTCATCGGCACGCTGGTCCCGCCGGTGCGGGCGCGCGCAGCGGCGCTCTCCGAGGCCAATTCAAACCTGTCGGGAAGAGTCGTGGACGGCTTCACCAACATCATGTCGGTGAAGCTCTTTGCCCATGCCGAGCGGGAGGAGGCGTTCGGACGCGAGGCCTTCCAGCGGCAGCTCTCCGCCGCCCGTACGCTGATGCGTTCGATCGTCGCCATGACAGCGGCGCTCACCATCATCAACTCGGTCTTCATCTTCGCCGTCGCCGCTTTGTCGATCTGGCTGTGGACGATCGACGCCGTGACGATCGGCGCGATTGCGGCGGCCAACGCACTGGCGCTCAGGCTGAACCAGATGTCCGGGTGGATACTGCGATCGATCACATCCCTCTTCGAGAATGTCGGTACGATCGAGAACGCCATCATCACCATCGCGCAGCCGAACGATTCCAGCGACCGGCCGGGCGCCGCGCCCCTCGTCGTCCGCGACGGCGCCATCAAGTTCGAGAACGTCACCTTCCGTTACGGCGACGGCGACCGCGTGATCCGCGACCTGTCGCTGTCGATCCGCCCGGGCGAGAAGGTCGGGCTGGTCGGACCGTCCGGCGCCGGCAAATCCACGCTGGTCAACCTCCTCCTGCGATTCTATTCGCTGGACCGTGGGGGCATCCTGATCGACGGTCAGGACATCGCAGCAGTCACACAGGATTCGCTTCGCGCCGCGATCGGAATGGTGACGCAGGATACGTCGCTTCTCCACCGCTCGGTCCGGGAGAACATCCGCTACGGCAAGCCGCAAGCGGACGACGCGGCAATCCGCGGTGCGGCCGAAGCTGCGCATGCCGACAGTTTCATCGGCGGGCTCGTCGATCCCCGAGGCCGCACGGACTACGCGGCGCATGTGGGCGAGCGCGGCATCAAGCTGTCCGGCGGTCAGCGGCAGCGCATCGCCATCGCCCGCGTCATCCTGAAGGATGCGCCGATTCTCGTGCTCGACGAGGCGACCGCTGCGCTCGACTCCGAAGTCGAGGCGGCGATCCAGGACAGCCTGAAAGTGCTGATGCGCGAGAAGACGGTGATCGCCATCGCCCATCGCCTGTCGACCATCGCCGCCATGGACCGCCTGGTGGTGATGGACGCCGGCCGCATCGTGGAGGAGGGCTCGCACGACGCGCTGCTGAGGGGCCGCGGCCTTTATGCGCGCCTCTGGGAGCGGCAGTCCGGCGGCTTCCTCGGAGAGGCCGACCGCGCGCTGAGGATCGCGTAGCCGCACCGCTGCGCGCCCTCTTTGCGGCCGGGCGCGGCGACGCCGCCTGACCCCTTATCTCGATTTCCGCCATGCCGGGGGCGGCGGCCTGGTGCTCAGATTCTCCAGAGACCGCTGCGATTCCGAGGCGCGTTCTTCGGGGTCTGCACTGCTCCCGTCGCCGTGGCGAACGATCGAATCGCTGCGGCCGCTTGGATCAAGCAGGAGAACATGATCGTCCGGCAGCTCCCAGGCTTCGCGGCCGGCCTCGTCGAGGTCGTGCCGCCGCCGCCAGCCGAGCGCTTCAGGAATGCGGCTCGTGTCTTCGCGATCGGAACTCGATGCGAACGCGTGTCCGGCCATGCGGTTTCCTCCTCTGCCGCCGGCAGGATGACCCAGTCGCCGCGCAAAGGGCAGCGCGTTCGCACGTACGGGTTAACCCCTCTTCACCAGGGGGAGGGCGGCAGGCGGATCCGGCCGGAATGCGTAAAGTTGCGACAAGTTGCCGTCGCAAAGCCGCCCGACTGGACACTCTCCCGGGACGATGACAAAAGGCGTCCCGCGGGGGCAGCGAAAGCCGGGAAGTGCCGGCCGACGCGCTGCCGGCCGCTTTTTGGAAGAGACGCGCCGCTCCGGAGCGAGGGGGATCAATTGGCCGACACGACTGCGCATCCGATCACAGCCAGTCCGGGCGCCAAGCGAATCGATCCCCACGAAGTGGGCACCGACATCAGCCGCCGCGATTTTCTTCTGATCGCCACCGGCGCCTTCGTCGCCGTCGGAGCGGCCGCCGCGGTCTGGCCCTTCCTCGACCAGATGAACCCGGACGCTTCCGCGCTGGCGCTCGCGTCGGTGGATATCGATCTTTCCGGCATGGAGGAGGGGCAGTCGATCACCGTCATGTGGCGCGGCAAGCCGGTGTTCATCCGCTACCGGACCGAGGCGGAGATCCAGGCGGCCCGCGAAGTGCCGCTGGACGGGCTGCGGGATGCGCTCGCACGCAATGCCAATCTCGATCCGAACGCCCCTGCTACCGACGAGAACCGGGCTGCGCCTGGGAACGAGGCTTGGCTCATCCAGGTCGGGGTCTGCACGCATCTCGGCTGCGTGCCGCTCGGCCAGCAGGGGAATTTCGGGGGCTGGTTCTGCCCGTGTCACGGCTCCCACTACGACACCGCCGGGCGCATCCGCCTGGGTCCCGCGCCGCAGAACCTTCCCATTCCGCCGCTCGCCTTCATAGGCGAGAGCGAAGTCCGTATCGGTTGAGGCCGGGGCAGCGCATGCAGCACGAATACTATCCGCGCTATCAGCCGCGGTCGAGGCTCGGCCGCTGGTTCGACGACCGTCTGCCGTTCACGCGGCTGCTTTACGACAGCTTCGTCGCCTACCCCATCCCGCGCAACCTGAACTATTGGTACACGTTCGGCGGCATCCTGAGCGTCATGCTGGTGGTCCAGCTCGTGACCGGCATCGTCCTGGCGATGCACTACGTCGCCGATGCCGACGTCGCGTTCGCGTCCGTCGAGCACATCATGCGGGACGTCAACTACGGTTGGCTCCTGCGCTACCTGCACTCGAACGGCGCGTCGATGTTCTTCCTCGCCGTCTACATCCACATCTTCCGCGGCATGTACTACGGCTCCTACAAGGCGCCACGCGAGATACTCTGGATTCTCGGCGTCATCATCTTCCTCCTGATGATGGCCACCGCGTTCATGGGCTATGTGCTGCCGTGGGGGCAGATGAGCTTCTGGGGCGCCACCGTCATCACCAATTTGTTCTCGGCCATCCCGCTGGTCGGCGAGGCGATCACCACTTGGCTGTGGGGTGGGTTCGCGGTCGGGGACGCGACGCTGATCCGCTTCTACTCGCTGCACTATCTCCTGCCCTTCATGATCGTCGGCGTGGTGATCCTGCATGTCTGGGCGCTGCACGTCACCGGGCAAACCAATCCGACGGGCCTGGAGGTGAAGTCGAAGCAGGACGTCGTGCCGTTCACCCCGCATGCGACGATGAAGGACGCGTTTGCGCTGGTGATCTTCCTGATCCTGTTCGCGTGGTTCGTCTTCTACCACCCGAACTATCTCGGCCATCCGGACAATTACAACGAGGCGAACCCGCTCGCGACGCCGGCGCATATCGTGCCGGAATGGTACTTGCTGCCGTTCTACGCGATCCTCAGGGCCATTCCGAACAAGCTGCTCGGCGTCGTCATGATGTTCGGCTCGATCATGGTCCTGTTCGTGCTGCCATGGCTCGATACATCGCGCGTGCGCTCGGCGAGCTACCGGCCGCTCTTCCGGCAGTTCTTCTGGATCTTCGTCGTCACCTGCATCGGGCTCGGCTATCTCGGATCGCAGCCGCCCGAGGGAGTCTACGTGATCGCCGCCCGCATCCTGACCGCCTATTACTTCCTGCATTTCCTGCTGGTGCTTCCCTTGCTCGGCCTCTTTGAGACGCCGAGACCGCGCCCGGCCTCGATCGCCGATGCCGTGCTGGCGTCGAAGGGCGGCGCCAGCGGCAGCCTGGCGGGTGGCGCCGCGGCGCCGATGACCCGCGGCTGAAGGACGGATCGAGCGAATGAGGAACACGATTGCCGGCATCGCGGTTCTCCTGCTGGCGCTGCCGCTCGGCGTCGGCGCGCTCGCCCAGGAGGCGCACGAGGAAAGCGCGACGCCGCACTATCCGCTGCTGCAGCCGCGGCACGCCGAATGGTCCTTCGCCGGGCCTTTCGGGAAATACGATCCGCAGCAGCTGCAGCGCGGCCTGCACGTCTACCGCGACGTCTGCGCCGGCTGCCATGCGCTGAGCTTCGTCGCCTTCCGCATGCTGGCGGACGAACACGGGCCGCATTTCTCGGAGGAAGAGGTGCTGGCGCTCGCCGCCGCGTACCAGGTCACGGACGGGCCGGACGCGAACGGCGAGATGTTCGAGCGTCCGGGGCGGCCTTCGGATCGCTTCCCGAGCCCCTTCCCCAACGAACAGGCGGCGCGCGCGGCCAATGGCGGCGCCTATCCGCCGGATCTCTCGCTGATCGCCAAGGCGCGCGCGATCAACCGCGGCTTCCCGACCTTCGTCTTCGACGCCTTCACCCTGTACCAGGAGACAGGACCGGACTACGTCTATTCGCTGCTGACCGGCTACCAGGATCCGCCCGCCGGCGTGGAAGTGGGCGATGGGCAGTACTACAATCCCCACTTCATCGCCGGACCGGCTCTCGCCATGCCGCCGCCGCTCAGCGATGGCCAGATATCCTATGCCCAGAACCAGGACGAGACGGCGGTCAACGACGTTCCGGAGACAGTCGAGCAGTATGCGAAGGACGTGACGGCCTTCCTCATGTGGGCGGCGGAGCCGCACCTCGTCGCGCGCAAGTCAATGGGCCTGACCGTGATGATCTATCTGATCATCCTCGCCGGCCTCGTCTACTACACGAAGAAGAAAGTCTGGGCGACGGTGCCCGGCGAGGGAGCGGCCTGAGCCGCGGGAGCCGCGAACGGCCGATATCCGCAGGCTGCGGGCGCCTCAGTTCGCTTTCTTCAGTTCCTCCACGTAGGTCATGATCCGCAGGATCTCGTCCTGGGTGAAGCGGCGCCCGAAAGGCTGCATCGCGCCGGCCGCGCCGCCGTAGATGACCTCGAACTCGCCGTGATCCGTGGCGACGCGCGGATATTTGTGCTGATCGTCGACGAGACTCGGCCCAATGCGCCCGGTCCCGTCCGGCATATGGCAGCCGGCGCATAGCCTGAAGAGGGGCTTGCCGCTCGCAGCCGCTTCCTCGTCGCCGTCATACGGGTTCTCGCCGCTACAGTGGAATTCGTCGACCGCCGGCGTGATTTCTTCGTCCGGCTTGTAGTGGGAAAGCGGCTCGCCGGTCAGGACATGCACGAAAGGAAGCGGGTCGTCGCAGTCGCCCGCCGAATCCTGCAGCAGCGCCCGGGCCGAGGCGGCCGCGGCCATGAACACCGGCATTAGGGCAAGGACGAAGGGTGTCGCGAGGGCAAGGACGAGTGGTGTCGCACGCGGCATACTTGAATCTGAGTCCCGATTGCTGCGGAAAGATATCCGGCAACGGCGCTTGGCGCAGTTGACGACGGTCAACCCGCGAAGACGGCTCGTGGTTTCATTGAAGAGAAGCGCGGGGAAAGGAACCCCGCGCTTCCGGACGCGCGACGCTACTGGACCGTCGGAGCGGTCTCGGCGCCCTCGGGCACCTCGCCCGCCGGCACGATTCGCCACAACGCGCCGGGAGGATTGGCCTCCGGCCCCTCGTCGGCCGTGTAGAAATTGTTGGCGTTGACGGCGTAGACCATGCCGTCCTCACCGACGCCGCCGGCCGTGAACTGCAGGCTTGTCTGCAGCAGCTCCTGCAGCTGCCACGCCGACCCGTCCCAGCCGGTTCCGAAGACACGGCCGGTGCACCAGTCGCCGGTGAGATAGACACCATTCATGCCGCCGTAATTGGCGACGCCAAGGCCCTGCACCGAACAGCCGCCGGTATCCACTTCCGGCCCGCCCGGATAGGCGGTGCCGTGCGGATACTGGGCGGCCGGCAGAACGCCCACGACGGCGCATTCCGATTGGGCGGGATCGCCAAGCATCGGATGGCAGAAGGACGCCTCCATGTCCGGCCAGCCGTAATTTTCGCCACCCGTGCTGCTGGCCGGCTGAAAGAGAACCTCCTCCCAGTGGTTCTGGCCGACATCGGCGATGAAAAGATTGCCGGTGTTCTGATCGAACGCGAATTCGTATGGATTACGGACGCCGTAAGCCCAGATCTCCGGCTTGGCCCCGGTGCGGATCTTCGAGAAGTCCTCCTCGGTGAGGCCGAACAGCACCATAAGCCGCTCCTTCGACGCGTCGGCGAACGGATTGTCGGGCGGAATACGGTAGGCGGAATATTCGGCGTCGTCGACGTCGACATCGATGCGCAGGATCTTGCCGAGCCAGGTGCCGAGATCCTTGCCCGCCTGCAACGGGTCGCCCTCCCAGCCGCCGTCGCCGGACCCGATGTACAGATAGCCGTCGGGGCCGAAGGCGATCTGGCCGCCATTGTGATTGTAGTAGGGTCGCTCCATCCGCATGATCACCTTTGCGGTTTCGTTGGTCCGCTCGGGCGTCATGGCATTGGGACTCGCCGGGTCCACCTGGAAGCGCACGATCACGCCGTCGCCGTTGAACGGAAGCGACGCGTAGTGCACGAAGAAGTAGCCGTTCTCGGCGAAGTCGGGATGGAAGGCGATCGAGTAAAGGCCCTGCTCGACAAAGCCGGTCTGCACGTCATTGCCGAGCGGATTGATGTTGGTGAGGTCGAGGAAGGGCTGAGCCTCGACCGAGCCGTCGGAATTGACGATCCTCACGCGGCCGACGCGCTCGGTGACGAAAAGGCGGCCCGACCCGTCGCCGGCGCTCGCCACATTGGTAGGATCGGCGAAGCCGTCCGCCACCTTGACCAGGGCGATCTGCGGATTGCCCGGAAGCGTCCCGCCTGGCTTGGCGACCTGATCCGGAGATTCCGGCACCTGTTGCGCCAGGGCCGCCGAAGATAGCATCACCGCCGCACTCACGCTGGCGAGCCACTTTGCACGCGTCATAGAGACCTCCCTCACTTTTGTTTTCGAACGCACGATAGAAACGTGCCGCGTCATTTGAGCGGCTGAGCTCCCGATACCTTCGGTCGATCCGGCATCATCCCGGATGCGGCAGCTGGCTGCGGGTGGCCGCTTCGACATCCATCAATTGCCGATCCCGGCAACCGGTAGCCCGAAGGCTGCGGAACCGAGGCGTTGCTGATTGACGGATGTCGGCGACATGATCGACGACAAGACGGCGGGTGTCACGCGAAATCGTCGCCTGTATCGGTCGCGGCGCCGCGGCCGCACTACCGTAACGCTGGCTGCCGCCGCGGATGCATCCTTGACGCGCTTGGCGCGGGTTTTCCCAACCGCTAGCATCGCGAATCGGCGCGGGGGCCATCATGGAAGCGGTGCTCGGTATCGTGGGCGGGTCGGGGCTGTACGACCTCCCGGGGCTGGAGAATGCCGAGTGGCGACGCATCGAAAGTCCGTGGGGAGAACCGTCCGACGCTGTCCTCTTCGCCGAGTTGGGCGGCCTTAAACTTCGCTTCCTGCCCCGTCACGGCCGCGGTCACCGCCTGTCGCCCACTCACATCAATTATCGCGCCAACATCGACATCATGAAGCGCGCCGGCGCGACCGATCTCGTTTCGGTCTCGGCGGTCGGTTCTCTCCGCGAGGACTGCGCTCCCGGCCAGTTCGTCCTGGTCGACCAGTTCATCGACCGCACCTTCGCGCGCGCGAAGAGCTTTTTCGGAGCCGGCGTCACCGCGCATGTCTCGATGGCGGAGCCGGTCAGCCCGCTGCTTGCCGAGCGGATTGCGAGGGCCGGAGAAGCGGAGGAGATCGACTGCCGCCGCGGCGGCACGTATCTCGTCATGGAGGGCCCGCAATTCTCGACCCTGGCGGAAAGCCGCCTCTACCGTTCGTGGGGCTGCGACGTCATCGGCATGACCAACATGCCCGAGGCGAAGCTCGCCCGCGAGGCGGAAATCTCCTACGCCACGATCGCCATGGTGACCGACTATGACAGCTGGCACCACGAGCACGGCAGCGTCGACGTGCAGGAGGTGTTGCGGGTCATGCACGAGAACCGCGACCGCGTGCAGCAGCTCCTCCTGCGGCTCATCCGCGATTTTCCGCGCCAGCACGAGGCCTGCCCCATCGGCTCCGACCGCGCGCTGGAATTTGCCATCATGACGGCGCCCGAAGCGCGCGATCCGGAGCTCCTGAAGAAGCTCGACGCGGTTGCGGGGCGGGTGCTCAACCGAGCCTCCTGACCGGACCGGTCCGCCAGCCGGCGGCACCACGGCGCTTCCCACGCCTTTCACCGCGCGATAGGAAAGGACCCGGACGCGGCGCGCGAGGCGTACGGAAGGGGACTGTCCGCATGGCGACAATGGTCGCGGGGCTGGAGGCGGCGATCCGCACCATCCCCGACTACCCGAGAAAGGGCGTCCTCTTCCGCGACATCACCACGCTGCTCGGCGATCCGCGTGCGTTCCGCCGCACGGTCGACGAGCTCGTGCATCCCTGGGCCGGCTCCAAGATCGACAAGGTGGCGGGCATTGAGGCGCGCGGCTTTATCATCGGCGGCGCCGTGGCGCACCAGCTCTCCGCGGGCTTCGTGCCGATCCGGAAGCGCGGCAAGCTTCCGCATGCAACGGTACGGATCGCCTATTCGCTCGAGTACGGGCTCGACGAGATGGAAATGCACCGCGACGCCATCACGCCCGGCGAGAAGGTGATCCTGGTCGACGACCTGATCGCCACCGGCGGCACGGCGGAAGGGGCGGTGAAGCTCCTGAAGGAACTCGGCGCCGACGTCGTGGCGGCGGTGTTTGTGATCGACCTGCCGGATCTCGGGGGCAAAGCGAAGATCGAGGCGCTCGGCGTGCCGGTCAGGACGCTGGTCGAGTTCGCGGGGCACTAAGTCCCTTCGGGGGAATCCTGAAGCTCCGGCCCGGCCGGGCCGCGGCGTTCAACGAAAACGTGGCCGACGAAGGCGATGACTTCCTCGCCCGCCTGGTCGCGGCCGACATTGCGCATGGAGACGAGTCCCCAGCCCGGCCGCGAGCGGCTCGCCTTCTTGGCGACGACCTCGCTCTCGAAGGTCACCGTGTCGCCGGCAAAGACCGGCTTCAGCCATTGCAGCGCGTCGAAGCCGGGCGACGGGCCGAGGCGGGCAATCGACATGCCGGCCTCCCGGCGCTCGCGGTCGAGGCGCTGCAGTTCGCGGACATTGAGGCGCATCCAGACCGCCAGGGTGTGCCAGCCGGAAGCGAGGAGGCGTCCGAAATGGCTCGCCTCCGCCGCCGCCTCGTCGAGGTGGAAGGGCTGCGGATCAAACGCCCCCGCGAAGCGCTTTATGTCTTCCGCGGTAAATGTGTGGGCGCCGATCCGATGCCGCTCGCCCACCTCGATCTCCTCGAAGAACTTCATGACGGCCGCCGGCCGAGGATGATCGGATTCTCGATCAGCATCACGATGTCGCCGCGCGAATTGGCCACCTCATGGCGGAACTGCACGAAGCCGCGGTCCGGCCGGGACCTTGACGCGCGCACGCCGACCACGATGGAGCGGCCGGAGAGCGCGTCGCCGGGCCTGACGGGCCGCAGCCACTTGAGGCTTTCGACGCCGGGCGAGCCCATCGAGGCGCTCGCGTTCAGCCAGCCGAGCGCCATCATCCGCATGAAGAGGGCGGCGGTGTGCCAGCCGGAGGCGGCGAGCCCGCCGAGCATCGTGTCGGCGGCGGCCGATTCGTCGAGGTGAAACGGCTGCGGATCGAACTCCGCGGCAAAGGCGACGATCTCCGCCCGCATCACCGTGTGCGGGCCGAAGGAAAGCTCCTGGCCAGGAAAGAAATCTTCGAAATAGCGAAGGGGCATCGTCCAACCCCGCAGACGTATCGAGACACAGCCTGTAGCTCCGATGGAGCGAAGCGCAATCCGGAATCCCGTCGCGCGACCGAGCTTTCCATACGGACGAGCGGACGCAGCCGGGGTGCGAAGGCGGCGCGCGTCACCTTGCTCGCTCAACGTGATTTGCGCGGAGAGACACAGAACTACACGTTGAACTTGAAGAGCAGCACGTCGCCGTCCTGCACGACATAGTCCTTACCCTCGTCGCGCGCCTTGCCGGCCTCGCGCGCCCCGGCTTCGCCACCGAACGCCACGTAATCCTCGTAGCGGATGGTCTGGGCGCGGATGAATCCGCGTTCGAAGTCGGTATGGATCGCGCCCGCCGCCTGCTGCGCCCGCGTCCCCTTCGGCACCGTCCAGGCGTGCGCCTCCTTCGGCCCGGCGGTGAAGAAGGTGACGAGGTCGAGAAGCTCGTAACCGGCGCGGATCAGCCTTTCCAGGCCGGGCTCCTCAAGTCCCATCGCCTGCAGGTATTCCTCCCGCTCGCCGGCCGGAAGCTGCGCGATCTCCGCCTCGATCGCCGCCGATATGACCACGACCTTCGGCGGCTTCGGCCAGGCATCGGCGGCGCCGGTCGCATGGTGGGGAGGCGGGCCGTGGCTTGCAGCCTGCTCGGCCACGAACGCCTCGACCCTGCGCGACCACGCGTTGCCGGTGGCGGCCGAGGCTTCATCGACGTTGCAGACATAAAGAACGCGCTTCGAGGTGAGGAGATTGAGCGCCCGGAAAGCGGGCTTGTCCGGGTCCGCCACCCAGGCGAGGCGCGCCGGCTTTCCCTCGCGCAGGAAATCGAGCGCGGTCTCCATCAGGTCGAGCGTCTTGCGGCCCTCCTTGTCGCCGCCGTGGACACGCTTCCTGAGCGGGATGACGCGGCGCTCAAGGCTTTCGAGGTCGGCAAGCATCAGCTCGGTCTCGACCGTCTCGGCGTCCGCCAGCGGGTCGATCCGACCCTCGACATGGACCACGTCCGGGTGCTCGAAGCAGCGCAGCACGTGCGCGATCGCGTCGACCTCGCGGATGTTGGCGAGGAACTGGTTGCCGAGCCC
>DASWJZ010000209.1:0-1559 GCA_036396875.1 Propylenella sp.
CGATGAAATAACCCTTAAAATTGGCCAGTTTCCGGGGCTTAGACCCCGTTTCGGTCCCCATCCAAGCGCCCCAGCCATCTAACTTCCGTTAGCGAGCGCAGCGAGCTTACGGAAGCTGATGCAATCGGGGCGCGGAGCGCACCCGAGGGCCGACCGCTACTCCCGCTTTTCGGCGTCGTCGTCGGCGTCGATGGTCTCGTCCGCGGACTCGGTCTCGTCCTCGTCCTCCGCCGCGTCCTCGGATTCGGCCTCGTCGTCGTTGTCCGGGACCGGCGCTTCGGCCGGTTCGTCGTTCGCGGCCTCGCCGCGGCCGGCGGCAACGCTCGGCACGTTGCCCCAAGCCGGCCGGACCGGCCTTGCGCGAGCCCGGCGCGCCGCGGCGGCGGATTGCGCCGCGGTCGCGGGGTGGAACACGGTGCCGCATTTCGGGCAGCGGATCGGCTCGCGCCGCATGTCGTAGAACGGCGCGTCGCATTTGGTGCAGCGGCGCTTCAGTCCCCATTCGGTCTTGCTCAATCTCTTCTCCGTGGCCTATTGGGCCGAGGCGGCGCGGCGCATCACTCCGCCGCCGCCGCGCCCTGCCGGGGCGCGTTCCGCATCGTGGCGGCCTGGGCGAGCCGCAAGACCTGGTTGCGGAGGAACTCGGGATCGAAGTCCGCGGCCTCGCACGCCCGGCGAAAGTCCTCGCCGTTGTCGGAAAACCAGCGCAGCGCCTCGTCCTTGAGCCGGGCATGCTCGCGCGAGAGCCCGAGCGGACCCGGCTGTCGCAGCGCGTCCTGGACCGCCTGCACGATCACGGCGCACCACAGCTGCTTCTCGCGCGACAGCTCCGTGCGGTAAACGGTCGGATCGTCGAAGACCGCAAGCATGGCGCATCATCCTTCACGGCCGGCAGGGGCCCGCATCGGGCCCCGCCATGCCGCCAAAGCCCGTCCTAGCGGGCGAGCTTCAGGTTCTTGGCCGCGAACTTGCCCTGCTGGGTGCGTTCGAGCTCGAACTCCACGCGCTGGCCTTCGTTGAGCCCCGACAGCCCGGCGCTTTCGACCGCCGAGATGTGGACGAAGGCGTCCTTCGAGCCGTCGTCGGGAGCGATGAAGCCGTAGCCCTTCATGGAATTGAACCACTTCACGGTTCCGGTCGTCATTCGATGATGTCCTTGTCCAAAGATTGCGGCCGTCCGGGCACGCCGCGCGGACGGGCATCAGTTCGCGGAAATCCGAGGGTATTTAGGCTAGGTCGGCGTGACGAAGCGCGATACGCCGGGCCTTCGTAAACTGATGCCGCAGTATGGCCGGGACGCGGTCAATAACAAAGCAATATTTCCGGACGCACCATGCGCGATCGATACTACACTCGATTGTGGCTTGGCGAACGCGCGCCGGGACGCCATATTTCCCGGCAAGGAAAGGCAGGTGTGCGATGAAGAAGTCGAAGGCGATCCGTCTGGTTCTCCTCGGCGGCACCGGGCTCACCCTCGCCGCCTGCGACGAGCCGCCGCCCAACGATGCGCGCTTCTTCGCCAGCCTCGACGAGTGCACCGCGGTGCACAGCCAGGCGGT
>DASWJZ010000210.1:0-5487 GCA_036396875.1 Propylenella sp.
CCGAATGCGCCGATATGGAACCCTGTCCAGAAACCTTCCGAGGCCGCGAGCGCCGGCGTGGGCGCGACGAGGGGCAGCGCCGAAGCGGCGATCGGCTCCGCCTGCAGCGGAATCGTGAAGCCGAACATGAGGTCGTGGACGTGAAAGTTCTCGTAGATCAGCTTCTCGCCTGTCGGGAACCTTCCGGACTCCACATCGCCGATCCAGCGGAAGCGGTAGCTCACCTCCGGAATGACGCGCCGCGAAAAGCCGTCGAACACGATGCCCGCCTCGAACGAGGGCGAGGCTTTCCACTCGGAATTGTCGACCGAGGCCGGGCTGTCGGCGATCTCCACATCCGTCTCGACCAGCGCCGCGCCGATCCCGCCGCCGACATAGAAGCGGCCCCAGCCGAGCCGGAGAATGTCGGCGAGGAGGCTAAGCCGGATGTCCCAGGTCCGCAGATTGGCCTGATAGTCGGCCGAAATGCCACCGGGAAACAGGGCATCCATGTCCGTGTCGTGGCGGAAGTTCAGGCTGCCGTCGAGCACCGCCCGCATGGGAACTGCGCCCAGGGAGAAGGTGCGGCCGAGTCCGACGCCGGCGCCGAAATATTCCTGCGGCTGGTAGGAAGTCTGGTCGCCGCCGGTCGCCCCGAGCGGAAGCGTGTCGAAATCGCCCGGAGCATGCGAAAGGCCGACGATCGCGCGGGTGCGGACAAACCAGTCCGAGGCGTCGGCGGGCGTCGGCAGGTCCTGCGCCAGGCAGGGCGCCGGCAAGGCGAGCGCCAGCCAGACCGCGTACGCACGAAAAGCCGCCACGACGTCCCCCCGAGAAGCAGCGGACGTTACGACGCCCCGTTCCGCGGCTCAACCGGGACGGCGTGAGGCGGGAGAAGGCGTCAGAGGGCGTTGCCGCCTGACCACAAGCGGATTCTGGCGGCTTGCGTCGAAGGCCTTGCGCGCCGGCCCGGGCGGCACGACCTTACCGAAGCGGCAAGCTTGGCCCGCGGAGGTGCGATCGATGAATATCGGCGAAGCAGCGGAGCAAAGCGGATTGCCGGCCAAAACGATCCGCTATTACGAGCAAATCGGCCTCGTGCGCGCGGACCGGCAGCGCAACAACTACCGCGACTACTCGGAGGCGGCGCTGCACCAGCTGCGGTTTTTGGCGCGTGCGCGGGCGCTCGGCTTCTCGATCGAAGCGTGCCGGCGACTGCTTTCGCTCTATGGCGACACGAAGCGGGCGAGTGCCGACGTGCGGCAGCTGGCAGAGGCGCACATTTCGGAAATCGATGCGAAGATGAAGGAGCTTATGGGCATGCGGGCGACGCTTTCGAAGCTCGTCGATGCCTGCCACGGCGATGCGCGGCCGGAATGCCCGATACTCGACGATCTGGCGGGGTCGCACGAGGCGCAGCACTCCGTGACGCTCCTCCGGCGTCCGTCGCGCCGCTCGTTGGTCTCCACGTCCCGTCAGCCGAC
Source organism: Propylenella sp. (assembly GCA_036396875.1). GTDB lineage: Bacteria > Pseudomonadota > Alphaproteobacteria > Rhizobiales > Afifellaceae > DASWJZ01. Next base: position 1,464 of record DASWJZ010000210.1, read on the forward strand.
GCTCTCGACCCCAGGAGCTGCGGCCTGATCCGTCAGATCAGCCCGAGGCCGCGAAAGCTCGCGTGGCCCTCGCGGCCGATGACGAGGTGGTCGTGCACGGCGATGCCGAGTGGCTTGCCGACCTCCACGATGGTCTGCGTCATCTGGATGTCGGCGCGCGAAGGCGTCGGGTCGCCGGAGGGGTGATTGTGCACGAGGATGATGGCGGTGGCGGAAAGTTCAAGCGCCCGGCGGATCACCTCGCGCGGATAGACCGGTGTATGGTCCACCGTGCCGGTCTGCTGCACTTCGTCGGCGATCAGCACGTTCTTCTTGTCCAGAAAGAGGATGCGAAACTGCTCGCGCTCCTCGAACGCCATGATGGTCCGGCAGTAGTCGAGAAGGGCGGGCCAGGAGCTGAGCACCGGGCGGCGGCGGACGGCCTCGCCGGCGGTGCGTTCGGCGAAGGCCTTGATAAGCTTCAGCTCATCGACCGCCCGATCGCCGACGCCTTCGACCTCCTTCAGGCGTTCGCGGGGGGCGGCCAGCACTTCCGACAACGTGCCGAACTTCTTCAGAAGGGCCTTGGCGAGGGGCTTGGTGTCGCCTCGCGGGATCGCCCGGTAAAGCGCCATCTCCAGCAACTCGTAATCCGCCAGCGCCGCCGCTCCGCTTTCGCGAAAGCGTGCGCGAAGCCTCTCCCGATGTCCGTGGAAATGCTGAAACCCGCCTGAGTCCTGAAGCTCCGTCATCCAGCGATCAGCACCTCCGCCGCTCAAGCATCCTTCCAGGGCAACCACGACCGGCCGGAAGGCGAGAGCGTCAAAATTTCGACGCCCGTCTCCGTGATGCCGACAGTATGCTCGAACTGGGCGGACAGCGAGCGGTCACGGGTGACGGCTGTCCATCCGTCCGAAAGCAGCTTCACGTGCGGGCGGCCGAGATTGATCATCGGCTCGACCGTGAAGATCATGCCCGGCTTGATCTCCGGACCTTCGCCGGCCTGCCCGTAGTGGAGCACGTTTGGAGGCTCGTGAAACAGGCGCCCGACGCCATGGCCGCAGAAATCGCGGACCACCGAGCACCGTTCCGCTTCCGCATAGCGCTGGATCGCATGGCCGATATCGCCCATCCGCCCGCCCGGGCGGATGGCCGCGACGCCTCGCATCAGGCATTCATAGGTGACCTCGATCAGCCGCTCGGCGGCGCGCTTAAGCTGGCCGGCGCCGTACATGCGGCTCGAATCGCCGTGCCAGCCATCGAGCACGTAGGTCACGTCGATGTTGACGATGTCGCCCTCGCGAAGCGGCTTCTCGCTGGGTATGCCGTGACAGACCACATGGTTGAGCGAGGTACAGCTCGACTTGCGGTAGCCGCGGTAGTTCAGCGTGGCGGGATAGGCGCCATGGTCCAGCCCGAACTCGAAGATGAAATCATCAATGGCCTGGGTCGAGACGCCGGGCTTCACCATCTCGTAAAGCTGATCGAGGCATTCCGCCGCAAGCCGGCCCGCCTTGCGCATGCCGTCAAACCCCTCCTGGCCATAATAGGTGATGGCGTTTCCCTGGCGGGTGGCGCTGGTCAGGATTTCCTGCATCGGTCCGGCTCGATCTGGTCTGCCGCCTAAGCTAATGCATGATCGGGAGTCTTTTAAGAGGCTACCGGAAGGAAACCCGATTGTCCGAGGCACCGACGGCGGCCGTTCTCATTATCGGCGACGAGATCCTCTCAGGACGGACGAAAGACAGGAATATCGGTTTCATCGCCGATACGCTGACGGACATCGGCATCGACCTGATGGAAGTGCGGATCGTTTCAGACGATGAGGCGGCGATCGTGGAGGCGGTGCGGGCTCTTTCCGGGCGCTACGACTTCGTCTTCACCCGCGGCGGCATCGGGCCGACGCATGACGACATCACGGCCGATTCGGTAGCCAAGGCCTTCGGCCTGCCGATCGGGGTGGACCAGCGGGCCGTCGACCTGCTGATGCCGTTCTGGAAGGGCCGCGGGATCGAGCCGAACGAGAGCCGTCTCAGGATGGCGCGGATCCCCGAGGGGGCGGAGCTCATTCCCAACGCGGTGTCGGCGGCGCCCGGGTTCCGCGTCCGCAATGTCTTCGTGATGGCGGGCGTGCCGGCGATCATGCAGGCGATGATGGACGAGGTGGTGAAGAGGCTTCCGGCGGCGCGACCGGTGCTGAGCGAGACGATCGAAGCAAACCGCGGGGAGGGCGATGTCGCGGTTCCGGCGGCGGCGGTGCAGGCCGCCCATCCGGGCGTCAGGATCGGCTCCTATCCCTACCACGACGGCCAGAAGTTCACGACGCGGCTGGTGCTGCGATCGCGCGACCCGGAAGCCCTGGCGGCCGCCGCGGCGGCGATGCGCGGCGCACTCCGCTCCCTCTGAGCAATCTGCGCCTGCTCCCGGGGTCGGTGGCGCCTCGGACTTGACGCTATGGTGCCGACGCGGTTTCTGCGTCTGCGCCATGCGGAGAGGGGTAGAAGCATGATGCAGCAGGCGGGGGAGAAGGCGTTTCCTGTCTCCTGGGACCAGTTCCATCGCGACGCGCGGGCGCTCGCCTGGCGGTTGTCGGAGGCGGGCCCGTTCAAGGCGGTCGTCTGCATCACGCGCGGCGGCCTGGTGCCGGCGGCGATCGTATCGCGGGAGCTCGAGATCCGGGTGATCGAAACGGTTTGCGTCGCCTCGTACCACGATTACCGGAACCAGGGCGACCTATCGGTGCTGAAGGCCATTTCGCCCGACGTTGCGGGACTCGGCGGCGAGGGCGGCGCGGGCGTCCTGATCGTCGACGACCTCGTCGACACCGGGCGGACGGCATCGATCGTGCGCGGCATTCTGCCGAAGGCGCACTTCGCCACCGTCTACGCCAAGCCGCAGGGGCGGCCGATGGTCGACACGTTCGTCACCGAGGTGTCGCAGGACACCTGGATCTATTTCCCCTGGGACATGGGATATTCGTTCCAGCCCCCGATCGCCGGGGCGTCGGGGTAGGGCGCGTCAGTCTCCGGTCCCATGCGGTTTCCGCGTCGCCGCCCGCCCGGAAACGGCGGTCGCGGAGAGGAAGGGACCGGCGGGCGGTCCCTTCGCCCGGGTCGCAAGGTTCAGGCGGCGTAGGCCGGAAGATGGCCGTGCCCGATGCAGGCGGAAGCGATCGCCTCGATGTGTCGGTGGTCGGTGCCGCAGCAGCCGCCGAGCACGGTGAGCTGCGGCAGCATGAGAACGAGCCTGCGGTAATCGCTTCCAAGTTCGATCGGATCGCCTTCATCGAGTTCCGGCGCCTCGTCGAGTTCGGCGTGACTGCGCATCGACGCGTTGGCCCGCAGGCCGCGGATCCACCGCACCCAGCGCCCGCCGCTCTCGAGCGCCTCCGAAAAATGGCTCGGATGGGCGCAATTGATCATGTAGTAGGCCGGCGCGTTGCCGGTTTCTTCGGCGACCGCCTCGATCGCTTCCCCGAGCGGCTGGCCGGTGGGGAGGCGGCCGTCGGTCTCGACGGTGAAGGAGATGGCCGAGGGCATGCCGGTGGCCTTGGCGGCGCGGGCAATGCCGATCGCTTCCTCGACATAGTTCATCGTGATCGCGGCGACCATGTCGGCTTCCGTGTCCCGGAAGTTCTCGACCTGCCATGCGTGGTAGGCCTCGGCCTCCTCGGCGCTCATTATCGCGCTTGGCGTATAGCCGTCGCCGCGCGGGCCTAGACAGCCGGAGAGCACCATGGGCGAGCGGTCGGTCTCGAGCTCGCGGCGAAGATCGGCCATCAGCGCGACGGAGGCTCGGTTGAGCTCGCCAAGCTCCTCCACCGAGACGCCGATCTGATCTGCCCAATCGGGGCTCGCGCGCCAGGTCGGCGACTCGAACAGGAACCCGGCGCCGTTGGCGAGCGCGATCGCGGCATGGCGTCGGAAATAGCGCCGCAGATGCGCCCGGCCTTCGGCGCTGCGCATCATATGCACGGCGGAATTTGCGGGAAGCTCGATCCGATCATGGAATATGAAGGTCGTTTCGATACCGCCGTCGGAGAGAA
>DASWJZ010000211.1:0-2874 GCA_036396875.1 Propylenella sp.
ATCGTCGCGAAGGTGCCGATGAATTCCTTCCACGGCGGGTTGGTCTGCAAGCCCGGCGGATGGTCGCCGAAGCAGTGGCTCATGCCGCGCTCGCCGGGCCGGTAGTCCACGCCGAGCATGACGATCCGCCGGGCGGCGGCATGGGCCGCGATGTGCACGGCCTGATAGGCCGAATTCCCGCCGCTCCGGATCGCCGACGGGTCCGGGTCGAAGCCGTCGATCCCGGAATTCCGCAGCACGTGGATCGGATAGGGCACGCTGTCGTCGATCGTCAGGCAGTGCGCCATCCGCGTCCGCGTGTAGTGCAGCTTCCACCACTTCAAATCGCAGGCGTAGATCAGGTCCTGCCAGCCGCTCGTGTAGCGGTAGGCGTCATTGACCGAGATCACCTTCGTCCGCTCGCGATCGCGCCGCCAGTCGTGCGCGATGGCGAGATCGGGCAGGGAGAGGGAGGGTCCCGTGGCGATGACGAGAACCGTCTCGTCAGACCACATCGCCGGGACCCTCCACCAGATCGCCATCAGATCAATACCGGACCTTGCGCGTGACGCCGGCTCGCGTGATTTTGACTTTCGGATTTGGTTCCTCGAACGGACCCTTCTCCGGCTGCGGAGACACATAGGGCTTCGGCTCCGGCTCAGGCTTCACAGCCGACTCCGACCTCGGCGCTTGCGCGCGCTTGGCGAACCCGCGTTTGATCAGATTTGCCCCTTCGTCGTCGTGGACTTCCACGAGACTGTCGGCCTCACAAACCTGTGTCACGCCGCGGACGGGGACTTTATGCGTCGCGATAAAACGTACCCACATGGGTTCCTCCTACGTCACGATCTCGTCAACCGCAGCCAGATCGGTCCCGGGCTGGAACCGGCCGGCGAGGCCGAGCAGAAGTGCACCGCCGTCGGACGAGGCGACCGCCACGGTGATGCGCAAGCCGACGAAGTAGAAACCGTTCTCGTGATCGAGCTCGTCCGAGCGGATCTTGAGGACGGCCTGCTTGTCGCTGTCCGTGCCCGCCGCCGTGAGCTGCGTGATGCCCTTGGCCGGTGAGATCACCTTGGCACTGGTGCCCGAGGAATCGGTTGCCTGCCGAAACGCAGCGTCCAGTGTGGCCGAGGCGCCGAGGGTGCCCGCCATGACCACCGCCATGACCTCGTCCCAGAGGCGCATATCGACCCAGGTGCTGTCGTGCGTCGTCGCGGTCAGCACGTCCGGATCGATGACGCCGACCACGGCCGGGACTCCGCCCGGCAGATTGGGATGTGCGAATGCCATCGTTCAATACTCCTATCGGCCGACTACGCGCGGGCCGCGATGGTGACGAAGTGCGAGAGCGTGTCCGACCCGTTCGCGGGGCTCACCGCCGCCTCGAGGAACGGCGTCCCGCCCATGCGCATGGTCCAGCGGAAGGCGGTGATGTCGTAGTCGAAGAAGAGGTGCATGCTCTCGGCGAACTGGATGCCCGACGCCCGCGTGACCGCGTAGTAGCCGCCCGGATCGACCAGCGTGAGATCGCCGACATCGCCGACCACCGCCGCGTGCTGGGAGAAGACGATCGGGAAGCCGAGCATCTGCCCGGCCACCGGCCCGCGGAGTCCCGTTGCCGGCGAAGTCCACGCCGGCTGATCGCCGATCGTGAGCACGCCGAGATGCGGAACCGTGGACATGTGAGCGAGCCAGAACGGCCCGTTGCCCGACATCGCAGTCTGCGCCCCGAGGAACCGCGCGAAGACCTTGAGCACGTTCGCCGTGACGATCGTGTCGGCCACCTGCCCAGATTCCTTGGCGACGGAGATCAGCGCGCCCGAGTTGAGGAAGCCGAGCGGTTGCCCGGCGCCCGCGCCGTTCACGATGGCGTCGGATGCCTTGTACCGCAGCGCTGCCGCAGCCTGACGCGTCAGGCGATCGTTGAGCCGCGGTGCGTCGGATAGCAGCTCTTCGGTCGCCAGCACGTAGGCGTGCAGCTTGTGCAGCCGCACCTGCCGGCCCTCGGTCTCAAGCCGCGATGACGTGAGCTGCACGCCCTCTCCGGCCCAATACGCCTGGACGCCAGTCGTCGACCACGGCGTGCTTTCGTCCGCCGCGAGCTGCACGATGTTGCTCGAGGTCGGCTCCGCGCCAACCAGCCCGAGCACGTCGGTCTGATTGAAGACGAGCTCCCAAACCTCGGCACGGAACGCCGCCGGCACCATGAAGCCGTCTGCCGAAGAGGTCTCGCGATGGAACCCCGTCGGCGCCGCGTAGAGCCGCGGATCGGCAACGGCGCCGCCACGCGGATCGCTCGCCGCACGCACCGCCATCGCGAACTCGGCAAGGTCGTTAAACCCGCCGCACATCGCCGGGTCCTGCCGGAGCATCAGCGACAGCGGGACATCGTGCGCCCGCGGATCGATGCGACCCGTCCGCGGATCGACCGGGAGCGAGATCGGCGCAGCGCGCGGTCCCGCATCCGGCGCCTTGCGCAGGCGCTGCTTGAGAGCGGCGTCCGCCCTGACCCTGGCGTCCTCCGCCTCGGATTCCGCGATCGCCTTGGCGAGACGGTTCATCTCGCCTTCGATGCGCTGTGCCTCGACGCGCTCGGGGTCCGTGAAGTCGCGGCCGGCCTCCTCGACTTCCTCGGCCAGCGCCGCGCCGGCCGCCTTGAGCTCGGCGAGCTGTGCCTTGAGTTCGTGTAGCTTCATGGGACCATTCCCCTAATTGAAGGCCGCTGGAGTGACCGTGCCGGCCAGAACATTGCGCAGGCGCTGCACGCTCGGAGAGCGGTGTGCGACTGACGGGCGGGACGGTCGACCGCGCCCGATTTCACTGCGGAGGGCTGAGATCGCCTCTCCGAAAGTCTCGACAGAATCCACCATGCCGGCGTCGAGCGCGGCCTGC
>DASWJZ010000212.1:0-28981 GCA_036396875.1 Propylenella sp.
TCGAGCGCTACGCACGGCACATCGTGCTCGCCGAGGTCGGCGGTCCCGGGCAGCAGCGGCTCAAGGCCGCGCGGGTGCTCGTCGTCGGCGCCGGCGGGCTCGGGGCGCCGGTGATCCTCTATCTCGCCGCCGCAGGGATCGGCACGATCGGCATCGTCGACGACGACATTGTCAGCCTCGCCAACCTGCAGCGGCAGATCATCCATCGCACCGACCGGATCGGCGAGGCGAAGACGGAGGGCGCGCGCGGGGCGATCGCCGCGCTCAACCCGCATGTCCGCGTGGTTGAGCACGCGGTCCGGCTGACGGCCGATAACGCCCGCGAGCTGCTGCAAGGCTACGACATCGTGGCCGACGGGTCGGACAATTTTGCGACACGCTATCTCGTCGCCGACATCTGCGCCGAACTGAAGATTCCACTCGTCACCGGGGCGGTCGGCCGCTTCGACGGCTCGGTGACGGTGCTGAAGCCGTATGAGGGCGGCAACCCGTCGTATCGCGACCTGTTTCCGTCGCCGCCGCCGGACGGCCTCCTTCCCGCCTGCGCCGAGGCCGGGATTCTGGGCGCGCTGACCGGCGTCATCGGCTCGATCCAGGCGATGGAGGTGCTGAAGCTCGTTACCGGGATCGGCGAGCCGCTCGTCGGCCGTCTCCTGCTCTATGACGGGCTGGCGCAGCGTTTCGAGGAAATCCGCTACGGGAGGGCATAGGGTGCGGGAGTCACGGCCCCCGCGCTTCCATGCTGTCCGGCGAGACCATCAGCGACGAGGCGTCGACCGCCTCGAAGGCGGAGGCCGGCACCTCCTTCAGCTCGTCGAGCAGGTCTTCCGGCCAGCGGGTATCGGCGGTTCCCTGAAAATACCAGGGGGAGCCGTTGTCGGCGAGGACGAGGCCATAGCGCTTCATCGCCCGAAGCACCGCCTTGGTGTCCGGTCTGAGCGCGGCGGCGATGCGGTAGGACGCCTTCAGCCGGAAGCGCGCGCCCATCGGCGGATAGCGCCGGTCGTCCACCGCGCCGGCATGGTGGCGGGCCGGCCAGAGGAAGCGCCTGTCGGTGACGTCCGTGGTGAAGCGGATCGCATGGTCGATCGAGCGGCCGGCGACCTCGTCGTAGCGCAACAGGCCGGGCAGGATCGGCAGGCCAGCAGCGTCGGCGGAGGTCCAGCCGCGCGGGCGGAGCTTGTTGCTCTTCAGGCGCCACGTCGCCCCGCTCCCGGCCAGCCATTTCGCGCCCTTCTTCCGCGTCTTCCACGTTTCGTAGAGCCGGCAGGTGTCGCGGTTGACCACGACCGTATGCCGGTCGCCGGATGTCCATTGGCCGCCCTCCACGTCCGTGTCCGGACCGAGCGGATAGCGGATGCGGTCGCTCTCGCTCGCATAGTCGAAGCGAACCCGAACCTTCGGATGATCGTTCGTGACGACGGTGAAGGGGATGCCGTAGGGCGCCGGCTGCTCGCCGTAGGACGGGCCGAAATCGGGGTGGAGATTGCGGTCCGGCGACATGCGCGCCATCCACTGGCCGCTGCGCGGATGCGCCGGCAGACCGCTCACGTCCGCATGCCACCAGCTGTTGCTCGGAAAGACCGGGCAGTCGGTGCCGGGGAGGACATTGTCCGCCCTGGTAGCGCCGGCAAGCGCCAGGAGGCAGATTGCGACGGCGGCGGCAAAGACTGTTCCCGGCCTTTCGACGCTCATGCAGAGTCACCTACCCGGAAAACGGTTGCAGCGGCGTTTCCAGACATGGTTGCCGGCGTTCACCGGAGACAGGCGCGGCGGCGGGACACCCTGCCCCGCCGAGGCGGGGATTCGGCTCCCGCTCTCGGCGAGCGGGACGCGCCGGGAGGGTTTCGGCCGGCGGCCTAGACCTGGCCCGGCAGCACGCGGTTCGGCGGCTTGTGGCCGTCGATCCAGGTGCGGATGTTGATGATCACCGTCTCACCCATGTCGATCCGCCCTTCGAAAGTGGCGGAGCCCATGTGCGGGAGGAGAACGACCTTGCCCGCCTTGGCGAGCTTGATGAGCTTCGGATTGACCGCGGGCTCATGCTCGAAGACATCGAGGCCGGCGCCGGACAAAGCATCGCTCTCGAGGCATTCGATCAGCGCCGCCTCGTCGATGATGGAGCCTCGGGCGGTGTTCACGATCACCGCGCCGGGGCGCATCAGCTGCAGGCGGCGGCGCGAGAGCAGGTGGTAGGTGGCGGGCGTGGCAGGGCAATTGACCGAGACGATGTCGACGCGCGCCAGCATCTGGTCGAGGCTGTCCCAATAGGTCGCCTCCAGCTCCTCCTCGGTGCGGGCGTTCGCCGGGTGGCGGTTGTGATAGTGGACGGCGAGCCCGAAGGCGCGCGCCCGGCGCGCGACCGCAGTGCCGATCCGGCCCATGCCGAGAATGCCGAGCCGCTTGCCCCAGATGCGGTGCCCAAGCATCCAGGTGGGCGACCAGCCGCTCCATTTGTGGCCTTCGCGCAGGATGCGCGCGCCCTCGGCCATGCGCCGCGGCACCGAAAGGATCAGCGCCATCGTCATGTCGGCGGTGTCCTCGGTGAGGACGTTCGGCGTGTTGGTGACGGCTATGCTCCGCCTCGCCGCGGCGTCGACGTCGATGTTGTCGACCCCGTTGCCGAAATTGGCGATCAGCTTCAGGCGCTCCCCCGCCTGCGCGATCACCGATTCGTCGATCCGGTCGGTCACGGTCGGCACGAGCACGTCCGCCCGCTTCATCGCCTCGACCAGTTCGGCCTGCGTCATCGGCCTGTCGTCGATGTTGAGCTCGGTCTGGAACAGCTCGCGCATGCGCGTCTCCACCGGCTCCGGCAGTCGGCGCGTGACGATCACGAGCGGTCTCGCCTTCATCATGTGTTTCTCGTTCCCGCTCGCCCGCTTGCAGCCGCTTTCGCGCGCTACATGGTCTTAACAAAAGGTTCGGTAAACGCAACAAACCGGAAGAGCCCGGCGGCGTGACAAGCCGTTCCCGCACATTAAGGTCGTCGCATGATTCGCCTGCCCCGAAGTCGTTCCGGCCGGATCGCCGCCGCCCTCTCCGCCATTGCCATGCTGCTCCCCGGGGCGGCGGGCGCAGCCGCCGAGGACGGCCAGCGCGGCACCGGCCTGCCGCTGCCCCGCTTCGTCAGCCTGAAGTCCAATGACGTGAATGTCCGCCGCGGGCCCGGCCAGGAATATGGCGTCGTCTTCACCTTTGTGCGCGAAGGACTGCCGGTCGAGATCATCCAGGAATTCGACAACTGGCGGAAGATACGCGATTCGGAGGGAGCGGAGGGCTGGGTCTTCCACAGCCTGCTGACAGGCGTGCGCACCGCGCTGGTCTCCCCGTGGGAGGCGGGCGGGCAGATCCCGGCGCATCAAAGCGCCGATGCATCGGCCGCAATCGTCGCCTATCTCGCGCCGCGGGTGATCACCCAGGTGGAGGAATGCACCGGGATGTGGTGCCTGGTGAGCGTCGAGGGCTACGAGGGATGGATCGAGCAGAGCCGGCTGTGGGGGGTCTATCCGAACGAGCAGTTCAGCGAATGACCGCACGCTGGCGCCGGCGCACGCGCACGACGACCTCGATCGCAATGATCTCCATGCCTTCCGGCGGTTCCGGCAGCCGGTCGATCTCGACGCCGCCCTTCATGTCGATCAGCTGACCCTCGCCTTCCACGAAGAAATGATAGTGATCGCTGACATTGGTGTCGAAATAGGTGCGCGACGCGTCGACCGCGACCTCGCGCAGGAGCCCGGCGCCGGTGAACTGGTGCAGCGTGTTGTAGACCGTCGCCAGCGAAACCCGCACGCCCGCCGCCTCCGCCTCGGCGTGCAGATCCTCCGCGGAAATGTGGCGGTGGCCACGGGCAAACAGGAGGCGCCCGAGTGCGACCCGCTGGCGGGTCGGCCGCAGCCCCGCATGCCGCAGCTGCGACGCCATTCGATCGAGGAAGACCGTGCCGCTCACGGCCGCAGCGTTTTCCATAGCCGGCCAGAAACCCCGTATTTCCGCGTCATCTTATATGCGAAATCCCGTACTTGAAACAACCTGACTGGGCTGCGGCGTTTTCCATGCCGGACGGCCTGTGTTAGAAACAGTAATGATGCGTGAAGCAACCTCCCCCGGAGCGGCGAGCCCCGCCATGAGCGAGCGCCAGACGCGTTACGAGTTCGACGAGCTTCTGGCCTGCGGGAGAGGCGAGCTGTTCGGCCCCGGCAACGCGCAGCTGCCGCTTCCGCCGATGCTCATGTTCGACCGCATCTCGGAGATCTCCGAGACCGGCGGCAACAGCGGCAAAGGGCATGTGCGGGCCGATCTGGCGGTGCGGCCCGACCTGTGGTTCTTCGCCTGCCACTTCCGCGGCGACCCGGTGATGCCCGGTTGCCTCGGCCTCGACGCGCTATGGCAGATGCTCGGCTTCTTTCTCGCCTGGCTGGGCGGCCAGGGGCGCGGCAGGGCCCTTTCGGTGGGCGAGGTCAAGTTCTCCGGGATGGTGCTGCCGCACATCAAGCTCGTCGAATACGGGGTGGATCTGAAGCGCGTGGTCCGCTCCAAGCTCACGCTTGGCATCGGCGACGGCTGGCTTAAGGCGGACGGCGAAACCATTTATCAGGCGGCGGACCTGCGCGTCGGGCTCTTCAAGACCTGAGCGCGAAGCGCCGGACGCGGGCTCGGACCTGATTGTCCAGCCTCGACAGGAGGAAGGAGATTGCCATGCGGCGGGTCGTCGTCACCGGCATGGGCATCGTATCGTCGATCGGCAACAACACCCAGGAGGTGCTGGCGAGCCTGCGGGAGGCCCGACCGGGCGTTTCGTTCTCGGACCGCTATAGGGAGCTTGGCTTCCGCTGCCAGGTGCACGCGGGGCCGCAGCCGGATCCGGCGGACGAGCTGGACCGGCGCACCACCCGCTTCATGGGACGGGGCGCCGCCTGGAACTACATCGCGATGCGGCAGGCGATCCAGGACGCCGGACTGGAGCAGGACGAGGTGTCGAATGTGCGCACCGGCATCATCATGGGATCCGGCGGCCCTTCGACGCGCGCCATCGTGGAGGCGGCCGACGTGACGCGGGAGAAAGGAGCGCGGCGGGTCGGACCCTTCGCCGTCCCCAAAGCGATGTCCTCGACGAACTCCGCCACGCTCGCGACGCCCTTCCAGATCAAGGGCGTGAACTATTCGATATCGTCCGCCTGCGCCACCTCGAACCATTGCATCGGCAATGCGAGCGAGATCATCCAGCTCGGCAAGCAAGACATCATCTTCGCAGGCGGCGGCGAGGAGCTCGACTGGACGCTGTCCAATCTGTTCGACGGAATGGGCGCCATGTCCTCCTCCTTCAACGACCGGCCGGAGGTTGCCTCGCGCCCCTACGACGTGAGGCGCGACGGCTTCGTCATTGCCGGAGGAGCCGGCGTGGTGGTGCTGGAGGCGCTGGAGCACGCCGAGGCGCGCGGCGCGAAAATCTACGGCGAGATCGTGGGTTACGGGGCGAACTCGGACGGCTACGACATGGTTCAGCCGTCCGGCGAGGGCGCTGTCCGCTGCATGAGGATGGCGCTGTCCACCGTCGGCGAACCGATCGACTATATCAACCCGCACGCCACCTCGACGCCGATCGGCGACGAACGGGAGGTCGAGGCGATCCGCGAGGTCTTCGGATCCGCGGACGCGTGCCCACCCATCGCGGCGACCAAGTCGCTGACCGGGCATTCCCTCGGCGCCACCGGGGTGCAAGAGGCGATCTATTGCCTCCTGATGATGCGGAACGGCTTCATCTGCGAGAGCGCCAACATCGAGGAACTCGATCCGAAGTTCGCGGACATGCCGATCGTGCGCGAGCGCCGGGACGATGTGGAGCTGAACTGCGTCCTTTCGAACTCCTTCGGGTTCGGCGGAACAAACGCCACGCTGGTGCTGCAGCGCTACGCCGGCTGAGGTGGAATGATGAGTCAGTTGATGGCGGGCAAGCGCGGCCTGATCATGGGCGTCGCCAATGATCATTCGATCGCGTGGGGGATAGCCCGCGCGCTCGCCGCGCAGGGCGCCGAGCTGGCCTTCACCTACCAGGGGGAGCATTTCGGGCGGCGCGTCAGGCCGCTCGCCGCGTCGCTCGGCTCCACCCTCATCTACCATTGCGACGTGGAGGAGGCCGCGACCCTGAGCGCCGTCTTCGACGGCCTGAGGACGGCGTGGGGAAGCATCGATTTCGTGGTGCACGCCATCGCCTTCTCGGACAAGGCGGAGCTGAAGGGGCGCTACGCCGACACGTCGAAGCAGAATTTCGTCCGAACGATGCTGATTTCCTGCTACTCGTTCACGGAGGCGGCGCGCCTGGCGGCGGAGCTCATGCCCGGCGGCGGCAGCATCCTCACCCTCACCTACGGAGGCTCGACGAGGGTGATGCCCAATTACAACGTGATGGGCGTCGCCAAGGCCGCGCTGGAAGCATCCGTCCGCTATCTCGCCGCCGATTTCGGCGGCCGCGGCATCCGGGTGAACGCGATCTCCGCCGGGCCGGTCCGCACGCTCGCCGGAGCCGGCGTTTCCGATGCGCGCCTCATGTTCGGCTATCAGCGCGACAACGCGCCGCTTCGGAGAGCGATCACGGCCGACGATATCGGCGGCGCCGCGGTCTACCTGCTGAGCGATCTGTCTCGCGTCGTGACTGGCGAGATCCACTATGTGGACGGCGGCTACAACACCGTCGCCATGCCGAGGCTGGAAACGCTGAAGTCGCAGGACGAGAAGGCGGCGCGCGACGCCGCCGAGTAGGGCTTCGGCGCACTTTCGCCGCTATTGCGAAAACGCCGGCAGGTAAGGGAATTCTTTACAGGAAATGGGGTTATCTGACGGCCGCAAGGTCGGGCAGTCCCATGAAGGTCACGAAGTTCCGCGCGGCGCTCATTGTCTTCCTGGTGGGTTTCGCGCTCGGCGTCTCCGTTTTCGCAGCTTCCCGGCTTTTCGTCCGCTCCGTCCTCAGCGCCGATGCGGTGTCTGCCGCCGAGGAACTCGCCGCGCGGCTTTCAAACGCTGAGCCCGTCGAGGCGGCCGGCACGCTCTCTTCGGTCACCCGCTACACCCATTTCGATACCGGCGGGGCGGTCATCGAATCGCGTTCCGTCGCATCCGGCGGCGACAGCAGCCCGGCGCTCAGCACAAGCGCCATGTCCAGGCTGTCGCGGATCGCAGCGGAAGGCGAGGCCGTCGTGGCGCAGACGCCGCTCGTGCCAAGCTTGCTTGGCCTGTCGGAGCCGGTGGTCGGGGGAGTTGCGGTTCCGGTCGTCGCCGCGGACGGAACAAGAAGCACCGTCTTCGTGGAGATCGACCAGAAGATGGCGCTGCAGTCGCTCAGCCGCGCCTTCAGCGTCGTCGGCATGGTCACGATCGGCCTTGCGGCGCTCGCCATCATCGCCATCACGCTGGTGGTGACACGCGGGCGCGGCGTCGCGCGCGACCGCAGGGCCTTCAACCCGGCCATCCTGCCGCGCGATCCGTTGACCGATCTTCCGACCCGGCGCGGTTTCAGGGAGGCGCTGGACGACGCGGTCGAGCAGGCGGCGAAGGCAGACAGGCAGGTCGGCCTTATGGTCATCGGTCTCGACGGGTTCAGATCGGTGAACGACGTCTGGGGCCATGCCGTCGGCGACGAGGTTCTGCGCGGCGCTGCCGACCGGCTCAGGCGCTTTGCAAGCGCGCCGGCGGGCATCGCCCGCATCGCCGGCGATGAATTCGCGATCATCGTGTCGGACGAAGGCACCCATTCGATGCGGCAGCTGGCGGGCCGCATCCAGGATGCGATCCGCGCTCCCTACCAGGTCTCCGGCCGATCGATCGCGATCGGCGCCAGCGTCGGCGCCGCCCTCTACCCGGTCAACGCCGAGAGCGCCGAAGTCCTCTTCCGGGCGGCCGATATGGCCTTCTCCAAGGCCAAGGCGGAAGGCCGCAACGCGCTCGCATTCTTCGACACCGAGATGCGGGAGAGAATGCAGCGCAGCGCCGCCCTCGAGCGCGATCTGAAGCTCGCCTTCGAACGAGACGAATTCGTGGTTTTCTATCAGCCGCAGCTGGAACTTGCCTCCGGACGGGTGCGCGGGTACGAAGCGCTGGTCCGCTGGGAGCGTCCCGGCGAGGGCATCCTGGCACCGCGCGATTTCCTTTCGGTCGCCGCCGAGACGGGGCTGATCCGCCCGCTCGGCGAGTGGGTGCTCCGCAAGGCCTGCGCGGACGCCGCCAGCTGGCTCGATGCCGGGACCATCGCCGTCAACTTCTCCGCCGCCCAGATTCGCGGCCAGGACCCGGCGAAGACGATCGCCGCCGTCCTCGCCGAGACGGGCCTGCCGGCGGAGCGGCTGGAAATCGAGGTTCCTGAGAGCCTCTTCCTGGAACGCGCGCCGGACGTCATGACAGCGCTCAACGCCATCAAGGCGCTGGGCGTCCGCGTGGCGATGGACGACTTCGGCGGCGGCTACACCGGGCTTGCGTCCCTGGCGCACTTCCCGTTCGACAAGATCAAGATCAACAAGAGCTTCGTCAATCAGCTGACGGAAGACGCGGATGTCGCCGCGATCGTCGCCTCCATCGTGACGCTGGGCCGCTCGCTCAGCGTCGACATCACGGCGGAGGGGGTGGAGACCAGCGATCAGGTCACCCTGCTCAAGGCGGCAGGCTGCAGCATCGTGCAGGGATTTCTCTTCGGCGTGCCGAAGCGGGATGCGCCAATGGCAGGAATCGCCGGTGCGCTTCCGAACGGGCGCGGAGCGGAGCCGGCGGCTTCCGGCACGAGCGGGTGATCCGCTCAAATTATCATTCTCGTGTTCATCGATGTCTAAACGCGAGCACGTAGTTCCAACGGTCCGGGAAGGGCAGCCCCGGGCGGCAAGTGAAAGGCGGTCGGTTTGAGCCACGACGGGAGACGACTGGTCGCCGTTGCAGCGACGCTCGCCCTCGCCGTGGGCGGAATCCTTGCGGCGATCCTTGCCCTCGGTCACGTCACTCTCACCCGGATGCTGATCGGAGACGCGCTGGCGACGGCGGAGCTCTGGTCCCGATCGGTGCTAGGCGACGGCCCCGCCGACGTCCGTGACAAGCTTGCCGCCGCCGGCGATGAAGCGGTGAAGCGGACGCTTGCGATCGCGGGCATCGACCGGCTGGTGCTCGTGCCGGAAAGCGGCAGTCCGATCTCGTTGCAGGGATCGGGGGGAGGCGACGAACTGAAAGGCATCGCCGCCCCGGGGTCTGCGGCGCCGCTCTTCTCCGCGGAAAGCGGCGTCTACACCCGCGACACCCTTCGCTGGTTCGGGCAGGGGGAATTTCGAAGCTGGGTGCTCTTCCAGCCGCCGGCGGAAGGGGGCGCTCGCCTCGCCGCGCGCGTCGACCAGACGCTGACCGCGAACGATCTGGTCCAGTCCTTCATGCGCGAAGTGCTGTTCAGCGGAGGCGTGGCGGCCATCACATTCGCATCGTTCATGGCCGGCTTCAGCTACCGCCAGCGCCAGCTCGCGGCGGAGAACACGGCGATCCGCTACCTGGCGCTGCACGACGAGCTGACCGGCCTGCCGAACCGCAAGCAGTTCGAGGAGTTCATGTCGGATACGATCGCGGCGGCGGAGCAGGAGGGAACCAAGGCGGCGCTTTTCGTCCTCGACCTCGACGACTTCAAGGCGGTCAACGACACGCTTGGACACCCGGTGGGCGACGGGCTGCTCAAGGCCGCCGCCATGCGCCTGAAGGGGTCCCTGCGGACCGGCGATCTGCTGGCGCGACTGTCCGGCGACGAATTCGCCATCGTGGTGCCGAAAGTCGCCGATCCGGCGATGCTGGCGCCGCTCGCGCAGCGGGTTCTGCATCTCCTTTCCAGCCCGTTCCGGGTCGACGGCCACGAAATCCAGGTCGGCTGCTCGATCGGCCTCGCGGTCGCACCCGACAACGGGGCGGAGACCGGCACGCTCATGCGCAATGCCGACTTCGCCCTCTATCGCGCCAAGAGCGAGGGGCGACGGACATGGCGGTTCTTCGACCCCAAGATGGCGGAGGATCTCGCCAGCCGGAGAACGCTTGAGGACGGCCTCAGGCACGCTCTGGAGAACGATCACTTCCAGCTTCTCTACCAGCCGCAGATCGCGCTCGCGACCGGCCAGACGGTCGGCTACGAGGCTATGCTGCGCTGGC
The DNA here is from genome assembly GCA_036396875.1 of Propylenella sp. Lineage (GTDB taxonomy): Bacteria > Pseudomonadota > Alphaproteobacteria > Rhizobiales > Afifellaceae > DASWJZ01. Next base: position 10,159 of record DASWJZ010000212.1, read on the forward strand.
GGCTGCCCGGCCGCGGGCTGGTGCCGGCATCCGTGTTCGTTTCAATCGCCGAGGAGACTGGGCTGGTCGTCCCGATCGGGGAATGGGTCATCCGCCAGGTGGCCCGCGACTGCGCCCTCATTCCCGCCGACCGGCGCGTCGGCATCAACCTCTCGGCGACGCAGCTGAAACGCGACGGCATCGAGTCCTTCATCCTGGAGACCCTGAAAAGCCACAAGATCGCGCCGGGCCGCATCGAGATCGAGGTGAACGAGACCATCCTCGGCCGCAACGAGACGCTCGCCTTCCAGCGGCTCGAGAAAATCCGCGACGCGGGCGTCCGCATCGTCATGGATTCCTTCGGCGTCGGCACGCTGAGCCTCGGACTGCTGTCGCGCTATTCGTTCGACAAGATCAAGGTCGACCGGACGTTCCTGATGAACGACGAACAGAAGAGCGGCGCAGTGCTCGCGGCCATCTGCAGCCTTGGCCGCTCGCTCGGCTTCCGCGTCGCCGGGCAGGGCGTGGAGACCGTCGAGCACGCGCAACTGCTGCGCGCCGCCGGCTGCTCGGAAGCGCAGGGCTATTACTTCGCGCCGCCGATGCCGCTCGAGAGCCTGCTGCAGATGGAGCAGGAGCGGGCGGCGCCGAAGCTGGCGGCGATCGCCTGACGGCTGCAAAGAAAAAGGGCGCCGAAGCGCCCTCTCCCGGTCAGTTCCCCGACCGAAATCAGGCGGCAGCCTCGTCCTTCGGCTCCTGCCCGATCTCCTGGCCGGTCTGCTGATCGACCACCTTCATCGACAGCCGCACCTTGCCGCGCTCGTCGAGCCCCATCAGCTTCACCCAGACCTTGTCGCCCTCCTTCACCACATCGGTGACTTTCTGCGGCCGCCCCTGGGTGAGCTGCGAGATGTGGACGAGGCCGTCGCGCGACCCGAAGAAGTTCACGAAGGCGCCGAACTCGACGACTTTCACGACGGTGCCCTGGTAGATATGCCCGACTTCCGGTTCGGCGGCGATGCCCTGGATCCACTTGATCGCGGCGCGGATCGATTCCGCCTTGGAGGAGGCGATCTTCACCGTGCCGTCGTCGGAGATGTCGACCTTGGCGCCGGTCTTCTCGACGATTTCGCGAATCACCTTGCCGCCGGAACCGATGACCTCACGGATCTTGTCGACCGGGATCTTGAGCACCTCGATGCGCGGCGCGTGCTCGCCGAGCTCGGCGCGCGCCTGGCCGAGCGCCTTCGCCATCTCGCCCAGAATGTGCATGCGGCCGCCGCGCGCCTGTTCGAGCGCCGTCCGCATGATCTCTTCGGTGATCCCGTCGATCTTGATGTCCATCTGCAGCGCGGTCACGCCCCTGTCGGTGCCCGCCACCTTGAAGTCCATGTCGCCGAGATGGTCCTCGTCGCCGAGAATGTCCGAAAGAACGGCGAAGCGGTCGCCCTCCTTGATCAGTCCCATCGCGATACCGGCAACCGGCGCCCTGAGCGGCACGCCGGCATCCATCAGCGCCAGCGAGGTGCCGCACACCGTCGCCATCGAGGAGGACCCGTTCGATTCCGTAATCTCGGAGACGACGCGCAGCGTGTAGGGGAATTCGTGCGCGGGCGGCAGCACCGGACGCGTTGCCCGCCAGGCGAGCTTGCCGTGACCGATCTCGCGCCGCCCGGGCGATCCCATGCGGCCGGTCTCGCCGACCGAGTAGGGCGGGAAGTTGTAGTGCAGCATGAAGGTCTCGTCGCGCGTTCCCTCCAGCCCGTCGATCATCTGTTCGTCCTCGCCGGTGCCGAGCGTCGATACGACCAGCGCCTGGGTCTCGCCGCGGGTGAACAGCGCCGAGCCGTGCGTGCGCGGCAGCAGCCCCACCTCGCAGACGATCTGGCGGACGGTTGCGAGGTCGCGGCCGTCGATGCGGCGGCCCTCATCGAGAATGCGGCCGCGGACGATCCCGCTCTCCACCTTCTTGAACACGTCGGCGACGATCTGCGCCGGCGGCGCATCGACCGCACCCTCCGGGCAGAGCTTCTCCTTCACCTTCTGCTTGGCCGCCTCGATCGCATCGCGGCGCTCCGTCTTGCCGGTGATGGAATAGGCGCGGCCGAGATCCTCCGCGGCGATCTCGCGGACGCGCCGATAGAGATCCGAGCGGTCCTCAAGTGAATGCTCGCGCGGCTCCTGGGCGCCGCGCTCGGCGAGCCGGATGATCGCGTCGATGACCGGCTGGAGCGAGCGGTGGCCGAACATCACCGCGCCGAGCATCACATCCTCGGGCAGCTGGTGCGCCTCCGACTCGACCATCAGCACCGCCGCCGACGTGCCGGCGACAACGAGATCGAGCTTCGACTCCTTCAACTGGTCGAGCGTCGGGTTCAGAACGTAGTCACTGTTGATGTAGCCGACGCGGGCGGCGGCGATCGGTCCCATGAACGGCACCCCCGAGAGCGTGAGGGCGGCCGAGGACGCGATCATCGCGACGACATCGGGGTCGTTCTCGAGGTCGTGCGAGAGCACGGTGGCGATGACCTGCGTCTCGTTGCGGTAGCCCTCCGCGAAGAGCGGACGGATCGGGCGATCGATCAGGCGCGACGTGAGGGTCTCCTTTTCCGTCGGCCGTCCCTCACGCTTGAAGAAGCCGCCCGGGATGCGCCCGGCGGCGTAGTAGCGTTCCTGGTAGTTGACAGTGAGCGGGAGAAAATCGAGCCCGGGCCTCGGTTCCCGCATGGAGACCGCGGTGGCGAGCACGCTCGTCTCGCCGTAGGTCGCAAGCACGGCGCCGTCCGCCTGGCGCGCCATCCTGCCGGTTTCAAGGGTCAGCTTGCGGCCGCCCCAGTCTATTTCCACTTTCTGAATGTCAAACATGGCAAGTCCTTTCGATGATGGGGAGATGCAGGACAGGCCATGCGCAAGACGGCCGGGCGCTTCCGCTGCGAAATCAGCATCAAAGCGACCGGCGATCCTGCCATGGCCATTCCCGCCTTCTAAACGATGCGAGCGGACGGTCCCCGCCGCCCGCCGCACTCACTCTCTAGCGGCGCAGTCCGAGCCGCGTGATGAGCGTCTGATAGCGGCTTTCGTCCCTCGACTTCAGATAGTCGAGCAGGCGGCGTCGCTGGGACACGAGCTTCAGGAGGCCGCGCCGTGAATGATTGTCCTTCACGTGGCTCTTGAAGTGCTCGGTCAGATTGGAGATCCGCTCCGAAAGGATGGCGACCTGCACTTCGGGCGAACCCGTATCGCCGGCCTTGGTGGCGAATTCCTTCATCAGTACCTGTTTTCGATCAGCGGTGATCGACATCGGTCATCCTCGTATCTTCTCCGGTGCCGGGCCGCTCGCGGCTTTCCGACAGATTGAACACGCGCCTGGGATTGAAGGCGCCCTTGTCGACCTCGCCGAGCGCGACCGGAACACCGCCGGATATCGCATAAGCAGGGCCCGACATGACGGGCGCATCCCGTCCTCTCAGGATGACGGCCTGGCCGCGTCTCAGGCGGGCCGCATCCCGCTCGGTCATGGCGAGCGCCGGGATGCCGTCCAGCGCCGTCGCGACCGAATACAAAGCCTCCCGGGCAAGAGCGCCGCCGGAGGCCCCGGCCTTATGGCTCAACTCCTCCAGCTTTTCCAGCGAAATCATGTGCGTCTCGCCGAACGGGCCGACCGCCAGACGGCGAAGCGCGACGACATGTCCGTAGACGCCAAGGCGCCGACCCATATCGCGCGCCAGCGCCCTCACATAGGCGCCCTTGCCGCATTCCGCCAGGAAAACGGCGTGGTCGGGATCGGGACATTCGATCAGCTCGAGCCGGTGGACGGCGATGACGCGCGCCACGAGCTCGACCGGCGCGCCTTCGCGCGCAAGATCGTAGGCCCGCTCGCCGGCGATCTTTACCGCCGAAAAGCGCGGCGGGACCTGCAGCACGTCGCCGGTGAATTCCGAGAGCAGCGCGCGAATCTCATCCGGGGACGGTCGACGGTCCGATGTCGCGGCGCCTGCGCCCTCGGTGTCGTCGGTCGTCGTCTCGACGCCCCAGCGGACGGTAAAGCGATAAAGCTTGCGGCCGTCCATCACGTTGGCGACGGTTTTGGTCGCCTCGCCAAGGGCGACCGGCAGGCAGCCGGAGGCAAGCGGATCGAGCGTCCCGGCGTGCCCCGCCTTGGCGGCGCCGAACAGGCGCTTGACCCGCGCCACCGCCTCCGTCGAAGTCATGCCGACCGGCTTGTCGAGGATCAGCCAGCCGTCGACCTTCCTGCCCTTGATCCGCCGCCCCATCAGGTTTCGTCCCCGTCGCGGCGGAGATCGCGGGCGACCTCCGGCGATTTCAGCAGCCGGTCGATGCGGCTGTCGTCCTCGAACCGCGTATCGAGCCGGAATTTCAGGTCGGGCATCGACCGCATCTGGCGCAGCGCCGGGGTGATGCGGCCGCGCAGGAACGCGGCATTGCGGTTCAGCCGCTCGATCATCGATTCCGGATCGGCGCTGGCGAGCGGCGAAATGAGCACGGTCGCGTGCTTCAGGTCGCCGGACAGCCGAACCTCCGCGACCGTGATCAACGTGCCCTCGAAATCGGGACCCGCTTCGCCGCGCAGGAATACATCGGCGAGCGCATGGCGCACCAGCTCGCCGACCCTGAGCTGGCGCTGCGACGGCTGATTCATCAATTCTTGTTGCTTCGGCGAGGTTTCTTCCGAAGAGGGAGTCCAGCGGCCGAAGCCATTCGTTCAAAGGCACGGATCGCGGCGTCCTCGGCACGCGCCTCGACCCGATCATCTAGCGCCTTATTTATGAAATCCAACATGACTTTCAGTTGCCCGGCCTGCTCATCCACTTGCCTCTGGAGCGCGCCGACACGCTGGTCCAACTCCCTGTTTTCGACCGACAATGCCTCCATCGAACGCTCAAGTCGCAAAATATTGCGCACGAACTCGCCGATTCGCCGCCACGAAGGCAGGTCCAGTTCCCGACCTTTCGGTTGCTTGGCAGGACCACCGGACTCCGCTCCGCTCATGTGCGTCGTGCGCCTTCGACCAATCGCCCTAGCATTCGCGATGTCAGCGCTTGCGTTCTGTTGATTCGGCGTTCTGCTTTGGCGATTCTTCGCAGGTTCTCGCGCCGCTGCGCAACGAGTTGCTCCGCCGCTGAGGCGGCGCGTGCGAGCGCCTGATTGGCCCAGTCAAGCGCCTTGGCATTCCCATCGAACCAATGAACATCCCTCGATTCGAGCGCCATGAGGTCTCGCCCTGAGTCGGATGAAGTCTTATCGATGAATTCAGCCAGCGCCTTCATCAATCCCTTCAAGGAGGAGCCAGGCACCGATATCTCCTTTGCTAAATATGTTGTCAGGGCCGCTCCATAAACATCCGGTGGAACGAATCGATAGGGCTCGCCAAACGCTTCGGTTCGATCCCTTGTTTTCGTTTCCATAAACACCGCTCCCCTGCAAAGACCTCCGGCGGCATCACTCCTTTAGTTCGCTGAGCTCATTCGATCGGCTGGACAGGTGAAGGGCTCAGCCGCCGGTCAATACGGCTATGGTCCTACAGCGTCCGCGCGATCTCCTCGACGCGGTAGCACTCGATCACGTCGCCGACGCGCATGTCCTCGTACTTCTCGAACGCCATGCCGCATTCCTGGCCGGCCGGAACCTCACGCACCTCATCCTTGAAGCGCTTCAGCGTCGACAGCTTGCCCTCGTGGATGACGACGTTGTCGCGGATCAGCCGCACGCTGGCGCCGCGCTCCACCTTGCCCTCGGTCACCCGGCAGCCGGCGACCCGGCCGACCTTGGAGATGTTGAAGATCTCCAGGATCTCGGCATTGCCGAGGAAGGTCTCGCGCCGCTCCGGCGAAAGGAGGCCCGACATGGCGGCCTTGATGTCGTCCACCAGGTCGTAGATGACATTGTAATAGCGGATCTCGATGCCGTCGCGCTCGGCCAGATCGCGCGCCTGGCTGTTGGCCCTGACGTTGAAGCCGATGATCGGCGCCTCGGAGGTCGTGGCAAGGTTCACGTCCGATTCGGTGATGCCGCCGACGCCGGAATGGATGACGCGGGCCGCCACCTCGTCGGTGCCGAGTTTCTCCAGCGCCTGGACGATCGCCTCCACCGAGCCCTGCACGTCGCCCTTGACGACGATCGGGAAGAGCTTCTTTCCCTCCACCTGCAGCCGGTGCATCATCTGCTCGAGCGAGCCGCGCGCGCCGGCGGCGCTGGCCGCCACCTTCTCGCGCCGCAGCCGATAGCGGTAGTCGGTGATCTCGCGGGCGCGGGCCTCGCTCTCCACCACGCCGAGGCGGTCGCCGGCTTCCGGCGTCGCCTGGAAGCCAAGCACCTCGACGGGCGTCGACGGCCCCGCCTCGCGGACATGCTCGCCGCGGTCGTCGATCAGGGCGCGGACGCGGCCCCATTCGGCGCCGGCGACGATGATGTCGCCGACATGCAGCGTGCCGCGCTGGACCAGTACGGTCGCCACCGGGCCGCGGCCGCGATCGAGCTGCGCCTCCACCACGATACCTTCCGCCGCCCGGTTCGGATTGGCCTGCAGGTTCAGGATCTCCGCCTGCAACAGAATCGCCTCGAGAAGCTTGTCGAGATTGATGTGCTTCAGGGCCGAGACCTCGACCTCGAGCGTCTCCCCGCCCATCGATTCGACGACGATCTCGTGCTGCAGCAGATCGGTGCGGACGCGGTTCGGGTCGACGCCCGGCTTGTCGATCTTGTTGATCGCGACAATGATCGGCACGCCGGCCGCGCGCGCGTGATTGATCGATTCCACCGTCTGCGGCATCACGCCGTCGTCGGCGGCGACCACCAGGACGGCAATGTCCGTCGCCTGCGCGCCGCGCGCGCGCATGGCGGTGAACGCCTCGTGACCGGGCGTGTCGATGAAGGTGATCCTCTGCCCGTTGTTATCGACCTGGTAGGCGCCGATGTGCTGGGTGATGCCGCCGGCCTCGCTCGCCACGACATTGGCGGTGCGGATCGCGTCGAGCAGCGAGGTCTTGCCGTGATCGACATGGCCCATGATGGTCACGACCGGCGCCCGCGGCTGCAGCGTCTCGGGAGCGTCGGCGGCATCGAACAGGCCCTCCTCGACATCGGCGGCGGCGACCCGGCGCACATTGTGGCCCATCTCCTCGGCGACGATCTGGGCGGTGTCGGCGTCGAGGACGTCGGTGATCTTCACCATCTGCCCGTCTTTCATGAGCAGACGAATTACGTCGACGGCCCGCTCCGCCATGCGGTTGGCGAGCTCCTGCACGGTGATCGCCTCCGGAATGACGACGTCGCGAACGATCTTCTCCTGTGTCGGCGTGAAGCCGTGCAGCTGACGCTTCTCCTTCTCGCGCTTGCGGCGCACCGAAGCGAGCGAGCGTTCGCGCTGGCTCTCGGCCGCCTCCAGCGCATTCGTCACCGTCAGGCGGCCGCGCGAGCGCTCGCCGCCGGGCGCCACCTTCGTGCGCGTCGGCTTCGGCGCCTCAAGCCGCTTCGGGCGAAGCCCCGGGCGCAGCGTCCGTGTCTCTTCGGCGCCGTCGACGCGGCGCGGCGGCGCGGCGGGCTCCTCGCCGAGACGGCGGCGGGCCTCGTCCTCGGCGCGGCGGCGCGCCTGCTCCTCGGACTGCTTGCGCGCCTCCTCTTCAGTCTTGCGCCGCTCCGCCTCGGCGTGTTCCCGGGCGAGCCGCTGCTCTTCCTCCGCAAACTGGCGCGCCTCGATCTCCGCCCGGCGGCGCTCTTCCGCTTCCTGCTCGCGCGCTTCGGCAAGCGCATGGGCGCGGGCGTCGCGCTCCTCATCGGTCAGCGTGCGCAGCACGACGCCGGCCGTCCGCGAGCGCGGCTGGGCCGGAGCGGCGGCGCCCGACCGGCGCAATTCCGCACGCACCGACGCGGCCTCCGCCTTCGGCGCCTCCTCGACAGGCGCGAAGATCGCATCGGCCCGTTCGCCCGGTCCGGCCACGCGGCGCCGTTTCTTCTCCACCACGACCGACTTCGAACGGCCGCCGGAAAAGCTCTGGCGCACCGTATCGGTGTCGCGCTTCAGCGAGATCCGCTTGCGCCCTTCGACCTTCAGCGTCTTGTCACTCGTCGTATCAGTCATTCGCCATTCCCGCGGCTCAGCCGCAATTCCCCAACGGCCATTTCCCCAGCGCCCTCATAGCGTTGGAGGCGCGTGGCCGCATCCAAAAAACTTCTGCCAGCCGGGCTTTGAAGCACGGCAGCATGTATCACATTTGCTCGGCCCAATGCCAAACCCAATTCCGCCGAGCCGAAAAGGCGGAATATGGGTATCGGCACCGCTTCGCCGAAGCGGCGATAGAGGGCCTGCATCATCTTGCGCCTGCCGTCTTCGGCAGCGTCGGCGGCGATCAGCACCGCTGCAACCGCTTCGCCCGCCACCGCCGCCTCCACCTTGCCGAAACCGCCGACGGCCGCGCCCGCCTTGCGGGCGAGGCCGAGCCGGCCGAGCGCCGCCTGGCGCAAGCGCTCGCCGACGCGGTCGGCAAGCCCGGCGGCGGGCTTGACGGGCCGCCTCAGCCCGCGCGCGAACACGTTCTTCCGCACCGCCTCCGCCACCGTCGCGCGGTCGAGGCCGACCCAGACGCCGCGGCCGGGCAACCTCGCCCTCAGATCGGCGACGACATCGCCGTCCGGAGCCGAGACAAAACGGATCAGTTCCGCTTCCGGACGCGGCAGGCGCGTGACCGCGCACATGCGCAGGCGGCCGCGCCGGCCCCTCCTGCCCGCATCGGTCTCCGGCAGCGCGTCCGTCAAACCGGCGTCGCCTCGACTTCGGCGGCCTCTTGCGGCGGCGGCGGCGCAAGGTCCGCTTCTGTCACGATCCCCGCCTTGAGGCGCGACGCCATCACGATCTGCTCGGCCTCCTCGCGGGAGAGCTCCAACCCGGAGAGCGCGCCCTCGTAGCGCACGGTCTCGCCGTCCTTCCGCTCGCTCCAGCCGATCAGGTCGTCAGCAGCGCAATAGGCGAGATCCTCGAGCGTCTTGATGTCGTTCTTGCCGAGCGCCACGAGCATCGCGGTGGTGACGCCGGGGACTTCCTTCAGTTCGTCGGCGACGCCGAGCTTGCGGCGCTCCTCGTCCTGCTCGGCCTCGACCTTTTCCATGTGCTCGCGCGCGCGCGCCTGCAGCTCCGCCGCCGTGTCCTCGTCGAAGCCTTCGATCGAGGCGATCTCGTCCGCCTCGACGAATGCCACGTCCTCGACGCTGGCAAAGCCTTCCGAGGCAAGCAGCTGCGCGACCATCTCATCGACGTCGAGCGCCTCCATGAAGAGCGCCGTGCGCTCCTGGAACTCCTTCTGGCGCCGCTCCGATTCCTCATCCTCGGTCAGAATGTCGATGTCCCAGCCGGTCAGCTGCGAGGCGAGGCGGACATTCTGGCCGCGGCGGCCGATCGCCAGCGACAGCTGGTCGTCGGGCACCACCACCTCGATGCGCTCGGCGTCCTCGTCGAGCACGACCTTGGAGACTTCCGCCGGCTGCAGCGAATTGACGATGAAGGTCGCCGCGTCCTGGTTCCATGGGATGATGTCGATGCGCTCGCCCGCCAGCTCGCCGACCACCGCCTGCACGCGGCTCCCCCGCATGCCGACGCAGGCGCCGACCGGATCGATCGACGTGTCCCGCGACACCACGGCGATCTTGGCGCGCGAGCCCGGGTCGCGGGCGACCGATTTGATTTCGATGATGCCGTCGTAGATCTCCGGCACTTCCATGTTGAAGAGCTTCGCCATGAACTGCGGATGCGTGCGCGACAGGAAGATCTGTGGCCCGCGCTGCTCGCGCCGCACGTCGTAGACATAGGCGCGCACGCGATCGCCGTAGCGGAAGGTTTCTCGCGGGATCAGCTCATCGCGGCGGATGATCGCCTCGCCGCGCCCGAGGTCGACGATGACGTTGCCGTACTCGACCCGCTTCACCGTGCCGTTGACGACCTCGCCGATGCGGTCCTTGTAGTCCTCGTACTGACGGTCGCGCTCCGCCTCGCGCACCTTCTGCATGATCACCTGCTTCGCCGACTGGGCGGCGATGCGGCCGTAATCGAGCGGCGGCAGCGGCTCGGAAATATAGTCTCCGACCTGCGCGGCGGGGTTCCTCAGCCGCGCCTCGTCGACCGAGATCTGGGTCGCCTGGTCCTCGACGCCCTCCACGACCTCAAGCAGCCGTTGCAGGCGAATCTCGCCGGTCTTCACGTCGATTTCGGCGCGCACATCCGTCTCGGCGCCGTAGCGGGACTTCGCCGCCTTCTGGATGGCGTCCTCCATCGCCGAGATCACGATCTTGCGGTCGATCGTCTTCTCGCGCGCGACGGCGTCGGCGATCTGCAGAAGTTCGAGCTTGTTTGCACTGACAGCCATTTGCCTCAGCTCCGTTCCAATTCAATCCGTTGTTCGTCCGAACCGGTGGATTCGGTCGGCCGGCGCACCGCCAGGAGGGCGTCGGTCAGAACGAGCCGCGCTTCGCCGATGTCGTCCAGCGGCAGCCACACCTCGGCGGCGTCCGGCGTGTCGAGGAGGCGCAGTCCGGCGCGCTCGTCGCGGACGCCGAGAAGCGTGCCGCGGAAGCGTTTGCGGCCGTCCACCGCCCGGTCCATCTCGATCTTCGCCTCGTGACCCGCCCAGTTGTCGAAATCCCTGGCCCGCGTCAGCGGCCGGTCAATGCCGGGAGAAGAAACTTCAAGGTGGTATTCCCCGTCGATCGGATCGGCAACGTCGAGTTCCGGGGAGACGGCCCGGCTCAGCGTTTCGCAATCCTCAACCGTCATGGCGCCGTCCGGCCGCTCGGCCATGATCTGCACCGTCACGCCGTTGGCGCCGGAGACCTTTATGCGGACGAGGTCATAGCCGAGATCGGCCGCAACCGGCTCGACGATGCGGGCGATGCGGGCCTCAAGCCCCGATTCCCGCGTCAGACGGCGATCGTCCATTCTGCTCCTCGCCCGGCAGGTCGCCATCCAGGCGGGCCGGGCAACAAAAAAGAGCGGGTCCGGCGGGACCCACCCTCGATTGTCATTCGAGATGTGTTGACGCGGATATAGGCCGGGACGGCGCAAACCGCAAGGGCCTGGAGCCAGCAGTGTCGGTAGCACACGAGTTGTCCGGGTTAGGTAGTACACGGTTGTCCGGGTGAGGCGGGTGCCGATCCCTTCAGAGGTGCTCGCCGAAGGCCTCGAAATCCGTCGCGTAGAGGCGTTCTATGCGTCGTCTGACGCTCGGCCCGAGAAACTGCTCATAGTCCGGCCAAGGAGCCCGGCCCCGTGCCGCGGCGGCGTCAAACGGCAGATCGGCGACACCTCCTCGCGCAAAGGAAACAGTCCGCGCGCGCCGCGCATCCTCCTTCCGATGCAGCCAGTCAAGCGCGGTAAAATCCGTCCGCGGCATTCCGTGCTCGGACTCCAGACGGTTCAATTCGGTGAAGAGGTCCTGCCGCGAGATGTTGATGACGCGGTCGGCGGCCTTCACCTTCTCGACCGGATGAAACTGCTGCTTGTGATGAACGTTCGCACGGCTGAGGTCGACCGTCTCCAGGTATTCGAGATAGCGCGAGAACGAGAAGCCTGAATTGTGGTCCATCGGACCGAGCCCGGCGGCGGAGAACCGCTTGTCCGCGTAGCCGGTCGCTAGCTCGTGACGATAGGCCGACACTGCACGCAGACACGGGTCCCGGATCACGTGCACGATCCGATAGTCGTCGAGCATCCTAGCCTTGCCGCGCCTGAACAGATCGGACTTTGCATAGCGCTGGCCGCGGAAGGCATGCGCGGACAGGCCCGATCGCCTGAATGCCTCAAGCTGCCCGACGGATTGCAGATACCAGACGTAAACGACCGTGCAGGCGCACTTGGCGCTCCAGATGACAAGGAGCGACCGCTCGGGATTGAGAAACGGAACCGGCGGCTCGAGCAGCCGGTCCGCCCAAAGTCTGCGGAACCAGTCTGCGGCATCCAGAATCCGGAGGGTAGCGGGATTGGTCGGGCCTCCGATCCTCCGGATCGTTGATTTGAACAGCCCCATCTATCTTTCGTCCGACCGGAATCCCCGCAGTCACGCGGCGAAGAAGGCTTTCCCGCCCGCCCGACGAGCCCGTCCATCCATGCCCCTTCAGGTACCGCAGCTACAGAAGAACGTCGAACGCTTTGTCGATGACCACATCGGTCAGCGTCTCGCGGAATTTTTTCAGCCGCGACGCCGAAATCCCGGCCTTCGTGAGGGCACTGAGCTCAGCGAGATCCCGCTGCGAGCGCATGAGACTCGCGAACTCGTCCTTGGTCAGGTCCCCTGCCGCCAGGAGCCGCGTCCAGCGCTCGATCTTCTCCGCGCTCCTGTCGACAAAGGCCTCGGCATCGGCGCGAGCCTCCTTTACCGCCCGTTTCAGCACCGTTCGGGCGAGGTTCTCCGCTTCCTCCAGCACGGCGTCGCGGAACTCGTCAAACGCGGTCATGGCGTGCCTCCCGCAACGCACTGGCCGCCGCTCTTCTTCGCCACCTCCAGGCAGAGGATGTAATCGAAGGCCTGGGAGACCTGCGGGAGCATCTCGTCGCGGAACGCGGCGGTGATGCGGCCGCTCGCCTGCCAGCGCTTCACGTAGCCGCCATAGAGGTCGCGCTCGGGATCCTTCATCACGGCCCATTGCTGGGTGACGAGCTCGTTGCGCGGCGTGCTGGCGGCAACCTCGTAGGCGGCGCTTATCTTCGTCGTCAGCGCCTCCGCCTCCGCACGGTGGCGAGCGTAAGGCTCGTCGGACTTCGTCATCAACGCGAGCGTTTCCGCCTTCAGTTCGGCGGCCTTCTGGTGCGCTTCGGGGCTGTAGTCCGAAATTGTCGCCGCAGTCCGGCAGGCCGACAGGACGATCGCTGCGGCAAGCAGGATGGCGAACGGAGCGAAAAAACGAACGTAGCGCATCGTGATAGACCTCCCCACATCGATTTTCGGACAATTCCCCGGGGCTGCCAAGCCTAGCAGGCATTGAAACCCGAAGCGGAGAAAGGCGTTTCCCAATCGAGCGTGCGGGCCGGAAGCCTCAGAACCCTGGCGCGCATTCGGAATCAGGAGGACAGCGATGCACCGCGGCCACATTGCCGGCCTCGCAGGTCTGGCGCTCCTTCCGGCGGCGGCGTCGGCGGACCTGCGGGCGGAGTTTTCCGGTGTCGTTTCGGAGATCCTGATGAGCCAGACGACCGGCGCGATGAGCCTGATGGGCGACGAGAAGAAGCTCCGCGTCGTCGCGTGCGTGAATACCGTCCTGGCCGATCTTCCGAACGGCAAGAAGCGCTACATCATGGAAGGCGCCGAACTCCAGGAGCAGGAGCGCCGCTTCGGCAAGGTCGTGTTCGAGAACAGGGCGGAATGGCTTCAGAAGATCGCCGGTGCGTGCGCCAGCGTAGCGATATGAGGCTGCTTCAGGCGGGAGCCCGCGAATATGCAAAGGCTGCCGCCGCAAGGTCCTCAAGCGCCGTCCCGACGGACTTGAACAGGGTGATTTCGTCCGGCCGCTCGCGCCCCTTATGCACGCCGCGGCATAGATCGAACAGATCGGCGCGGATGGCGCTCTCGCTGATCGCGCCCGCTTTGAGCGGCTGAACGATGTCCCCTGCCTCGCTGAGCGCCCCGGCGCGCGTGTCCACAAAGACGCGCGCCCGCCGGACGGCCTCATCGTCGCTTTCGCGCATCGCGGGCGTAAACGCGCCGACCAGATCGAGATGGGCGCCGGGCCTGAGCCAGCGTCCGAGCACCAGCGGCTCGGACGACAACGTCGCGCAGGACACGATATCCGCCTGGCGGACGGCCTCTTCGAGGTTCGTCGTCGCCCGGACGGAAAATCCGGAACCGGCGAGCGCCGCGGCGCATTCCGCCGCCCGGGAATAGGCGCGATTCCAGATCAGGACGTCGTTGACGGGACGCACGCTGGCATGCGCCCGCACCAGGTACGGCGCGAGATTGCCTGCCCCGATCATCGCGAGACGGGTCGCGTCCGGCCGCGCCAGATAGGAGGCGGCGAGCGCGGACGCAGCGGCGGTCCGCCACAGGGTCAATGCGAGGCCGTCGATGACGGCAAGCGGCTCGCCGGTTCTTGCCGCCATCAGAAAATATGTTCCCGAGACGCTCGCGCGGCCGCGCGCCGCGTTGCCGGGATGAACGGTCACGATCTTCACGCCGAGAAAACCGTCGCCGATTTCAGCCGCCAGATCCTGCCAGGCCGGCATCAGCAGGAGCGTGGCGTCCGGCTCCCCGGCAATTGCGATCGAATGATGATGACGAAGCGGCGTGACGGCGGGGCGCCGGAAGGCGGCCCGAAGCGCCTCGACCAGCGCCGGAAAGGTGAGAATGCGGGCAAGGTCGTCGGCTGCGATGATCCGCATGCCGGCGGCGCGTCAGCCGCGCCCCGGCCGCGGAAGGAAGGCGCTGGTGCGGGATGCGGGCGGCACCTTCCGTTCCTCCGTCCAGTCGGCGCGCGCCTGCCAGAGCGCCGCCTCGCCTCGGCGCTCGCGCGCCCGGCGGCGGTATTTGCGCTGGTTCGACCAGGCGACAAGCCCGCCCGTCAGGGCGCCGGCCACAAAGACGACGAAGGCGACCTGATAGAGCGCCAGGTCAAGGCGGAGAACGGGATCGCCGGCATCGAAGGGGTTGAGATGCACCGTCACGTCCTGGTCGTTGGCGACAGCGAGGAGCACGACGGCGACGAGCACCGGCAGCAGGATCAGCCATTTCAGGATGGTCGCGAGGCTGCGAAGCAACTCAGCCCCCGGCGACGTTCAGCCGCTCGCGCATGTCCTTGCCCGTTTTGAAGAAGGGCACGTGTTTCTCGGAAACGACAACCTGTTCACCCGTGCGCGGATTGCGGCCGGTGCGCGCCGGCCGGTTTTTCACCGAAAAGGCGCCGAAGCCGCGCAATTCGACGCGATCGCCGCGCGCCAGAGCCGCGACGATCTCCTCAAGGATCGCGTTGACGATGTGCTCGACATCGCGCTGGTACAGGTGCGGATTGCGCACCGAGATGCGCTCGATGAGCTCGGACTTGATCACTTTGGCCCCCCTAGCGATCTGACCGCGCGGATAGGGGACCCTGCCAAACCGACAGAAGACCGTCAACTGCAAGCCGCCGCGGCAAGATCGACGCCGCCCCCGGATCGAGACCGACGAGGCGCGCGAGCCCGGCCAGCGCCCCCGCTCCCATCAGGCCGAAAAGCGGCTCGTCCTGCTTCCACTCGCGCACTCGGAGATCCTCCGAAACGCCCTTCTCCGCCGCCAGCCAGGCGCGCGCCTCCGCCGCTCCGCCGACGGCATCGATCAGCCTGAGGCGTTCGGCCTGCCGGCCAGTGTAGATGCTGCCGTCCGATAGCCGGCGCGCCTCGGCCGGCGAGAGCCCGCGGCGCTCGGCCACCAGGCTCACGAACCAGTCATAGGTATCGTCGACGACGTCGCCGATCATACGTTCAGCGTCCGGATGCGGCTCGCGGAAGATCGACGGTTCTCCCTTCAGCGGCGCGCTCTTGATCTCCTCGTATTCGGCGCCGATCTTCGCCAGGAGCTCCTCGAAGTGAGCATACTGGAAGATCACGCCGATGGAGCCGGTTATCGCGCTTTCGCGGGCCACGATGTGGTCCGCGGCGATGGCCGTCAAATAGGCGGCCGACGCGCCGACGCCGTCGATCACCGCCACGACCGGCTTCTTCTCGGACGCCGCGCGGACCGCGCGGTAGAGCGCCTCGCCGCCGCTCGCGGCCCCGCCGCCGGAATCGATGTGCACGAGTATCGCCTTGACCGCGTTGCTCTTGGCCGCGCTCTCGAGGACCTCCACGGCGCCCGGCCGGGTGTCGATGAATCCGCTGACACGAACCTCGGCGACATGCCCGCGCGACGCCGTGGGGTCGATGCCGTCCAAATCCGATGCGACGCCGATCACGGCAATGACCGCCACCAGGAGCATCACGAAGGCGGCCACCCGCCAAAAGCTTGCGCGCCTTCTGAGACGCCGGCGCTCAAGGGTCGCTTCCATATCCATCGCACGGCCTCCGTCCTTCGACCGCAGTAGCAGGCAGGTCGGGCGCGGAGCAAGAAGGGGAAGCCCCATGGGCGGATGCATGGCCGTGGTGGCCGGCCCCCTCGCCTCTCTGCTAGCGTTCACGGCATGAACAGAAGCGAGCCGGGCGCGCCTGGCGGCGTTGCGGGCGAGGCGGCGCCAGGGCGCGTCACGCCGATGATGGAGCAGTATATCGAAATCCGGGCAGCCAACCCGGATTGCCTGCTCTTCTACCGGATGGGGGATTTTTACGAGCTGTTCTTCGACGACGCGGCGACGGCGTCGCGGGCGCTCGGCATCGCCCTCACCAAGCGGGGCCGCCATCTGGGCGAGGAGATTCCGATGTGCGGCGTGCCCGTCCACGCCGCCGACGACTATTTGCAGAAGCTGATCGCGCTCGGCCACCGGGTCGCGGTCTGCGAACAGACGGAGGACCCGAAGGAGGCGCGTCGGCGGGGCGCGAAAGCCGTGGTGCGGCGCGAGGTCACCCGGCTGGTGACGCCCGGCACGATCACCGAAGAGCGGCTGCTCGACGCCGGGCGGAACAACTATCTGGCGGCTCTCGTGAAAATCGCCGGAAGCGACGGCGCCGACCGTTACGCGGCGGCGTGGACCGACATCTCGACCGGGGAGTTCCGCATCTCCGAATGCGGGCCGGGCGAACTGGGGGGTCTCCTGTCGCGCGTCGAGCCGCGCGAAATCGCGGTGAACGAAAAGCTCGCGCAGGACGCCGAAATCCGCAGTGCGATCGGGGCGCTGACGATTGCGCTGACGCCGCTCCCGGCGGCGTTCTTCGACGCCGCGGGCGCGGAGGAGCGGCTGTGCCGCGTCTTCGGCGTGAAGACCCTGGAAGCGTTCGGAAACTTTTCCCGCCCGGAACTCGCCGCGGCGGCGGCGCTCATCGCCTATGTCGAGAAGACGCAGATCGCGAAGCGGCCGCCGATCGAGCCGCCGCGCCGGATTTCCGGCAACGAGGTCATGCGGCTCGACGCCGCCACGCGGGCCAACCTCGAAATTTTCAGGAGCATCTCCGGCGGGCGGAGCGGGAGCCTGATAGCCGCCGTCGACCGGACCCGCACCGCCGCCGGGGCGCGGCTGCTGGCGGAGTGGCTGGCGAGTCCGCTCTGCGACCCGGAGCGCATCGCGGAACGGCTCGACGGCGTCGCGTTTTTCGTGGAGCGGCGGCGGCTCAGGGAAGACGTTCGCACCGCGCTTGCGGGCGTTCCGGACATGCTGAGAGCCCTGTCCCGGCTGGGGCTCGATCGGGGCGGCCCGCGCGATCTCGACTGCATCCGGGCCGGGCTCGCCGGCGCTGGGACCGTCGCGGACCTGCTGCACGAGCCCGAACCTGGCGAAAGCCCGAACCCGGCGCCCGGTCACCGCCTCCACCTGGAAGGCGCGGCGGCGCGCCTCGTCGCAACGCTTAGCGCCGCGCTCGCCGACGAGCTTCCCCTCCTCAAACGCGACGGCGGATTCGTCCGGCACGGCTTTGATCCCGTGCTCGACGAGGCGCGGGCGCTGCGCGACGAAAGCCGCCGCGTCGTCGCCGCGCTGCAGGCGCGCTATGCCGACGAGACGGGCATCCGTTCGCTGAAAATCCGGCACAACAATGTGCTCGGCTATTTCGTCGAGGTGACGGCGGGGCAGGCGCCGGCGCTCGACAGAGGGGGCGGGGAGAAATTCATCCACCGGCAGACGCTGGCGAGCGCGATGCGCTTCACCACCACGGAATTGGCCGAGCTCGAACAGCGGATCGCGAGCGCGGCGGAGCGGGCGCTGGCGCTGGAGCTGGCGATCTTCGACGACCTCGCCGGAAAAATCGTGGCGGCCGAGGCGACGATCCGCGAGGCGGCGCGGGCGCTCGCCGGGATCGACGTCGCCGCGGCGCTCGCCGACCTTGCGGCGGCGGAGAATTACGTGCGGCCGAAGGTTGATTTGAGCCTCGCGTTCCGCCTCGAGGGCGGCCGGCACCCGGTGGTGGAGCAGGCGCTGCGGGCCGAGGGCGCGAGCTTTGTCGGAAACGACTGCGATCTCGGGCCGGACGATACTTCCGACCCCATGGCTGGCGCCCCCCCTTCAGACCTCGATGGCGCGGCCGGGCGGATCTGGCTCCTGACCGGGCCGAACATGGCGGGGAAGAGCACCTTCCTCCGCCAGAACGCGCTGATCGCCATCCTGGCGCAGGCGGGAAGCTTCGTGCCGGCGCGGGCCGCCCATATCGGCATCGTCGACGCCGTGTTCAGCCGTGTCGGGGCGGCGGACGATCTCGCGCGCGGGCGCTCCACCTTCATGGTGGAGATGGTGGAGACGGCGGCGATCCTGAACCAGGCGGGGCGGCAGGCGCTCGTCATCCTCGACGAAATCGGCCGCGGCACGGCGACCTTCGACGGGCTGTCGATCGCCTGGGCGGCGATCGAGCACCTGCACGACCAAAACCGCTCGCGCGCCCTCTTCGCAACGCACTATCACGAGCTGACCGCGCTGTCGGCGAAGCTTTCGCGACTGACCAACGCCACGATGAAGGTGAAGGAGTGGAAGGGCGACGTGGTATTCCTGCACGAGGTGGCGCCGGGCGCCGCCGACCGCTCCTACGGCATCCAGGTGGCAAAGCTCGCCGGGCTGCCGCCGGCGGTGATCGCCCGGGCGCGGCAGGTGCTGCAGAGCCTCGAAAAAAGCGACCGCTCGCGGCCGAAGCCGATGATCGACGACCTGCCGCTGTTCTCCGTCAAGCCCGCCGAGGAGGAATTTTCGGAGCACCCCGCTCTCGCCGCGCTCGATCGGCTGAACCCCGACGAGCTGTCGCCGAAGG
>DASWJZ010000213.1:0-1811 GCA_036396875.1 Propylenella sp.
CGGTATGGCGAGCAGGATCGCCGCCATGATGAGAAGCGCCGTCTGCCAGCCGTAGGCGGAGATGAACCCCTGGCCGAGCGGCGCGAAGATGAACTGGCCGAGCGAACCGGCCGCCGTGCCGATGCCGAAGCCGATGGTGCGAAGCTCCGGCGGCAGGAGGCGCGCGAACGCCGACGTGACCAGCAGGAAGGCCGACCCGGCGATGCCGAGGCCGATCAGCACACCGGCGGTGAGTTGCAGCGTCACCGGGTCGGTGGTGTATGCCATCAGCGCCAGGCCGAGCGCGTAGAACAGCGCGCCGACGCTCAAGACGCGCGCCGTGCCGTAGCGGTCGGCGAGCATGCCGACGAACGGCTGGCCGATGCCCCAGACGAGATTCTGGATGGCAATGGCGAGCGCGAAGATTTCGCGGCCCCAGCCGAATTCGCTGGTCATCGGCGTCAGGAAGAAGCCCATCGTCGAGCGCGGGCCGAAGCCGATGATCGCGATGACGCAGCCGGCGACGAGGACGACCGGTACGGTCTGCAGGAACGGGCGAGCCGCCGTTGCGTTTGTCATTTTTTTCGGGAACCCCGCTGGCGTGAATCGCCATTCTAACGCCGCCGCCGGTCATCGCCGATGATTCTTGCTGATTTCAGACATGCCGAAGATTGATGGCCGGCCGCCCCCGAGACGTTGGAAATTTGCTCAGCCCGTGCTTATATTGTCGGCAGACGCACCCGGCCTCGGCCGGAATTTTTCAGATGCAAATTATGCTCATTGTGAGCATAATTGGGAGTGGTGACAGATGACTACGCTCCACATGGAAGCCCCACGCGCGCGTAGCACCGCGCCGGCGCCCGGCCTTCCGCCGATCGAGATGCCGTCCCTGGAATACACCGATGCGGTGGCGCGCGAGACCGCGCACCTTTACGAGCGCGTGAAGACCGTGATCCCGGCGATCGAGTGGCCGGTGATGGCGCCGTACGTGAAAGCGATCAACGACCTGAAGAAGGTCAGGAACGCCGTCATCCTGGCGCACAACTACCAGACGCCCGAAATCTTCCATTGCGTCGCCGATATCACCGGGGATTCGCTCCAGCTCGCCATCGCCGCCGCGAAGAGCGACGCCGACGTTATCGTCCAGTGCGGCGTCCACTTCATGGCCGAGACGTCGAAGCTGCTGAACCCGGACAAGACGGTGCTGATCCCGGACGTGCGCGCCGGCTGCTCGCTTGCCGCCTCGATCACCGGGCACGACGTGCGGCTGCTCCGCGAGCGCTATCCCGGCGTGCCGGTCGTCACCTACGTCAACACCTCCGCCGACGTGAAGGCGGAGAGCGACATCTGCTGCACCTCGTCGAACGCCGTCGAGATCGTCGAGTCGATGGGCTCCGATACGGTCATCTTCCTGCCCGACCAGTACCTTGCGAAATGGGTCGCGTCGCAGACGAAGGTGAAGATCATCTCGTGGCAGGGCGCCTGCGAGGTGCACGAACGGTTCACCGGCGAGGAGCTTCGCGAGTACCGCGCCGCCAACCCCGGCATCCAGATCCTGGCGCACCCGGAGTGCCCGCCCGACGTCCTGGCCGAGGCCGATTTCACCGGTTCCACCGCCAAGATGACCAACTGGGTGCTCCAGAAACGCCCGGCGAAGGTGCTGCTCGTCACCGAATGCTCGATGGCGTCGAACATCGCGGCCGAGGCGCCGGACGTCGAATTCATCCGCCCGTGCAATCTCTGCCCGCACATGAAGCGGATCACGCTCCCGAAGATTCTCGACAGCCTCGTCTTCATGAAGGACGAGGTGACCGTCGATCCGCTCGTCGCCG